>JAKJBU010000015.1 GCA_022706825.1 Bacillota bacterium
GCGGATTATTAGGGATGGTTTATTCATATAAATTGTCACTGAGATACAGAGAGCTTGCAAATGTCAGGAGATTAATGCAGATGCTGGAAACGGAAGTGACATACGGAGCTACACCCTTGCCTGCCGCACTTTCCAGTGTATCAAAAAAGGCGGAAGGCCCGATTGGCAGCTTTTTTAGCTGTATCTCCCGATGCCTTTCGGACAGGAGCTTTTACACTGTAAGAGAAGCATGGAATGATTCGGCTGAATCGATTCTTACACAGTCTTCATTGAAAAGGGCGGACATAGACCTCATAAAGAGCTTTGGAAGCATATTGGGATGCTCCGACAGGGAAGACCAGAAAAAGCATTTCCAGCTTTTTTACATTCAGCTCAGCCATCAAGAGGCTGCAGCAATGGAGGAAATAAAGAGAAGTGCAAAAATGTACAGAAGTCTCGGTTTTTTATTGGGAATTGCAGTATTTGTAGTATTGGCATAAATACTGGCGAAAGGGGCGATAAAATGGATGTTGATTTGATATTCAAAATAGCGGCTATAGGTATAGTTATAGCGGTTCTGAACAGAGTCCTGAACCAGTCAGGAAGGGAAGAAATGGCTATGATGACTACTTTGGCGGGAGTTGTAGTAGTGCTTATGATGGTAATAAGCCTTATAAGCAATCTTTTTAACAGTGTAAGAACAATGTTCCATTTGTAGGGTGATTTTATGGATATCATGAAAATCGTTATGGTAGGTATAATAGCAGCATTGCTTGCAGTAGTCCTGAAGGAGGAAAAGCCTGAAATGGCAGTTGCAATAAGCATTGTTACCGGATTGGTTATATTTGTATTTGTAATAACCAAGCTTAACTCTGTTATGACGGTACTGAAGCATTTTGCGGCTAAAGCCAATATTGAAGTATTATACTTCACTACAATACTTAAGGTTATTGCAATCGCATATATAACGGAATTCGGCGCCCAGATATGCAGGGATGCCGGAGAGGGTGCCATTGCAGCGAAGGTTGAGTTTGCGGGGAAAGTGCTTATTATGGTTATTGCGATACCCATACTTGCGGCACTGATGGATATAATGATAAAAATCATACCTTAAGGGGGATATACATGGGAAAAGGCATAGTATTTATTATGATAATCATTCTGCTTTCCTTATGTGCCGTTAACTGCGACGATACACAGGATATACTGCAAAGCCAGCTGGATAATCTGGATATAAGCGATATAGAAAAGTATGTTGATGAAATCAACAGGGAATCTGAAGGCATGCTGCCTGAGTTCGATGTCAGGGAGATGGTATTGGGCCTTTTTAAGGGAAATACTCAAAACAGCATCAGAGATATGGGAAAAGGTATTGCAAGCTTGTTTTTCAAAGAAGTAATCAGCAATTTCAGCCTTATGGGCAAGCTTCTGATACTGGCTATTTTTTGTGCCATACTTCAAAACCTCCATAATGCTTTTGAGGAGGATTCCATCGGCCGGCTGGCATACGGGATGTGCTACATACTGATAATTATTCTGGCTGTAAAAAGTTTTGATGATGCAATGATAATTGGAGTTGACACCATCAATAAAATGACAGGCTTCATGCAGGCGCTGCTGCCGACATTGCTTGCACTATTGGCTTCTGTCGGCGGGATTTCTTCTTCGGCTGTGTTCCAGCCTTTGATGTTTACATGCATCGCAATTATAACAACATTTATAAAAGTATTTGTCATGCCGGTAATACTTTTTTCGGCAATTATAAGCATATTGAACAATCTGTCTGACTCCGTGAATATTTCCAAGCTTGCTTCATTGCTGAAACAAATTGCGGTAGGAGCTTTGGGTTTGGTGCTCACCGCTTTCACGGGAGTATTGACGGTACAGGGCATTGCATCAGCCTCAATAGACGGTGCGACCATAAGGACTGCAAAATTTGCGGTGGACAACTTTATTCCCATAGTCGGGAATTTCCTCTCTGAAGCCTTTGATGCGGTTGTCAGCTGCTCACTGATACTTAAGAACGGAATAGGGATTGCCGGGTTCATTATCCTGCTTCTTATATGCAGTTTTCCCCTTATAAAGATGTTGTCCGTTGTATTGATATATAAGGTAACAAGTGCGCTTATCCAGCCGATTCTTGACAATCAGATAGTACAGTGCCTGAACGATATGGGCAATGCAATGCTGGTTCTTCTGACCTGTGTTTTGGCAGTAGCTGTCATGTTCTTCATGGCACTTACGGTTATAATGGGAGTCGGGAATATGGCGGTAATGGTCAGGTAGTATAGGTAGGTGATTTTATGGCTGATTTTTTAAGGGAATGGGTTATAAACATAGCGGTGATAATCATTTTTATAATGTTTCTGGATACCATAATCCCCAATAGTTCCATGAAACGTTATATAAACGTAATTGTGGGGCTTATGATTATAGTAGTTGTAATAAAGCCCTTTGTACTGATAAAGGATTATGCAGACAGCTTCAATATGAAGTTTCTTGAGACTTCAAGCTATATAGAACAAGGCGGTTCCGCGGCGGACAGTACGGAAATAAGTAATTTTCAACGTCAGATGGCTGTAGAAATTTTTGAAAACAACCTGAAAAAGAAGGTCGGAAGGATTGTTGACAACAGCACGGATTCGGATTACGAGGAAGTATCGATAGATCTTCGGCTGGAGAAGGATTTTGAAAGCAAGGATTTCGGTGAAATTAAATCGATAGAGGTTATTATAAGCAAAAGGCCAAAAGAGGTGATAGAAGTTGACAGGATAAAAATTGCGGCTGACGAAGATGCGGAAGTTAATAAAAATGTAATTAATAAAGACAAAGTTGAATATAATTTGAATAATAGCAGAATAAGCAGTGAGATTAGGGATGGGATAAGCAAAGCTTTGGGAATCAGTGAATCTATTATAGGGGTGGAGGTAAGGCAGTAATAATGCAAGGGAGGAAGTTCTATGAAATTACATGAGTGGTTGATGGATAAATTAAGGAAAGTGAATTTTCAAAAGCTGAACTTTTCAAAAAAGACCACTGCAAATCTGATTATCGTATTCTGCTTGGGGCTGGCTCTAATTCTAATTGCCGATTTTTACAGGGATATCCGGAGGGACAGGGCATCAAGGGAAGACTATTATAGTGAAATTACGCAGGCAGATACAGGAACTTCAGACAACAGCGCTTCTGACTATGTCAGAAAATTGGAGACGGATTTGTCTTCAATACTCAGTAAGATTCAGGGCGCAGGCAGAGTTTCGGTAATGATTACTCTAGATAGCGGAGCAGAGATAATTCCTGCAAAGGATGAATCAACCTCCGACAAAGTGACCAATGAAAAGGATACAAGCGGCGGAACACGGGTAATAAACGAGAAAACAACGGATGACAAAGTTGTATTTACAGCCGCTCAGGGAGGCAATTCAAAGCCTTTGATAATAAAGGAAATAAACCCGGAGGTAAAAGGTGTGATTGTAGTAGCCGAAGGCGCCAAAGATTCAAAGGTTAAACTGAAAATTTCCCAAGCGGTGCAAACGGTATTGGATATTCCTGCCTATAGAGTAACGGTATATGAAAGAAATTAGTATTAAATATAAATTCAGGGAGGTATAATCATGCAAGTGAAGAAAAAGAATTTAATAATATGTTCAATGATAATACTGCTTTTTGTTGTGGGGTACGCATATAACAGTTTTACTTCCGATAGGCTGACTGATGCAAATCTTGACCTGGACGCGCAAGTAATCGGAACAGATGAAATGGGGATGCCTGCTGAAACGGCGGGAACAGAAGAGGCGGCGGGGCCAATAGTCATAGAGGATAGCGGCGGTGAGGCATTAGAAACAACAGCAGCTTCCTTTTTCTCGGAATACAGGATTGAAAGGGATAAGAACAGAAGCAAGGAAGTAGAAATGTGGCAGGATATAATAAACAGTGACAAGGCGGAAGAGAATTTCAAGAGTATGGCGCAGCAGGAGATTGTGAAAATCGTATCCCTTACCGATAAAGAAATGATAATTGAGAATCTCATAATTTCCAGAGGTTTTAACGATGCATTGGTATTTCTTACCGATGACTCTGCAACAGTCATAGTTGAAGCCAAGGAGCTTACCTCCTCAAATATTGCCCAGATACAGGACATTGTGGTAAGAAAAACGAAACTGGACCCCAAAAACATAAAAATAATGAAGAAGAACTAAAGCCCATTCTATGAATCTTTGATTATACCTATCCTAAACTCTTTGGAATAAATACTATAATTATGTATAATATAATATTGGCAGATACATATATTTGTAAATGGATTCGGATTTTGATATAATTGTTCATAGAATCTACAAGGGGGTGCAATATTTGGAAAAGGAGATAAAATTGGATAAGTACGGTAATGTTAAGATTGCGGACGATGTAGTTGCAATAATTGCTGAAATAGCTGCCAGGGAAGTACAGGGTGTCTATTCCATGAGCGGCGGGATAGCTGACAGCATAACAGAGATACTTGGCAAGAAAAACCCTTCAAAAGGGGTTAAGGTTGAAGTAGGCGAAAAAGAAGCTGCCATTGACCTATACATAATAGTTGATTATGGCGTGAGAATACCCGATGTTTCCTGGCAAATACAGGAGAACGTCAAGAAGGCTGTTGAGACAATGACCGGCCTGACTGTGGTGGAAGTAAACATTCATATACAGGGAATAAATATGGATAAGGAAAGCAAAGAAGAAGAGAATCCTGAAGGAAAATCCAAATAGGCTTTTATAAACTAACCCTCTTATAATTCTATTACAGTAAAGAGGGTTAGTTTAAATATATGCAGGTTGTGAAATACATAGGAGGATTTATGAGCAGAAGGCTTGCCAGAGAATTTGCAATTCAATTCCTATATAGTACGGATTTCAACAGGAACGAAAATACTGATGAAATGCTTGAGGATTTTTATGAGATAAAAAAGGAACAGGGAAAAGACGGGCAGCAGGATTCCATGAAGGAAGCAGACATGAAGTTTGCAGAAGAAATAATCAAAGGTACTATTGGGAAGCTTCAGGAGATAGATCAATTCATACAAAACAATACAACCGGATGGACAAAAGAGAGGATTGCCAAGGTTGACCTGGCAATTTTGCGGCTTGCTTTGTATGAAATTCTGTTTCGCGACGACATTCCTGACAGTGTATCTATAAATGAAGCAATTGAGCTTGCCAAGAAATACAGCACTGATGAATCCGGGAGCTTTGTCAACGGTGTGCTGGGCAAAATCATAAGAGAAGCGGATATAAAGGTGTATGGAACAAATGAATAATGAAAGAATATTTACGGTTACCGAGGTTAATAATTATATAAAGCATCTGATGCAGAATGATGTACTCCTGTCACATTTGCATGTGAAAGGAGAGATATCCAATTTCAAGCATCACTCATCGGGGCACATATACTTCACCTTAAAGGACGCAGACTCAAGAATAAGATGTGTTATGTTCAAAGGCAATGCTTCAAAGCTCAAGTTCATGCCTGAGGATGGCTGTGCCGTTATTCTGAGAGGTTATTTTTCAATATATGAGAGAGACGGGCAGTACCAATTCTATACTGAGGACATGATTCCCGAAGGGACAGGCTCTCTATATAAGGCCTACGAACAGCTTAAGAAAAAGCTTGCCGCCATGGGATATTTTGATGAGGCAAGGAAGAAGAAAATACCTTTTATGCCCCGGGCTGTCGGTGTGGTTACATCACCTACGGGAGCAGCTGTAAGGGATATAATTTCGATAATAAGAAGAAGATGCCCCTGCATCGACGTATACTTATACCCTGTGCAAGTGCAGGGAGCGGGAGCGGAAAATGAAATTGCGGAAGGGATCAGATATTTTAATTCCAAGGGAAATGTGGATGTCATGATAATCGGCCGCGGCGGCGGTTCCATTGAAGAGCTTTGGGCCTTCAATGAGGAAGCGGTGGCAAAAGCTGTATACGAATCGGATATACCGGTAATTTCGGCAGTGGGGCATGAAACGGATTATACAATTTCAGATTTTACTGCGGATTTAAGAGCAGCGACTCCATCTGCGGCAGCGGAGCTGGCGGTTCCCGACATGCAGAGCCTGTTGGGAAAGTTAAGCCAGTATCAATATGTTCTGAACTCTGCAATTGCAAATTTTATAAAGGATAATAGAAGCAGGGTTGAGAGGATTTCCGGAGACAGTGTTTTCAGGCAGCTGGAGAGGAAAGTCCTCAATATGAGACAGACTCTTGATTCGCTGGACAAGTACCTGGATTACAATATGCTGAATATAATGAAGGGCAGAAGGAATGAAATCGACAAGACAATAGGGAAGCTGCAGCTGCTAAACCCTGAGGCAGCTATGGGCAGGGGTTACGGCATAATCATTAGAAAATCCGACGGAAAGCTCCTGACTTCTGTTAAAGATATGCAACTTAATGAGGAGCTTTGCATAAAGCTGAAGGACGGAAAAGCGGAAGTCCAGGTCAAAAGACTGGAGAGTACATAAAATATATATAAAAACCCTACAATAATATCTTGAAATGGAGAAGAATAATATGAATGAGAATTTTTCATTTGAGCAGGCTTTAAAGAGGCTGGAGGAAATAGTGGAGACTCTGGAGGCAGGCAATATTTCTCTTGAAGAGTCAATTAAAATCTATCAGGAGGGGATTGCTCTTTCAAAGCTTTGCTCCGGGAAGCTGGAAGAAGCTGAGGGGAAGGTAATGGCTATTATGAATCGCGGGAGCGAGCAGATGGAGGAATTCAGCATTAGTCAAATCAAGGAGGCATAGAATTGGACCTTAAGGAGTATCTGGCAAATAAAAGGCATTTGGTGGAACAGAAGCTTGAATCCATGATACCGGCAGACAATAGTATACCCGTTATTACGGAAGCAATGAGGTATAGCCTTCTGGCAGGGGGTAAGAGGCTCAGGCCCATACTTGCCATAATGTCCTGTGAGCTTTTTGGAGGGCAGGAGGATGAGGTGCTTCCCTTTGCCTGCTGTATAGAAATGATTCACACATATTCACTTATTCATGATGATTTACCGGCCATGGATAATGATGATCTCAGGCGTGGAAGGCCGACCAGCCACAAGGTTTTTGGAGAGGGCTTTGCTGTCCTTGCCGGTGATGCATTATTGAACAGTGCTTTTGAAACCATGACGGCCATATTGATGGATAACCCCAAGCCTGAATATATAAGGGCTATGAATATAATATGCAGGGCCTCGGGAATATCCGGAATGATAGGCGGGCAGTGCATAGACCTGTACTATGAAAACAGGAGTATTGATATTGAGACTCTGAAATCCATGCATCGGAAAAAGACGGGTGCGCTGATTAAAGCCTCCCTTGCGGCCGGTGCGGTTATTGCAAGAGCGGATGAAGGTGACATAAAAAATATTATGGAATTCGGAGATGCAATTGGGCTCGCATACCAGGTGGAAGATGACATACTTGATGTTTCAGGTTCTGAAGAAAAGCTTGGGAAAAGCATAAACAAGGATGCGGAATTTCACAAATCAAACTTTATCAGCTTCTACGGACTGGATAAGTCCATAAGCATTGCGGCAGAGCTTATCGGGGAAGCCAAGCAAAAGCTTGAAAGATATGGGGACAAAAGCTGCTATCTTATTGAACTGTCTGATTATATCATTGACAGGGATAACTAAGCTTTACAATATGTATAATAGAGTACATATGAAAAGTATCTGAGGAGAGGGTTGTTTTTGAATTTCTTTGTGAAAGTAGCAGACAACAAAGCGCTGTTGGCCTGTATTACAGCATGGCTGATTGCGCAGATACTCAAAATAATATTTACCTTTTACAGCAGCAAGAAGCTGGATCTGACCAGGCTCGTGGGTTCGGGAGGCATGCCGAGTTCTCATACTGCTTTTGTAATGGCGCTTTCTACGTCAATAGGAAGGATGTATGGCTGGGACTCGCCTATTTTTGCAGTTTCCTTATGCTTCGCCTTTGTTGTGATGTATGATGCTGCAGGAGTAAGAAGGGCAGCGGGAAACCAGGCAAGAATATTAAATATGATAATCGAGGATCTTGCACACAATAAGCCGATTACCGACGAAAAGCTGAAGGAGCTTATAGGACATACTCCGAAGGAAGTTATGGCCGGAGCATTATTGGGAATTGTTGTTGCGAATATTATGGTGCGATAAAAATAAGTTAGAAGGTTGAGTTATAAATGTATAAAATTCTGGATAGTATAAATTCTCCTGCCGATTTGAAAAAACTGAGCTACCAGGAGCTTGAAGTTCTTTCAAAGGAGCTTAGGGATTATGTAATAAAAGTAGTTTCCGAAAACGGAGGCCATTTGGCTTCAAATCTTGGGGTAGTTGAGCTGACTCTGGCACTTCATAGGGTTTTTGACACACCCGGAGACAAAATAGTATGGGATGTGGGGCATCAGTCTTACATCCACAAAATTATTACAGGCAGAAGAGAAAGCTTTAAAACCCTTAGAAAAATTAATGGAATCAGCGGCTTCCCCAAGAGGGAAGAGAGTGTTTACGACTCATTTGAAACAGGACACAGCAGTACATCCATATCTGCTGCCCTTGGCATGGCAAAAGCAAGGGATCTTGCCGGAGAAAACTACTCCGTCGCTGCAGTTATAGGGGACGGTGCACTTACAGGAGGCATGGCCTTTGAAGCATTGAACCATGCCGGAGACTTTCCGACCAATCTTATTGTGATATTAAATGACAATGAAATGTCAATATCTCATAATATAGGGGGCCTGTCTAACTATCTGAGCAAGATCAGAACAGAGCCGGCATATTTCAAAATGAAAGGCAAGATAGAGGCTATATTGAACAGGATACCTGTGATAGGGGGATCTATGTTCAGAGGAGCGGAAAGGCTCAGAGACTGGATGAAATACCTGCTGGTTCCCGGAGTTATTTTTGAGGAACTGGGTTTTAAATATTTCGGCCCTATAAACGGCCATGATATCAGAAAGCTTGAAGATGTAATAAAAAGAGCAAAATCATATAACGGGTATCCTGTATTGATACATGTAGTCACAACAAAAGGAAAGGGCTATTCCATAGCTGAAAACAAACCGGATATATATCACGGCATCAGCCCCTTCTTTATTGAAAACGGAGAGCTTAAATCAAAAAATTCAAGAAAGACTTATTCTGAAATATTCGGAGATACCATGTTAAAGCTGGCGGACAAGGACAACAAAATAGTTGCCGTGTCGGCTGCAATGGCTGAAGGAACAGGTTTATCCGCCTTTGCATCAGAATATAAGGACAGATTTTTTGATGTAGGTATTGCCGAGCAGCATGCGGTAACCTTCTGTGCCGGCTTGGCCTCAGAAGGTTTCAGGCCTGTTTTTGCGGTATATTCCACATTCCTGCAAAGGGCTTATGACCAGATTATTCATGATGTCTGCATGCAGAAGCTGAATGTAGTGTTTGCCATTGATAGGGCAGGTATCGTCGGCTCCGATGGGGAGACTCATCAGGGAGTATTTGATATCACATACCTGAGGCATATTCCAAATATCAGGATAATGAGCCCCAAAGATGGGAATGAGTTGAGTGAAATGCTGAAAATGGCTTTGTCCCTTGAAGGCCCGACGGCAATAAGGTATCCAAGGGGAAAGGCAAAGAAGTTTGAATTTGCCCATGTACCCCTGGAATTGGGGAAAAGCGAGGTCCTTACAGAGGGAGAAGACGGTGTCATTATATCGGAAGGGAATATGGTTTCAATAGCCCTGGAGGTATGTGAAAAACTGAAGAAAGCCGGCAGGAACTTTACCCTGGTTAACGCCAGATTCATAAAACCCCTGGATGAAGAGCTGCTTGTCGGACTTTCGAAGAAACACAAGCTCATATACACCTTGGAGGACAATGTAGTAAGCGGGGGATTCGGAAGCAGCATTCTGGAATTGTTAAGCCGGCTGAGGGCGGATGTTGACGTCAGAATAATCGGCTTTGACGACAGTTTCATACCTCACGGTGAAAAGGAAGAGCTTTATTCCCTGAAAAAAATAGACAGTGAAAGTGTATTCAACACAATTATGAAGGAGTAGAGTGCATTGGCGGAAAAGGAAAGGCTGGACGTTCTCATACACAAACGCGGTATGTCCGAAAGCCGTGAAAAGGCAAGCAGCCTGATAATGTCAGGGATTGTATATGTTAACGGCATCAAGGTTGACAAACCGGGAACAAAGTTAGCCACGGATTCAAATATTGAGATACGGGGTAATGCCCTGCCTTATGTCAGCAGGGGAGGCCTGAAGCTGGAAAAGGCTCTACGTGAATTCGGCATCAACCTTAAGGGTAAGGTAGCTATAGACATTGGAGCATCTACAGGGGGCTTCACGGACTGCATGCTGCAGAAGGGTGCTTTAAAAGTATATGCAATAGATGTCGGTTACGGACAGCTGGCTTGGAAGCTGAGGACCGACAGCAGAGTGGTATGTATGGAGCGGACAAACATCAGGTATGTTGCTCCTGAAGATATTAGCGAATCGGCAGACTTCTCATCAATAGACGTTTCCTTTATATCCCTGACAAAGGTACTTCCCGCAGTGATGCAGCTTTTAAACGAGAAGGGTGAGATTGTATGCCTTATTAAACCGCAGTTTGAGGCGGGGCGGGAAAAAGTAGGGAAAAAAGGTGTAGTGAGAGACAAGGACGTACATATTCAGGTAATTGAAAAAATAATTTCTTTCTGCCGTGATGAAATGGGACTATCCATACTGGGGTTAAGCTTCTCACCCATAAAAGGGCCGGAAGGAAATATCGAATACCTGCTGTACCTGTCGAAAAGGAAAGATTTATCCGATACGGCTCAAAGGATTGATATTGGCGGTATTGTGCTGAAGGCCCATGAACTTTTGCGTTGATTCGGGAATTATATAATGTAAATATTTGTAGATAATTTCAAATACATAATATAAAATATATTTAAGACATTTAGGTGGTGTTGCAGTTAATGAAGCTGGGGATTATACCGAACATAAATAAAGATAAGGACTTGAACGTAACCAGAAGCATTTTGCTGTGGTTTGCAAATAAAGATGCAGAGCTTATGCTGGAATCTGATATTGCGGAAAAGCTGGAATACAAAAATTCCGGCTTCAGCAGGGAGAAGATATATTCCTCCAGCGATGTGGTAATTGTTCTTGGAGGTGACGGCACATTATTGAATATAGCAAGGCAATCAGCCCGGTATGATGTCCCCCTGTTCGGCATAAATCTCGGACACCTTGGGTTTCTTGCAGAAGCCGAAATAAGCGATATGTATTTGTCACTGGATAAGATTATGGAGGGTGATTATAATATTGAAAAAAGGATGATGCTGGAAGCATTGGTTGAAGACGATGAAAATAACGGGAAAGAATTTTTAGCTCTTAATGATTTCAGCGTTACAAAGGGCATGACTTCAAGAATGATAACCATTTCTACATATATAAACGACAGTTTTTTTGAACTGTATTCGGCGGACGGAGTAGTAATATCAAGCCCTACAGGATCCACCGCATACTCGTTATCCGCAGGAGGCCCTATAGTAAGCCCCGAATTGAAGGTGCTGATAATAACTCCTATATGTCCCCACACAATACATAACAGGTCAATAGTTGTGTCAGAAAAAGACGAAGTCAAAATAGTAATAGGCGATGAAAACCCTGAGGTCATGCTTTCGGTGGACGGACAGGATTCATATAGATTAAATTCCGGAAAAGTAGTTAGGATAAGAAGTTCAAGCTTCGTTACCAACCTTGTCAAACTAAAGCAGAGAAGCTTCTTTGATGTATTAAGAAGAAAAATTTCTGAGCGATAGTTAGAAAATGGAGTGGAGGTAGAGAAATGAAAATATCCAGGCACGCAAAAATATTGGAGATTATTGAAAAACATCCGACGGAGACACAGGAAGAACTGGCGGAAGAACTCAAAAAATGTGGTTATAACATAACCCAGGCAACGGTATCCAGGGACATCAAGGAATTGAAGCTGGTAAAGGTGCTTGATGAGGATGGCATCTACAGGTATGCATCCCTGAAGGAGCAGGACAGCATGCTGAATGAACGTCTTGTGAAGGTATTTGCTGAATCTGTTTTAAGTGTTGATTTTTCAGGGAATATAGTAGTTGTGAAAACATTCTCCGGAGCTGCAAATGCGGCTGCAGAAGCAATTGATGTATTGGATTTCAAAGAAGTGGTAGGGACTATAGCCGGGGATGATACTATTTTTATTCTTGTAAGAAATCTGGAGAATGTTGAAATAGTGATAGACAGGCTTAAGAAGATGATGAAATAGGTGATGCAATAATGCTTCTTGAAATGAGTATCAAAAATTATGTCCTAATCGAACGACAGCTGATTGCCTTTGAACCCGGGCTTAATGTAATAACAGGAGAAACGGGAGCAGGAAAATCACTTGTTATTGATGCTCTCTCTGCAGTTACAGGCGGAAAGTTCAGTAAGGAAGACATAAGGACAGGTGAAGATAAGGCCTCTATAGAAGCGTTATTTTCACTTGACGGTGTTTTGGATATCAAGAATATCCTGGAGGAATACGGTATAGAATCAGATTCGGACAATAGCCTGGTAATTACGCGGGAAGTAAATGCACATGGCAAATCGGTCTGCAGATTGAATGGGCAGATTGTTACTCTTTCCATACTTAAAAGGATTGCACAGTATCTGGTGGATATAGTAGGCCAGAATGAATACCAGCTGCTTTTCAATTCGGTTAAACATGGAGAGTATGTTGACAGCTTCGGAAGTGATGAGATATATCAAATCAAGAGGGATGTAAAGCTTTTGTCGGACAAGCTTGCCGAACTTTCGGAAAAACTGAAAAGTGCCAGCGGCAGTGCTTCGGAAAGAGAAAGAAAGCTGGACATGCTGAGGTTCCAGGTTGAAGAAATCGAAAGCGCAAGGCTGAAGATAAATGAAGATGAAGAATTGAGGCTAAGACGCCATCTTCTGATTAATGCCGAAAAGCTGCTGAAGGGTGTGACTAATGTATATGATGTTATTTTTAGCGGAGACAGCAATAAAAGGGGAGCATTGGATATGCTTTCCGAAAGCGCAGGCACTTTGAGAGAATTGACAGCAGCAGATGAAAAGCTGGGAACCTATAAATCCCGGATTGAAGAGATAATGTACCAGCTTGAGGATATAAAGGGAGAACTGAGGGTATACCGGGATAACATTGAGTTTAATGACAATGAAATAGATTTTTTGGAAGAAAGGCTTGATCAGATAAATAAGCTGAAAAGAAAATACGGAAGCAGCATTGAGGAAGTACTCGCATACAGGGATAATGCTGCGAAGGAACTGCAGGAGCTTATTGACAATGAGAAGAACATGGCGGAAATAGAAAGTGAAATAGAAAAAGTCAAGGATCAGTACATTGTAAAAGCAAGGCTGCTTTCCGAAACGAGGAAAGATAAGGCGAAAATACTGGAGAAGCTTATTGAAAAGGAACTTCAGGACCTTAACATGTACGGTTCAAGATTTGTTATAAAAATTTCGCAGGATGAAAATGTGATTAGCGCTAATGGCATTGATAAGATTGAATTTATGATATCTCCGAATCCCGGGGAGCCTGAGAAAGCACTGTCGAAAATAGCTTCGGGAGGAGAAATGTCAAGAGTGATGCTTGCTATCAAAAATGCTTTTTCTGAAGTAGAAAAGGCTCCATGTGTTGTATTTGACGAGGTAGACGCAGGAGTAGGCGGTCAGACTGCCAATATGGTGGGGCAAAAAATTAAAGCAATTTCAAAAAACGCACAAATTCTTTGCATCACACATCTGCCTCAAATTGCAAGCCTTACAGATAATCACATATTTGTAGACAAGAAAGTACAGGATAATAAGACATACACGGAAATTAAAATTTTGAACTTTGAAGAAAGAGTGGAAGAAATTGCGCGAATGCTCGGAGGAAATGAAAATATTGAAGCATCCATGGAACATGCTAAGCAATTAGTCGGGAAAATGTAAAAAACATTTTCCCGATTTGTATTTATATGCATTTCCCAAGGTAAATGCTGAAGTAGGTTCATTATTTTTATGAGAATAATAGGACTTTAAAAAGGTTAACTTAAATGAGAGAGGTTTTTGATTGAAGGCGGACTCTTCTGGGGAAACAGGAGAGTGATGCTATTGCATAAAAAGAATTACAGAAATGTTTTTTTGTACACCACTCTGATAATAACAATACTCTGCCTGACAAATGTATTATTCACTATTTATAGCTTCCCTGATGAGATAAATGTTATACAAGGACAGGACCGAAAGCTGCCGAGCAGCATGGCTTGTAATCTTGAAATGATTGGAGACTATAAGAACAGTATAGATGTTAATAACAACAAAATAATTTCTTCCTTTCTTTTAATGGAGGATGCCGGAAAAGGGAAGGCAAAAGCCAATCTTATGCTTTTAGGATTACTTCCGGTAAAACAGGTTACCCTGAATATGATTCCTGATATAAAGGTTGTACCGTCAGGGGAAGCTATCGGCGTAAGGATAGAATCAAAGGGAGTACTGGTTGTCGGTTTATCCAGCATAACCGATACTAAGGGAAGAAGGTGCAGCCCTGCTGCAGATGCAGGGTTTGAAGTAGGTGACAAAATAATACAGATTGACAATAATCAGGTGGAAAAGGAAAGGGATATTATTGATTATTTGAACAACAGGCATGATAAGGAGGAAAGAACTAAGGTTTTGGTTGAAAGAGACGGAAGCAGGCAGGATTTATACGTCAAGCCGGTAAAATGCGAGGAGGATGGCATATACAGGATAGGTTTGTGGGTAAGGGACAATATAGCCGGTGTGGGAACAATGACCTTTTACGACCCGAAAAGCAGGATGTTCGGTGCTCTGGGCCACGGCATTACTGATGTTGACTCAGGTGTATTGGTGGATATCAATAGCGGAAAAATAATAAAATCAAAAATTGCATCAATTCAGAAGGCGAAGAAAACAGTACCCGGAGAGCTTGTCGGAGTATTCTACGACAGCGAGGATGAATACGGGGTTATATATAAGAATACAAGCTTTGGGATATATGGAAAGCTTTCAAAAAAACAAAAACCAGCCAGAACCAAACCGGTATCTATAGGTTTGAACAGCCAGATTAAGGAAGGGCCTGCAAAGATATTAACAACAATAGAAGGAAATAAGGTAGAGGAGTTTGATATTGAAATCCAAAAGGTAATGAGGCAAAGAAGCTCGGAATCCAAGAGCATGATAATTCGAATAACAGATGAAAAACTTATAGAAAAAACCGGCGGAATTGTTCAAGGCATGTCAGGGAGCCCGATTATTCAGGACAATAAGCTTGTAGGATGCGTAACCCATGTGCTTGTTAACGATCCGACAAAAGGCTTCGGTATTTCTATAGAATGGATGCTCAAAGAGGCGGATATTGAACTGGTAGACAGCCTCAAAAGGGCTTCCGGAGAATAAACTCAGCAAGCTGGAGTGCCGCAGAACTGCGGCATTCCTTTTCGCATATGAAGAAGAATGCGACACAACTATAAGTTTGCAGTCATACTCTCAGAGCAATAGCCTTGTATACCGACTCCCACGACATTAACTTTGGACAGAATCAGAGTTTGATACTTGTAAAATCCTAACGCACATAAACCCAACGTCCTGTTGGTATGTGCTGGATTTACCTCACGTAAATCCCACGGATTTTACTGCGTATCTTCTCTCGATTCTGTTGCCCAAAGCCAATAAGTGCTCGCTGTTATACAAGGCTAGTGCTCTGCAGGATGACTACAAACTTCAAATGCGCCACATTATTAAAGCAACGTGCTAATTACCCGAAGAATTCGGCACAGTTCTAAGTCTGCATAACCCAGCAAGAGCTTGTATAGTATAGCAGGGCACACTTTTATGCATTTTGCAACAGGCCTCTGATATGGCTTTGGTAAAAAGTTCGTGAAGCCGGCATGGAGGCCGGCTTAGGTGTCTCGGGTCATGGAGGGCCTTTTGGCACCGTCAGAACTTTTCCAAAGACATATCAATATAGGCCTGTCAAAATCATAATCCGTGTGCCTCGATATACTATACTGTCTCCTGCGGAGGGTTATGCAAACTTCGTATGTGCCGCATTATTCTTCTATTGCACAACTGCTGCAAAAGTCGATTTTTGTAGAAAATGGCATAAACATGCTGCATTTATTTGTATGAAATTGTTTAACGATTATTAGGTAAATAATAGCAGGAAATGAAGCTACTTTGTCGAATATGTTTTCTATTGAATAACAATTTATGGGAGGAATACCAATGAATTTACAAAAAATAAAGATCCTGATAGCTGATGATAATAAGGATTTCTGCATTATTCTAAGCGAATACCTTACTGCACAGCCTGATTTTGAAGTGGTCGGAGTAGCCAAGGACGGTCTTGAAGTTATTGATCTGATAGAAAGTGAATTGCCTGATGTTGTAATATTAGATATAATAATGCCTCATTTGGACGGCCTTGGAGTCCTCGAAAAACTAAATTCCATGCAACTCGAAAAAGTTCCGAAGGTAATAATCCTTTCTGCTGTCGGTCAGGATAAGATAACACAAAAAGCACTTACCCTTGGAGCAGAGTATTATGTTGTAAAGCCGTTTGATATGGACATATTCTCAAAGAGGATAAGGGAATGCTTTGGTATGGCTAACAATGATACGGAAAGGAAGAACTATATACATCCCCTGGCTGTGGCCTCGCCTGCAGTTACTACACCCAGGGAGCTGGAATCGGCTATAACGAACATTATTCATGAAATCGGCGTTCCTGCTCATATCAAAGGATATGTATACTTAAGGGAAGCGATTACAATGGTCGTTAACAATATGGAACTCTTAAGCGCTATTACAAAGGAATTGTACCCCTCTATCTCGAGGAAGTTCAATACCACACCCAGCAGGGTCGAAAGGGCTATAAGGCATGCCATCGAAGTGGCCTGGGGAAGAGGAAGGATTGATGTTATAAACAACCTGTTCGGCTATACGATACATAATGTGAAAGGAAAGCCGACAAACAGTGAATTTATAGCTATGATAGCCGATAAATTGAGGATTGAGCTGAAGATTAGCTGAAAGCTTCTAAAACTACCAAGCTAAATACTAAAATCACTGAATAGCGGTTTTAGTATTTTTTATTGTACAGGAAAGTATGCTTAACAAAATAAACGCGTCGCGAGGCGCATTTTTTATTTTGTTTTGAAAGATACTAAAGGCAATGGAGGTGTGGAAATGAAGCTGCAAGGCAGAATAAAAGCCGGTGCCAGAACAAAAAACCTTGTAAATTTTTTATGCCCCGGAGACATTGCCGTTATACACCATGATGATATTGATGAAATGGCTGCCCTTGCGATTGCAAATACAGGAGTAAAAGCAGTCATCAATACAGGGAGAAGCATGACGGGAAGATTTTCGTCAGCCGGTGCAGCGGTACTGTTGGAGAATAATATTCCTGTCATCGATGTGGATTTGTCTCTGGAAATGTTTAAGGATAACGATATGATAACTGTTCTGGGGAATGACATTATCATACGGAACCGTATTTATAAAAACGCTTGCACCACCGTTAACTGGAAATATATCAGCAAAAGACGGCAGGAGTCAAAAGAAAATGAGAAATATGAGATACTGAAGTTTATAGATAACACGATAAGCCATACAGCCTTGGAAATAGACAAGTTCATTTCAGTTAATAATTATCCTGAGCTAAGTACAAGGATTAAGGGCAGGCATGCAGTGATTGTTGTAAGAAACAGCAGTTCAGTTGATGAATTAAACGCATTGAAGGCTTACATAAAAAAATTTAATCCTGTTTTCATAGGGGTGGACGGAGGAGCCGATCTCATAATAAACTCCGGCTATATACCTGATTTGTTGATTGGTGATATGGACAGCGTTTCAGATATTGGGATATATAAAAGCAGGGAAATCATACTTCACGCATATGAAAACGGGCATTGCCCCTGCCTTAACAGGATTGGCTGCATGAATGTACCGTACAAGATATTTGCAGTTAGAGGAACCAGCGAGGATGCAGCCTTGATGCTGGCTTACAACAAAGGTGCAGAACTGATTGTTCTCGTCGGAGGGCATAATTGCATGTATGATTTCATAAGCAAGGGAAGAGCCGGAATGGCCAGTACATTTATAGTCAGAACCATGATAGGAGAAAGGCTTGTAGATTGCAAAGGGTTCGGAATAATATCAGCATCCGAAAATGAGGGGAAGGATGCGCAATGGGCGAAGATGTAAGCGTAATCATTCCGGCATACAATGAGTCCGACTGTATCCTTCGGACGTTAAAAGGCCTGAAAGGAATAGAAAGTATAAAAGAAATAATTGTAGTAGATGACGGTTCCACAGATTCTACTTATCAAATTTTGAAACCCCTGGGAGATATTATACTTCTGAGGAATAAATATAACGAAGGAAAGGGCAGTGCGGTAAGACATGCCTTGAACTATGCGACCAATAGGTTTGTTGCTCTTTTAGACGCAGATATTTGTGAAAGTGCTGCGGAAATATATAAGCTTATCGAACATATAAATCCCTGCGGAAAATCAATAATTATAGGCCGTCTTCCTGCTCCTGCAAGAAAAGGAGGTTTTGGAATAGTAAAGCAGTTATCCTCCGGCTGCTTCAGGGCTATGACTTCCCGAAATGTGGATTCGATATTGAGCGGACAAAGGGTTCTTCCTCTGGATTTTTTAAAAAGCATTGAACTGCCTTCAGGTTTTGGCCTTGAGTTCAAGCTCACATTGGAAGCAGTAAGAAGAGGATATGAAGTGATTGAGGTTCCTGTTGATATGCGCCACAGGGAAACAGGGAGGAACATTTCGGGCTTTATGCATAGGGGGAAGCAGTGCATCGATATTATTGACATTATTCGAAATGAGATGAAGCGATTATGAAACAGGGTAGATATATATGGACTTGATAGTTATTGCAGCAGTTACTTTAATAATTGCACGTTACCTGATCCATAATATTATAAAAATGCTGTGCAGAGCAGAAAGCAGGATATGTATTTCTTCAAATTATAAAGGAAAAAGAATACCTGCAATCGGGGGAATAGTATTTGTCCCCATACAGTTGGCTGCGGTTTTTCAGCTGCTGCTGCAAAGGCCGGAGCATTCTTATGGCTATCTGAGCTATATGTTTCTTATGCTAAGCATGGGTTTTGCAGGTGTCATCGATGATCTGGCCGGTGATAAAAGAATAAAAGGCTTGATAAATCATGTAAGGAGTACTCTTAAGAGCAATATGACCACAGGTTTTCTCAAGGCGCTGATAGGTTTCCTGGCGGCGTGCACAATAAGCATCAGAACGGCGGGCTCTTTAGCCGAACTGGCTGCGGATGTGCTTGTAATCACCCTGTCTGCAAATGCCATCAACCTTTTTGACATGCGGCCGGGCAGAGCAGTAAAGGTCTTTCTGGCAATATCCCTTATGATTCTGTCCTCGTCAGCAGGAAGGCCGGCGGAAGCACTGCCCTTAATAATACTGGTTATGACTGTTCTTATTTATATGAGCTACGATTTAAGAGAAATATGCATGCTGGGTGATACGGGGGCAAATATACTGGGAATTTCACTGGGCTATTACAGTACATTATTTTTAAGCTTCAGCAGTAAGCTTATGCTTCTTGTACTTCTTATTTTACTGAATATTGCTGCCGAAAGGCTGTCTATTACCGCGTTAATAAGCAAAAGCAGGATACTCTCATATCTGGACAGCCTGGGAAGGAGACGGACAGATAACCGATGATAGATATATTCAAAGCACAAGTTAAGGAAATCATATATAGGGACGTGTACATATCAAAATTCAGGATAGAAAGAAATTCCATGCTGTACAACTGCATTAACTACGAAATGCTGACAGGCAGTGTCGAAGTCAATGATACCGTTTTGCTGAATACAACGGCAGTACAGCTGGGGCTTGGCTCCGGCGGTTATCATTACGTACTGGCCAATTTAAGCAAGGACAGCTTTTCAAATATCGGGCTCGGGCATATTATGAAATTGCGATATACTCCCATGCAAATAAATTGTATGGCGGCGGAAGCCCAGGAAAGCCCTTATCATAAGATATTCAATGATTTTGAATCACTCAGGGGCCTGCCGGTGATAACGGGAACGCTTCACAGCATGCTTGCCCCCATAGCCCTTACCTTGAAACACATAGCGGGGAAAGAGAGGATTGTCTATATTATGACAGACGGAGGAGCGCTGCCCATATGGATGAGCGAGACAGTGAAAAGGCTTCGGTGCAGCGGGGTGCTGTATGGGGCAATTACCTTCGGGAATGCATTCGGTGGAGACTTGGAATGTATAAATGTATATACGGCACTGATTGCAGCAAAGGAAATAATGAAGGCAGACGCCGCAGTAATAACCATGGGCCCCGGAATTGCAGGGACGGGCACCAGGTACGGTTTCAGCGGCATTGAGCAAGGTTATATTATTGATGCCGTCAACAATCTTGACGGCAAAGCCATAGCAGTTCCCAGAATATCTTTTGCCGACAGCAGAAGCAGGCATTACGGCCTGAGCCATCACACCATGATGACTTTAGGAAAACTCTGCTGCACTAAGGCACTTATAGCACTGCCGATTCTTGAAAAATCAAAGGATGATTTAATAAGAAAACAGCTTGAGGAAAGCGGAGTACTGTCCAGGCACCGGTTGATCCGCTTGGACGGTACAGAAGTAGAGAAGCTGCTGGAGACGGAAAAAAGACAGCTTGAGAGGATGGGGAAAAGCTTTTGCCAGGACAAGGAGTACTTTATTTCTTGCGGTGTTTCCGCCTTGCTTGCCATGGATTCTAATTAAGCCTGTATCTGTAAGACAAAATGTATTCCCTCAAGGTGATTTGCTTATTTTCAATCATATTCAGCTGCTCCATCAGCTCATTGAATTTGCCTACAAAGTGAAAACCATTTTTATAAACATATTTAACCATTACATTTACCTTCCTTGCATTTGTTACATATTATATGTGCAAGTGCATATTTTCATTACTGTTTGAAAAAAATATGGAATCATAATATACTTCCTTAAAGCATATTATCAAGATAGAGAAACAGTGCGGACAAAAGCTGAGAGGGGGTTTTTCTTTTGCCGGACAGCCTTAATGATTCAATCAGAAGACATCTTGCAGATAATATATGGATTTACTTAATAGTCATGTTTTTATTCATTCTTGGAATAAGCCTTGGAGCATTGGCTGTAAATAATATCGACGAAGTGGCAAAAACAGATGCAATAACCTATCTGGAAGGTTTCCTTGATCTGACGAACCAAAATCAGCTTCAGTCCGAAGCCATATTGAAGCAGTCAATAAAATACAACCTTTATTATGCATTGATACTGTTTTTTTCAGGGGTAGTGTACATTGGCATACTTGTTATTCCGATACTTGTCGCTTTCAGGGGTTTTTGCATCGGGTTTTCAATAGCTTTTCTCACCGAGAATGTAGAAGGTAATGGATTTCTCCTGTCATTGGGTTCTGTATTGCCTCAGAATCTTATATTTGTGCCTGTGATTATCGTCATGGGTGTAATAGGATTTAATTATTCTCTGTGGGCTCTCAGGTACAAGTGTTTTAAGAAATCGGCAGTTGCCCCCCGCCTGTTTGCCGCTTATGCCCTTACGATGCTGGTACTGTTCATACTGCTTATTGCGGGCAGTATTGTGGAAGCGTACATAACATCCCATATAGTTAAGGCAATTGTACCTTATGTAAAACATTAAAAATAAAAGAAAGCTTCATGAAAAATTTTCATTTATTGGAGGATTTTTATTATCTGTGTTGAATAGTTAAAAGATACTGTAATAGAGGGGATATGATTCTTATGAACTATATTGAGTTGTTTTTGGATTATCTCATTAATAATAAGGAATTATCGGCAAATACGCTGGAATCCTATAAAAGAGATATAAGACAATTCGAAGTTTATCTTAGAGAACATGCTCTTTCATTGGAGAAGGTTACAAAAACCATTATCATTACATATTTGATTGCATTGCAAAAGACAGGCAAAGCAACTTCAACGATTTCCAGGAATCTTGCTTCCATAAGGTGTTTTTATCAATTTATGCAGAATGAGAGATATTTGGATATGGATCCTTCCGCAAATCTTGAGTCACCAAAGGTAGAAAAAAAGCTTCCCTCAGTGCTTACCAAGAAGGAAGTGGAGCTTCTGCTTGAGCAGCCTGTACCTGTTGATGCAAAGGGTGCAAGGGACAAAGCCATGCTGGAGCTGCTTTATGCTACCGGCATCAGAGTTTCGGAACTTATTTCATTGAATATTGATGATGTAGACCTGAATTCAGGATTAATAATATGCAGGAACGGCGAAATAAAGTCCAGATCCATACCTTTAGGCAATGTTGCCGTTAAATATATAAAAACTTATCTGAATGATTTCAGAAAGAAGCTCTGCACCAATGAAAACCACAAGCTGCTGTTTGTGAATTTCCACGGGCAGAAAATGACCCGGCAGGGTTTTTGGAAAATCATAAAATATTATACGGCAAAGGCAAATATAAAAAAGTCAATAACACCTCATACTCTTAGGCATTCATTTGCAGTACATCTTATAGAAAACGGCGCCGACCTTCAAGCAATACAGGAGATGCTTGGACACTCGGATATTTCTACAACTCAAGTGTACAGCAAGATAAATAAGAGCAGGATAAAAGAAGTATACAGCAAGACTCATCCAAGGGCTTAAAAAGCCCTTTTTAATATTTAGACAGTAAAAGACGCCGGACACAGGATTCCGGTTATCCAAATCAGGAGGTAAAATTATGGTTAGCAGAGTTATTCTAATAGTTTTGGACAGTGTCGGAATAGGGGAGCTGCCTGACGCAGATATGTACGGGGATTCCGGGAGCAATACCCTGGGAAGCCTGGTGAGGAATGTGAAAGATTTCAAATTGAAGAATCTTGAAGCTCTTGGACTAGGAAACATTGACAGGAGCATAGGCCTGCAAATTGCAGAGAATCCGACAGGAAGCTTCGGCAGGGCAAAAGAGGTCTCCCCAGGAAAGGATACGACTACAGGCCATTGGGAAATAGCAGGAGTTACTTTGTCCCGGCCCTTTCCCACTTTTCCCGAAGGATTCCCCAAGGAGCTTGTGGAGGACTTTGAAAGGGCTATAGGTGTAAAAACGCTCGGAAATGAAGCAGCTTCGGGAACGGAGATAATTGCAAGGCTTGGAGATAAGCATGTGGAAACAGGCTATCCGATAATATATACTTCTGCAGACAGTGTTTTTCAGATAGCAGCCCATGAGGAGGTAATACCCTTTCAGAAGCTGTATGAAATATGTGAAAAAGCAAGAGCCTTGCTGAAGGACGAGTATGCGGTGGGACGTGTTATTGCAAGGCCCTTCCTTGGAAAAAGCGGAAGCTATAAACGCACCTCCAACAGAAGAGATTTTTCCCTGAAGCCAATTAAAAAGACAATGCTTGATATTATAGTTGAAAATGGTATGAATGTAGCAGCAGTCGGAAAAATTGAGGATATTTTTGCGGGGGCGGGTATAAGTGAGGCCGTTCACACAAAGGACAATATGGATGTTGTGGATAAGACGCTGGAATATATGTCAGAGGATAAAACGGGGCTTATATTTTCGAACCTTGTTGATTTTGACATGCTTTACGGGCACAGAAATGATGCGGAAGGCTATGCCGGGGCACTTATGGCCTTTGATGACAGGCTTCCAGAGATTTTTGCGGCAATGAAGGATTCCGACGTATTGATTATTACTGCAGATCACGGCTGTGACCCGACCACGGACAGCACGGACCATTCAAGAGAATACATACCGATACTGGTATACGGCAGGCATGTAAGGCAAGGGACAGATATAGGCACAAGGGAAGGTTTTTCCGATATAGGTGCAACGGTGCTGGATTTGTTGGGGCTGCCCATAGAAATAGACGGTAAATCCTTTAAAACTGAAATTTATAAAATTTAACAAACGGGGTGATTGTGTATGAAGGAGAACTTATTGTCTCTTATAAATGAAGCCGGGGATTATTTAACTGAAAGAGCAGGGGCTGCCCCCGAGGCTGCCCTGATACTCGGCTCCGGCCTGGGTGACCTGGCGGAGGAAGCTGAGAATAAAAGGATAGTGGAATACAAGGAAATACCGGGTTTTCCGGTATCCACAGTGCAGGGCCATAAAGGAAGGCTTGTATTCGGCACTATGGGAGGCAAGAGGGTAGTATTCATGCAAGGGAGATTTCACTATTACGAAGGCTACAGTATGAAGGAAGTTGTTTTTCCCATATGGGTTTTCAATTCCCTAGGTGTTAAGAAGCTTATAGTAACAAATGCAGCCGGAGGCATAAATACAAGCTTCAAACCCGGAGACCTGATGATAATTAAGGATCACATAAATTATACAAATAATAATCCTCTGATCGGGCCAAATCTTGAAGCTTTCGGGCCCCGGTTCCCCGATATGTCGGCGGCATATTCAAAAGAGCTGGCGGATATTATCAGGGAATGTGCAGCTTCAGAGGATATAAAGCTGCAGGAAGGAACATATCTATTTCTTACAGGGCCCAGTTACGAGACACCTGCCGAAATAAGAGCCTTCAGAATATTGGGGGCTGATGCGGTGGGAATGTCTACCGTTCCTGAAGTATTGGCGGCAAATCACTGCGGAATTAAAACTGCGGGAATATCCTGCATAACAAATATGGCCGCGGGTATACTGGATACCCCGTTAAACCACAAGGAGGTCATGGAGACGGCCGACAGGGTAAAGGAAAGCTTTTCAAGGCTTATCAGGTGTGTTATAGAAAGAATATGAGAATAAAAATTTGGGGGTAATGAATATGGAATTAAGAGAAAGAATTGAAAAATCAACGAAGTTTATAAGGGAGAATTCGGGGTTTGAACCGGAGACAGGCATAGTACTCGGTACAGGCCTTGGTTCGTTGGCAGACTACATAGACAAGGAAGCGGTAATTGACTATAAGGATATACCGGAATTTCCCGTATCTACGGTTTTCGGGCATGAAGGAAGGCTTATACTGGGCCGCCTTGAAGGTAAAAAGGTAATTGCCATGCAGGGGAGATTCCATTACTACGAGGGCTATACCATGCAGGAGGTTACGATACCGGTAAGGGTAATGAAGCAGCTGGGCATAAAGCTCCTGGTTGCCAGCAATGCCTGCGGAGGATTGAATCCAAACTTTGCAGCCGGAGATATTATGATAATTACGGATCATATAAATTTCATGGGAACAAACCCTCTGATAGGGCACAACCTTGAAGAATTCGGGCCCCGGTTTCCCGATATGTCACAGGTGTACGACAAGGAATTGGTTGAACTGCTGGAGAAGATTGCCGCGTCCCAGGGCATCCGAGTGCACAAGGGTGTTTATGGAGCGGTAAGCGGACCAAACTATTGTACAAAGGCGGAGCTTTCGATGATGATAAAGCTGGGAGCCGACACGGTGGGTATGTCCACAGTGCCGGAGACAATTGCCGCAAGACACTGCGGGCTCAAGGTTGCGGGAGTGTCCTGCATTACGGATATGGCTATTCCCGACACAATGACAGCGCCTTCCCATGAGGAAATAGTAAAGGTTGCCGAGTCGGTTAAACCAAGGTTTGTTTCCCTGGTTAAACAATTTATCAAAGAGGTGCGGCTGTAATGAGGATGTATGATATCATAACCAAAAAAAGAAACGGAGAAGAGCTGACAAGGGAAGAAATCCAATTCTTTATAAATGGGTACACCGACGGATCAATCCCTGATTATCAGGCAGCGGCACTTCTTATGGCTGTTTACTTTAAGGGAATGAGCAAAAGAGAGACAGCAGAGCTTACTATGGCTATGGTAAATTCGGGAGAGACGGTTGACCTTTCGAAAATTGCAGGTGTGAAGGTTGATAAACATTCCACGGGAGGGGTAGGAGATAAAATCAGTTTGATTGTCATCCCTCTGGCTGCCTCCCTGGGTATTCCCGTTGCCAAAATGAGCGGCAGAGGGTTGGGGCATACCGGCGGAACCATAGATAAGCTGGAGTCCATTCCGGGTTTTAGGACGGAACTGACAAGAGAAGAATTCATTGGGAACGTAAACAAGTATAAAATGGCTATTGCGGGCCAGTCGGGAAACCTTGTGCCCGCCGACAAGAAGCTGTATGCCTTAAGGGATGTAACGGCAACAGTAGACAGTATTCCTTTGATTGCAAGCTCAATTATGAGTAAAAAGATTGCTTCCGGTGCCGAATGTATTGTTCTTGATGTAAAAGCAGGTTCGGGCGCTTTTATGAAATCTGTTGAAGAGGCAGCAGAGCTTGCCGGGACAATGGTTGAAATAGGCAAGTCCCTGAACAGGAAAACAGTAGCGGTAGTAACGGATATGAGTCAGCCCCTGGGGCATGAAGTGGGTAATTCCAATGAAATAATTGAAGCCATTGACGTATTGAAGGGAAAGGGTTCGGAGGACGAAAGACAAGTGGCTTTGACCATTGCTTCCTATATGGCGGTACTTGGAGGCGCTTTTGAAGAATTTGAAAAAGCACATTCCGCATTGGAAGAAGTAATCAGAAGCGGCAAGGCTATTGATAATTTAAAGCTGCTGATACAGATTCAAGGCGGAGACCCGGATGTGGTTGATAATACTGAAAAGTTGCCGAAGGCCAAATATCATATAGAAGTAAGGTCAAAAAAGAGCGGCTATGTAGATTCAATTGATGCGGAAAGCATAGGCATTTCGGCAATGCTTCTGGGTGCGGGCAGAAAAACCAAGGAAGACAAAATAGACTTTTCTGCCGGAATAAGCATGAAAAAGAAGGTTGGGGATAAAGTAGCCGTCGGCGACATTCTGTGTGTGCTTCATACTAATTTGGGCAATACTGCTGAAGCTGAGAAAATTGCACTGGAAGCATACGGCATTGGCAGTACCGAAAAAAAGATTGTCAAATATATATATGAGGTAATACAGTAATTAAGGAATAGCAAGCTGGTGGGCTGCCTTTCTGTCATTCTTTAAGCTTAATGCAATATATTTGCATTGCATAACGAAATCTTCTAAAGGGCAATATAAAAGCAAACAAATCAAGTAG
>JAKJBU010000160.1 GCA_022706825.1 Bacillota bacterium
ATGCGGCTGTCCCGCTCCAATCTTTGAATACCTCGTTAAACTCCGGAAACCGGATGTCCAACCAGCGGATCACCTGATTGCTTAAGGCTATTTCTTGCTCCAGAAGCCGTTCTCTCTCAATTACTGCTTCCCGGAGCTCCTGAAAAAGATCCTCCGGTATATATACATCCCGGTATCTGCCATCCTTGACCAGCATTGCTATAGTCTTAGGGTCTTTGCGGTCATTCTTTGTAGGACTGTTATCGTCCAACTCTCTGGCACACTTAACATGGAATGGGTTAACGATACCAAGCCGATGACCTTCCTTTTGCAGGTGGTCACCTAATGTAAACCAGTAGTGACCTGTAGGCTCAAATCCCACAATTGCCTCAGTCTTGCCATGTTCCTGCATAATTTTCTGCATCCAGCTATCCAAAGCCTCATAGCCTTGTTTTGTATTGCTGAACCTTAATAACTTACCCAGTTCAACACCTCTGTTGTCAATAGCTCGTGAATAATGTGTATCCTTTCCCACATCAATTCCTACCACAAGTGTTTCAGATTTCATTTGCAAAATCTTTTCATTTTGTGTACGCTTCATATATGACGCCTCCATTAT
>JAKJBU010000161.1 GCA_022706825.1 Bacillota bacterium
AAAAATACCGCTCCTCTTCTGACAAAAAGAAAATGTCTGAGAATGCGATATTAATGTCGACTGCGACATGGGTGGGACAAGAGAAACGTCCCCGTGTCCCACTTTATATGAGACAAGAGAAACGTCCCCGTGTCCCACCCGTGTCCCACTTTACAATACAAAGGGCATGAAAGACTGTGCTTTCATGCCCTTTTGTCCTGCTTAATACTTATTTCAGGTTTTCGAATGATGCAACTGCAATCTTAATAGCCGCCTCCCTGGTTGCCTGGCCGTATGTAAGGGCTGCATTTGCAGGTATATTGGCACGGTTGGGAGCAAACATATTGTTGCCTACACCGTTTATGATATTATTCTTAGCCATGAAATAGACAGAGGGTTTTGCGTAGGCAGAGATGCTCGCATCATCCGCAAAAACTGCAATTCCGCTGTAATCCAATGTTTTTGCCGTGTAGCTGCTGTCCTTGGCAAGTGTCCAGCCCTCCCAATAGGTGGCTTTATATGCACGGGTCAGCATTACCGCAGCCTGCTCCCGGGTAATCAGTGCATCAGGGGAGAACTTGTCCGCAGAAGTACCGTTAGTAATACCTATATTCACA
>JAKJBU010000162.1 GCA_022706825.1 Bacillota bacterium
ATATGACAAAAGAATGTGGTATCGACATAAGGGATGCATATGGGGATAAAGCTTATTTTAGAAAACCTATCCTTGATATACTTAAAGAACGTCATGTAAATGCATATATACCAGTAAGTGAATCTGCATATAAAATAGATGATAATAAATATTCATATAACAAAGATTCTGATCAATGGTTCTGTAATGAAGGAAACTATACTATAAAGAAAAGGAAACCAAAAAAGAAAAACAGGAATTCAGTTATATATTACTTCGATAAAGAAGGCTGCAAAAATTGCCCTAAAAGAAAAGGCTGCATAAAAGGCAAAACGATAGCAAAGAGCATGGAAATTAGCGTAAATACTCCTGAACTATATGAATATAGCCAGCGGGCAAAAACAGAAGAATTCAAGGAGAAGTATAAAAAAAGAGCAAGCCATGAATGGAAGAACGGGGAAATGAAAAGATTTCATGGAATGGATCGAGCCCGAGGGTACGGTCTTAGAAGCATGAGGACACAAGCAAAATTAACTGCATTAGCGGTAAACTTAAAGAGGATAGCCAATATGGTATCCTCTTTTTCTGATACGATTTCTTACTTTTTGGAAAAA
>JAKJBU010000163.1 GCA_022706825.1 Bacillota bacterium
AGGGCTGCAGAAGATATTCAATAAACAAAAGCGCATTCTGCGGGTGTTTGGCATACTTAGGAATGGCAGCACCTGAAATATTGGCAAACGCTCCCAATTCACCTTCCCCCTGATCCGGGAATATCATCGCTACATGATTCATTCCCTCTTCCTGCAATTGCATTTTATAATGATAATTGTTGACAAGCCCAAACTTTACCTCTCCGCTGCCTACAGCCCTGCGGACATCTGTGTGGCTTTGCAGAATCAAAGGCTTATTTGCCATTATCCCTTTCAACAGTTCAAGAGCTTTTTCAGGGCCAATGATTGACTGAATAGAAGCAAAGTAGGTAATCATCGATTCATTTCCGGCTCTGTTCATGGTAAATTGTCCTTTATATTTTGGATCTGTCAGGTTAAAAATGGAGTCCGGCATTTCATTTAACGTTATTAAATCCGTATTGTATATAAATACACGATATCTTATGGTAAGAGCGGTCCAAGTATTATTCTTCCCAACATAATTTCCGGGAACTTCCTCTAAAAGCTTTGAATTAATCGGTGACAGCATATTTTCTATACGGAGATATTCCAATATCCCACCGTCATT
>JAKJBU010000164.1 GCA_022706825.1 Bacillota bacterium
TTTTCGATGGCGAGATAAGCATTGCTGACCGTTTGAGCTTCAACTCCCTGGGAGGCATCTACTAAAAGCAAAGCGCCTTCACAAGCCGCCAGACTCCGTGATACTTCATAGGAAAAATCCACGTGTCCCGGAGTATCAATCAAATTCAAAATATAGTTATTACCATCGGGGGCGTGATAATTCATCTGGATCGGATGACTCTTGATGGTAATACCGCGTTCGCGTTCCAAGTCCATATTATCCAGGACTTGATCCTTCATTTCACGTCGGCTGATAGTACCGGTAAATTCGAGCATCCGATCGGCCAGGGTTGATTTCCCATGGTCAATGTGAGCGATAATACAAAAGTTACGAATATTCAATTCCACGTCGGAGAATTTACGGCAGATACAGCCTGATTAACAAAAATTCCAATATAATTTTTAATGTATTTTAAAAAATTCGGATTTCGGTAATAATAAAAATCCTAAATTTCCGAGGTTTAGAATAAGGAGAATTTAAATGTCGCATGTGGTAGTTCCGGAAGCCGAAGCACTTCTGGACAAGGAAATCAAAGTTCTCGACCACGGATTTATTCGCCTTGTGGAC
>JAKJBU010000165.1:0-313 GCA_022706825.1 Bacillota bacterium
TGAATAAAAGCCTTTCAACAGGGATACTGATACTTAGTATAGCTCAGACAGCGGCTGTGCTTGCAGCCTTCCGGTGGGCTTTGAATAATTATGATAAGGATTTGGAAACTGCGCGAACCATAGCTTTTACAACTCTTGTGGTTGTTGAGCTGTTTATGGCTTTCACCTGCAGGTCCGAGCGGTATCCCGTCATAAAGCTTGGGATTTTCAGCAACAGGGCACTGGTATTGGCTGCAATAACATCTTTTGTGCTTGGTATTGCAGTGCTGTATATTCCGTTTCTGCAGCCCATATTCAAGACTGTTTCATTGGG
>JAKJBU010000165.1:334-581 GCA_022706825.1 Bacillota bacterium
TATGATACTGCTCCTCAGTATTGTTCCGGTACTGACCGGCGAAATATACAAGCTGATTGTGGGCAGGGCGGAGAAAGCAGCACAGTAGAAGAATAATGCGCCGCGAGGACACGGGGGACGGGGACACGGGGACGTTTCGCGTGTCCCACTGGAAGTGGGACAGGGGAAACGTCCCCATGTCCCCGTCCCCATGTCTCACGTCGCATTATTCTTCTATTGTATAATAGCCCTTTATAATATGTTATAA
>JAKJBU010000166.1 GCA_022706825.1 Bacillota bacterium
CTGCCATGCAATGATGCTGAACTATGCGGGGAAAATGCTTGAGGAATATGGTGCAAGTTTTTTAATCACCGGAGAAGTACTTAACCAGAGGCCAATGTCCCAGAATAAGAAATCCCTGGGCATAGTGCAAAAGGAGTCCGGCTTTGAAGACAAGATACTGAGGCCCCTTTGTGCTCTGAATCTCCCGCCGACGAAAATGGAAATTGACGGCCTTGTTGACAGGAGCAAGCTTCTCGGTATCAGCGGCAAATCAAGAAAACAGCAGATAGAGCTGGCAAGACAGTGGGGGATCAAGGATTACCCTTCCCCTGCCGGAGGCTGCATGCTTACCGAACCGCAGTTTGCCAACCGTCTGAGAGATTTGTACAGCCATGACAAGGAAGCGGTGGGGCCAATGGATATAAAGCTCCTGAGAATCGGCAGGCATATGAGGATATCCCCTTCTGCGCGGATTGTATGCACCAGGAATGAAGGTGAATATGAACCATTAATGGAGCTTGTGAAAGAAGAATATCTCATATTTGATACTGCGGATTGCAGCGGCTCCACAGTCGTTCTGATACCCTCCGGGGC
>JAKJBU010000167.1 GCA_022706825.1 Bacillota bacterium
TCAATTGTGGATGTTGTTGGTGTTTTGACGGAGCAACCTGATATTGACGGCGCAAGGAATTATTGGAAAGTATTGAAAAATAGACTAAAAGAAGAGGGAAGCCAGTTGGTTACAAATTGTAACCAACTGAAAATGAAATCACCGAAGGATGGGAAAAGATATAATACCGATGTGGCAAACACCGAGCAGTTGCTTCGTTTGATCCAATCTATTCCATCGAAAAAAGCTGAACCGTTTGGCTCAGGTTGGCAGAGAGCGGATTGAGGAAGTAATAGATCCGGAGCTGACCATAGAACGCGCTTTGGAAACCTATGCTAAGAAGGGCTATTCGCGAGAATGGATAAATCAGCGCCTGCAGGCTATTCAGGTGCGAAAAGAACTTACAGACGAGTGGGATAAGCGTGGCGTAAAGAAAGGGGTAGAATATGCGATCCTGACAGATGAGATAACGAAAGCCTGGTCCGGGATGACAACGCGACAGTATAAGAATCATAAAGGTTTGAAAAAGGAAAATCTCCGAGACAATATGTCTACGTTGGAACTTGTCCTTAATATGCTGGCCGAGGCTA
>JAKJBU010000168.1 GCA_022706825.1 Bacillota bacterium
TGTTTTCACCTATGAATAAATATAATATTTCATTATATTTATTCGTAGGAAGGGAATTATTACCGGGATAATTTTTTATGTAAATTATTCCAAATTCGCAAGGTTCATGTTCAGGGTACACAGGCAGTAATATCAAGAAAGTGTTAGGTTTTTTGCATATGTGCAAAAAACCTAATTGAAATCCTGATGCAAAAGGGGGCTGGCCGCTCCGGTGCAAAACAGGCTTAGCCTGTGGAGTGCCCTGGTACATGCGATATATAGCAGCTTTTTATCATCTGCTGTGCTGAAATGTTCTTCATCGGCGTCACATACTAATACAGCATCAAACTCCAGCCCTTTTGACAAGTATATAGGTATGGTGAATACCCCCTTCAAGTTTGTTTTTCCATCACTTTTTACCTGCCGGATATCAACCCTGTCCTTCAGGCGCTGGTATAGGGAAGCAGCATCTTTTTCAGTCTTGCAGATCAAGCCTATGGACTCATAATTTTTCTTTCTGCAAAATAAAATCTCACTTACAATCATATCATCAAGAGCCGATAAATCTTTAGCCGTATATATT
>JAKJBU010000169.1 GCA_022706825.1 Bacillota bacterium
GCTGTCCCCAGCTCTTACAACATGAATAATCAAATGCCATACACCTCTCATACATATACTCTTATAGTATATGTTGCGGTACATGGCATTGTGACTTCATTCATTACAATTTTCTTACCCTGATCATTGAATCTATGTTTTCCAGTTTTCCAAGTATATCATCCGGTATGTCAGTATCTGTATCAATAATTGTATAAGCCACCTTATCCCTGCTCTTATTAATCATGTTTTCTATGTTTAAGCCTTTACTTGCAAGTATGCCGGTTATTTGCCCGACCATGTTGGGTATATTCAAGTGCGATAAGGTAATTCTATGATTAAACATATTTCCCAGGTCACAGTTCGGAAAGTTTACAGAGTTTTTTATGGTACCCCATTCAAGAAAACACTTAATCTGATTTGAAGCCATAACCGCACAGTTTTCCTCTGATTCCAAGGTTGATGCACCTATATGGGGAAATGAAATCACATTATCCATTCTTATCAGTTCCTCATCAGGAAAATCTGTAGCATATGTTTCCACAATTCCTTCATCCAGTGCTTTCTTGAGCTCAGCA
>JAKJBU010000016.1 GCA_022706825.1 Bacillota bacterium
ATAGCCCATTACGTTGCCCATTGGATCTATCTCTACCTTGTCAAAACCGACAGCCCTCATTTCCTCGGCAATTCGGTTGATAACCTCTTTTTCACCGCAGCTTTCGCTTGGAATTGCTATCATATCCCTCAGGAATTTGGACATCTGCGGTTTGTATTTCTCTGCAAGCTCAAGTATTTGTTTAAAATCATACGACATTTCATGCCCTCCTAATATCCCAAACCGGTTCTTTTGTTGAATTCCTCTATCAAGCTGTCAAGCTCAGGCGCCATTTTGTGCAGCCTTCCCCAGTAGTTGTCATAATCGTACCACTGTTCATTCAGCTCATCCAGATCATACATCTGCTGCTCAATCCAGGTGTAGTATTTCAGGTTGTGAATACGTTTCCTGCTCTGGTAGGTCAGCTCTTCCATGGTATCTGTACCCAGTGCCAATACATACCTGTTATGGTCTATAGCCGCATCAACATTGGAGTATTTTCTTCCCCTTGCTTCTTCCATCTCCATAAGCCTTGACTGGTACATCTCTGCTGAATCTGTGAGTACTGTCATTACTATATCATTTTCTGCAAGCTCATAGTATTTAGCAAACTTGATACATGATATGATGTTTGCAGCCCCTGAAATTCCTACCCAGGACAGCTTTTCTACAACCTCATCCTTTACGCCCAGGGATCTCAGATATTCCTGTCCTGCCGGTTCATTGAAGAGGCGGAACAAACCCAAACTGTCATTATCATCTATTGCTATAACCATATCGGTATTCTTTACATTATGAATCCACGGCACGTGCTTGTCACCTATTCCCTCTATCCTGTGGTCTCCAAAGCCGTTACTGAGTAGTGTAGGACACTGCAGTGCTTCTCCTACCGCAAGTTTTGCATTTGGGTACCGATCCTTTATGAAATCTCCCGCACCCAGCGTTCCTGCCGAGCCTGAAGTCAGGCATACCCCCGCCACTTTTCCTTTTGAACCTGCCTCAGCATTGATTATGTCTTCCATTGCATGGCCTGTTACCTCATAGTGCCATAAGTGGTTGCCCAACTCGCCGAACTGGTTGAGTATAACAACATTGTCCCTGGTCCTTCTCAATTCCCAGGTCTTGTCATATATTTCCTTTACATTGCTTTCGCAGCCAGGAGTGGCAATAACCTCACCGGCAACTGTCTTGAGCCACTCAAAACGTTCTTTGCTCATGTTCTCAGGCAGTATTGCTATGGAGCTGCAGCCAAGCAGCGTCGAGTTATATGCTCCCCCCCTGCAGTAGTTGCCTGTGGAAGGCCAGACTGCCTGATGGTAGGTAGGGTCAAACTGTCCGGTGACCAGTCGGGGAACCAGGCATGCGAAGCTTGCACCTACCTTGTGTGCCCCTGTAGGAAAGAACTTGCCTGCCATAGCAAATATTCTGGCTTTAACCCCTGAAATCTCCCTTGGAATTTCTATATAATTAGGCAATTTATTATACAGTCCGCCGTGCTTGACGGGCTCGTTCTTCCAGGATATTCTGAAAAGGTTGATAGGATCCACATCCCACAAACCCGTGTTCTTCAATTTTTCCTTTACCTTTGCGGGTATCTTGTCGGGATCCTTCATCTGGGCAAAAGTCGGAATAACGATGTTTCTTTCCTTTACGTTCTGCACCGCCTTTTCAAGCCCTTTTTCGTTGATTGTCAAATCAATGAGCTTTCTCATTTTTTCCCCTCCTAAGCTTATTTACAATTTAAATTTACTATTGCGGGAACGCCTTAAATGTGCACAATTCGTTTCAAATCATTCAGGTCAGGTTCCACATGGTTTGCTTTTCCCGCAGCTTTCACTGCACTCTTTATGTCCTTCAGCCCGCTTCCGCTGACTATGCTTACCACTTTCTCATCACCTTTTAAGAGTCCAAGCTCTTTCATCTTCATAATTCCTGCAAAGCTTGTTACTCCGGCAGGTTCTCCGAAAACCCCCGTTTTTTGCGCCAGTATTTTCATTGCTGCAAGTATTTCCTCATCTGATACATCCACCATGTACCCCCCTGATTCGTGCAGGGCGTTCAAGGCTTTGATGCCGTTCCGGGGTATCCCTACCGAGATACTGTCCGCTAAGGTATCAGGTACTCTGTATTCAAATTCATAAGTGTTCTTATTAAAAGCCCTGGTAACCGGATTGGAGTTTTCCGCCTGAACCCCTACTATTTTGGGGAACTTGTCAATGAGTCCAAGCTTACAGCACTCCTTGAAGCCCTTCCATACCCCTCCTATGGTGCAGCCGTCCCCCACGGCCACCACAGCTATATCGGGAGCCTTCCAGCCCAGCTGTTCGCAGATTTCGTATGAGATTGTCTTCTTGCCTTCCACCAGGTATGGGTTGATTGCACAGCTTCTGTTGTACCAGCCGAATTCTTCGGCAGCCTTGAAGCAAAGCTCAACCGCTTCATCATAGGTGCCTTTTACAAGGAATACATTGGAGCCGTATATCAAAAGCTGCGTCACCTTAGCCTCCGGAGCTGTTTCCGGCACAAATATATAGGTCTTAATCCCGGCAACCGCTGCAAAACCGGATAAGGAAGAAGCCGCATTTCCCGTTGAAGCCGCGCACATGACATTCCTTCCAAGCTCCACAGCCTTTGCCACTCCCACTGCACTTGCCCTGTCCTTTAACGAAGCTGTGGGATTTCTGGAGTCATCCTTGAGAAAAAAACTGCTCAGTCCTGTTTCCTTTGAAAGGGACTTTATATTGTACAGAGGTGTCCATCCCACTTGAAGGGGCTGTATTCCGCCGGTTTTCTCCAAAGGTATTGCCGGAAGATAGCGCCACAGGGAATAATCCTTGTTGTTTTTCAGGTATTCGTGGGTCAATTCCTTCCTGATACTGTCATAATCCAGTTCAACGTCCAGGATTCCGTCTATGCCGCAATCACGGCACGTATAAAGTATCTCAGCCTCATTGTATTCTCTTCCGCACTTGACGCATTTCAGCTTTAATACCTTGCTCATTCCTCCACCTTCTTTCTATCATAAGGGGTTCCCTCCAGGGGGAGTTCAAACCTTCTGATGCCGTCAAACCTTTGATAGGCTGAAGCTACGGCAGCAGCCACCGGAATCAGTGATATCTCTCCAATCCCTTTTGCACCGTAGGCCAGCTCTGATTGATTCTTTTCTATGATTTTTACATCTATTTCAGGTATTTCGTCCGCCCTCAGCAAGCCAAGGGTTCCGAACCTGGATTTTAAAATTCCTCCTTCATATATCAGCCTTTCCCTCAATGCCGAGCCAAGGCCCATTACTACGCCCCCCTCGATCTGTCCTTCGATATTTAAAGGGTTTATCGCCCTGCCAATGTCATGGGCCGCCACTATTTTTGCAACCCTGCCTTCGGCATCGAGTATTGCTAAATGTGTGGCATAGCTGTATGCCACATGGCTTACAGGATTTTCCCTGCTTGAATTTATCGGATCAGTAACCCCACTATATTCACCTTCAAAAGCTACACCTTCCAACTCTTCCGGAGTTTTTTCCGCCAATGCCGCCTTCAGCTTGAGTGCAGCCCGTCGGCAGGCTTCACCGGTAAAAAGAGTCTGCCTTGAGGCTGTTGTTGCTCCCGAGTCGGGACACAATAAGGAATCCGGCTGACTGAAAATTATGTCAGATCCGTCAATACCGAGGGTTTCAGACACTATCTGAATCATTACGGTAGCCAGTCCCTGCCCTATGCAGGAGGCGGCGGAATATACAACAACCTTGCCCTCTTTTATTCTTATACGGCAGCGCCCGACATCAGGCAAGCCTACTCCTATCCCTGTATTCTTAAAAGCGCATGCTATTCCTGCATATCTGCTCCGGTAGTATTCATCCCTGACTGCAAGGAGTGTTTCCTTGACAGCTGTATCATCGCCGCATACCTGGCCGTTTGCCAGCACCATCCCCGGTTCTACGGCATTTCTGTAGCGGAACTCCCACCTGTCGATGCCTGCCAGGTCTGCCAGCTGATCCATGTTGGCCTCTCCCGCAAAATTGGACTGGGGCACTCCAAAGCCTCTGAATGCGCCTGCCGGGGCATTGTTGGTATATACGCAGAAGCCCTCCAGTTCCACATTGGGGATACTGTATGGACCGCAGACATGAGTACATGCCCGCTCCAGAACCGCAGTCCCCAAAGACGCATAAGCGCCTGTGTCGGCTATTATCCTTGCAGTCATGAAGGTCAGCATTCCCCGTTCATCACAGCCCGTTGCAACCTCCAGTTCCATACCGTGCCGTTTGGGGTGGCATAACAGGCTTTCTTCCCTGGTAAAAGTGTATTTGCAGGGCTTCCTTGTATAAAAGGCGGCCAAAGCTGCATAATGCTGGGCGCTCAAGTCTTCCTTGCCTCCGAAGCCGCCGCCTACATTTTGCAGAATCACTCTTACCTTGTCATGAGGCAATCCCAGAACACGGCATAACTCATGATGGTCATGGGTGATGCTTTGGGTAGCGGCATACACTGTCAGAACATCGACCTCATAAAAGGCTGCCGCGCTTTCAGGCTCAATAAAGGCATGGTCAACGGGAGGCGTCCTGTAGGTATTCTTCACTACATATTTGGACTCTGCCATTGCTTTTTCGGGATTTCCCCTTTTTACATGAGTCCTGCTTAGAATATTGCCCTTCTCATGAATTTTCGGCGCATCGCTCCTCATGGCATATTTTGCGTCGGTAACAGGCTCCAGTTCTTCATAGGTCACATTAATAAGCCTTATTGCAGCTTCCGCCAGTTCTTTAGTTTCGGCGGCAACCGCTGCTACGGCATCTCCTGCATAGCGGGTCATTTCTCCCACAGGTACAAAGGTGGGCCAATCCTTGAAAATATACCCCTGATAATTTTCTCCCGGTATGTCCTCTGCTGTCAGGACAGCCTTTACCCCTTCCAGGGCTTTGGCCGCGGCTGTATCGACGGACAGCACCCTTGCCCTGGGCTTCATTGCCCTCAGAACAGAAACATAAAGCATATCCTCCATGAAAACATCATCACAGTAAGTTGCTTCGCCCAGTGCCTTCTGTATGGCATCTACCCTGCGCCAATTCTGTCCGATATTGGAACTGCATGTACTCAAGCTGATATGCTTTGATTCCCTTAAAGCTTCGGCAGCAAGCCTTATTGCCTTGACAATCTTCACATAGCCTGTGCATCTGCAGATATTATTCCTGATTGCCTTCTTTATTTCTTCTTCAGAAGGATCCGGGTTTTTATCAAGCAACGCCTTTGAAGCCAACATCATTCCCGGGGTACAGAAGCCGCATTGTACAGCCCCCGCTTCAGCAAAAGCATTTGAATACACTTCTTTTTCTTTTCCGTCAAGCCCTTCGACAGTAAGCACTTCCCTGCCCTGCAGCTTATCAACCTTCAGTGTGCATGACCTTGCAGCCTTACCGTCTATCAAAACCGTACAGCTGCCGCATACCCCGCTGTCACAGCCATTTTTAACAGATGTCAGCCTTTCTTCCTCCCGAAGGTATTTCAACAGATTGGTTCCTTCCCGTACATTTACTGCCCTTCCGTTCACCTTGAAGCTGATCAAGTGCATCACCTGCCTTATTTGCTCTATTTAACGAAATTAAGTATCATATTTTCTGCTGCATCAAAATAAGCGTCCAGATTGAATTTACCTTCATCAATAAGATACTGCATAGACGCTCCCATCATTATGGAAACTAACAAATACGGAAGCATTGCACATTGCTCAGATTTACATTCCGGAAAACCCGGCATCTGATTCAATACCTCTGTTATGTTACTTCTCCATATATTAAAAGCGTCTATGAATTTTTCCCTTATTTCAGGGTTTGCAGTTCCCTGTACCCAGAAATCAAACTGCACATAATCAATTTTTTTATGATTATATATGTCATCCTTCTTCTCATGAAAAAGCCCCCGGAGATTTTCTTCAAAAGACTTTTTCTCCAGATCCACTGAACTCATCCTTTTCTCGGTGAATCTCTCCTGGATTCTGTCCAGCAATGCAATCATCAGGTCATTTTTGGTAGGGTAATAATAATGCACGTTGGATTGTACCACCCCTGCCTCCTTTGCAATCAAATGCATCCTCGTGCCGCTTATTTTATTCTGCGCAACTATTTCAAGAGCTGCGTCCAGTATTTTGTTTGTAACTTCATTAGACATAACAGTACCTCGATTTTCGTTAAAAATATACCTTATCTAGTTTTTGCCGGTTTATTTCCCGGAGAACCTGGGGTAATTTGAATCCAGCAGCATTTCAAAGGTCTCAGGCACATTTTTGACCTTGCTCAGGAATATCATCGCAGCAATAATGTACGGCTTATAACCAGCCTGTTTATATAAAGGTGTACGATACCGGTCAAACACAGATGCGGCAACTTCCCCTTCCTTGCAGCTGACTCCGGTAATATCAGCAGGCAGGCAGTGCAAATACAGGGCTTTACCGTTCTTTGTAAGCTTCATCATTTCTTCTGTGCATTCCCAGTCCTTATGCCCGGCGTTCTGGGCAAGGAGTTCCTTTTCAAGAGCTTTGATTTCATCAAACTTTCCTTCTCCGTAGAGATTCGTCCTCTTCTCCATTGCGGCATAGGGAGCCCAGCTTTTGGGATATACCACATCGGCATTTGCAAAGGCTTCCTTCATTGAATTGGTCTTGGAAAATTTCCCTCCTGATTTTGCGGCGTTTGCTCTTGCTATATCCTCAACGTCTGACAGCAGTTCATAGCCTTCCGGGTGAGCCAAAGTCACATCCATTCCCATTCTTGTCATCAGGCCTATTACCCCCTGGGGCACTGACAAAGGCTTGCCGTAGGAAGGAGAATATGCCCATGTCATGGCTATCTTTTTGCCCTTAAGGTTTTCCACACCGCCGAAATAGTTTATTAAGTGAAGCATATCGGCCATACACTGTGTAGGATGATCTATGTCGCACTGCAGATTCACCAGGGTCGGCCTCTGCTCCAGGACTCCGTCTTCATATCCTGTTTGTACTGCTTTGGAAACCTCTCTCATATATGTATTGCCCTTGCCGATATACATATCGTCGCGGATACCGATAACATCAGCCATAAAGGAAATCATGTTTGCGGTCTCCCGTACTGTTTCCCCGTGAGCTATCTGGGACTTCCCTTCATCCAAATCCTGTACGGTAAGGCCCAGCAGATTGCATGCGCTGCTGAAGCTGAACCTGGTTCTTGTTGAATTGTCCCTGAACAGAGATACTGCAAGCCCGCTGTCGAATATCCTGGGAGATATATTGTTCTCCCTCATTTTGCGGAGTATTTCCGCCGCCTGGAATACAGCGTGAATCTCATCATCGGTTTTTTCCCATGTTAAAAGAAAATCATTGTTGTACATAGCCTTGCTGTCAAGCTTTCTGAATTGGCCAATCAGCTTTCTTATTTCTTCCATCTGCATCTCCCCTGCCTATTAATACTAAATTTGATTGTCTAGTCAATATAATTATAAAATATTTAGTAAATTCTGTCAATGAGGCCTTTACAAAAAAAATTAGTACACGGGGAGGACACGGGGACGTTTCTCCTGTCCCGCTGAAAGCGGGACAGGAGAAACGTCCCCGTGTCCTCCCCGTGTACTTCCCTTAAATCCTTACTTTCTAAAACACTTCACAAATCTGCCCCATCCGGGCTCTCCCAAAAAGGAGCCCTCCTTATACACCAGTCTGCCCCGGGAGAAGGTCATGACAGGATAACCGGTCATTTCACAGTTTTCCCATATGGTGTAGTCAACATCAGAATGCATATTGTTTTTGGATACAATAAATCTCTTTTCCGGATCATATATAACAATATCAGCATCGCTGCCCACAGCTAAAGTTCCCTTTTGCGGAGCGCAGCCGAAAATTTTTGCTGCATTGGTAGAACAAACCTCTACTGCCTTATTGAAGGTAATGTTCCCTTTATTAGCCTCACTTAACATGTAGGGGTACATGTTCTCAACACCCATGCAGCCATTGGGAATCCTGGTAAAGTCATCCTTGCCCCAATCCTTTTCATAAGACTGGAAAGGGCAGTGGTCTGTGGCAACCGTTGAAATATATCCTCTTCTCAGGCCTTCCCACAATGCCCTCCGGCTGTCCTCCCCCTTAATGGAAGGAGAGCATACGAAATTCCTGCCATCCTCTCTCTTATACACTTCGTTGGTGAAATTCAGGTAATGGGGGCAGGTCTCCGCATATATTTCAAAACCTTCATCCCTGGCTCTTGAAACTTCCTCCAGGCCTTCCCTGCTTGCCAGATGCACTATGTACAGGGGAGCATCGAAGGTTTTGGCAAGATAGACCATTCTCCTTACCGCGTCGACTTCTACGAACTCGGGCCGGCTTTCGTAATGGTACCATGCCGATGTTTTCCCTTGTGACAGCAGCTTCTTTATTCTTCTGTCAATTATGTATGGGTTTTCCGCATGTACGGCAACCAAGGCACCCGTCTCCTTTGACCTTACCAAAGCATCGGCTATTACCCCGTCATCCACCATCATGTCCTTGTAAACCATATACAGCTTAAAGCTTGGCACTCCGAACTCTACAGAAGCCTTGAACTCATCAAGGACTTTATCGGTCAGGTCGGTAACGGCAATATGGAAGGCATAATCAACACAAGCCCGGGACTCAACATATCCCAGCCTGCTGCTTGCTGTTTCCACAAGCCCCATGCCATTCTCCTGGGTAACAAAGTCGAATACCATCGTCGTACCTCCGCAGGCAGCAGCCCGTGTGCCGGACTCGTAACTGTCCGCCGAGACGGTTTCTCCAACAGGCAGCTCCAGATGCACATGAGCATCAATGGCACCCGGCAGTACCAATTTGCCGGCGGCATCAACAACCCTTTCACCTGCTGACTGTATATTCTCGGAAATCATCTCAATCCTGCCGTCTTTCACGGCAATATCAGCTTTGTATGACTCTGAAGCAGTAACGATTGTCCCATTTTTGATTATTAAGTCCATATCTTCACTCATAAAAGGCACTTCCTTTTATCCGTTTATTTTGCAAGCAGCTATATATCAATAAAACTGAAGCTTCCAACATCAAAGAGGCCCCTATCCGTTACCCTTAACTCGGGAATAACCGGCAGCGCAAGAAATGACAGGGTTACGAAGGGATCAATTCCGTCAGGTACTTTAAGGCTTTTTGCTGACTCTATCATGCCCGCCAGCTTGTTTTCCACAAAAAATGCATCTCTGTCACTCATAAGGCCGGCTATGGGCAGCGGCAGCGTACCTATTACCTCTCCGCCGCTCACAACAGTATAACCTCCGTTAGCTTCCTTCAGTACTTTCGCAGCCAGGAGCATGTCAGCATCGTTATCGCCGATTATGATAAGATTATGGGAATCATGGGCAACAGTGGATGCTATGGCACCATTCCTGATACCAAAACCCTTTACAATTCCAAGCCCTATGTTTCCCGTAGCTTTGTGCCGCTCTACGACAGCAATCTTTGAAAAAACTTCATCCGGTATGAAATTGTTTCCGTTGTCCTTGGGTACTGCAAGCCTCTCTTTTTTTGTAATCAGCTGATTCGGGATGATGGTTATAACATTTGCCTTATCACCTTTAATTTTTATTTTCAGGTGCTCAGGGGATAAGTTAGGGATTCTTACTGTGTTTAATACATTTGGATCATCTATGATTCTGCTGATATCAGGCTTTTTGCCCTTTTCACAAACAACCGACCCGCGGAAAAGCACCTTTTCAATATTAAAGCTGTTTAAATCGGACAGAATAAGCAAATCAGCCGAATATCCGGGGGCTACAGCTCCTAAGCGCTTTAAATGGTAGCACTTTGCCGGATTTATTGTTGCCATTTTTATAGCTTCAATAGGGTCTACACCCAGGCTGACCGCTTTTTTTACATTATAGCTTATATGGCCTTCCCTGGAAATATCCTCCAGGTGCTTGTCATCAGTACAAAACAGGCAGTGGTTCAGGGGAACACCCCGTTCTATAAGCCCTGATATAATGTCCTCAAGGTTTCTGGCGGCTGAGCCCTCTCTTATCTGCACATACATGCCAAGCCTCAGATGTGCGATAACTTCATCGATATTTGTGCATTCATGGTTGGTCAGCACACCAACAGCCTTGTATGCACAAAGCTCATGCTCCGATAATCCCGAGGAATGCCCGTCTACTACTGCATTATCATAAAGCTCGATTTTGTTCAGGATATCCCTGTCCCCGGCCAGCACTCCCGGGTAATTCATAACCTCTCCAAGCCCGAGTATATGGCAGCTGCCTGCAAAAGGCTCCATTACCCTTGCCGTAAGAGCGGCCCCGTTGTTTTCAAAAGGAGTCGCAGGTACACAAGAAGGCATCATGTAAAATATATTCATAGGCACGTTGCGGGCCTCATTCAACATGAAATGAATGCCTTCAATACCGCATACATTGGCAATTTCATGAGGGTCTGCAATAATCGTAGTCGTTCCATGGGGTAAAACAACTCTTGCAAATTCAGCCGGAGTTATCATGCTGGATTCAATATGAACATGGCAGTCAATAAGCCCCGGGCAAACATACATGCCGCCGGCATCAATCTCTTCCTTGCCTGAATAGTCTCCGACACCTGCTATAAGGCTGTCATGGATTGCAATATCGCCGGATAGTATTTCATTTGTAAACACATTCACAATACTGGCATTTTTGATTACCAGGTCTGCTTTTTCCCTGCCTGCCGCAATCTCTATTCTTTTTTGTTTCTGTTCTACACTCATCTCAAATCCCTCATATGCTTAAGGCTGCCGCCTTTTTTTACAAGGATTATCTCAGCTATTATACTCAAAGCTATCTCCTGATGGGAGTCCCCTCCAAGGCCCAAACCGATAGGTGCATATACGGCTTCCAGGTCCTCCTTCTTACAGCCTTCACTGAGAAGCCTGTTAAAGACATATTGTGTCTTCTGCCGGCTGCCTATCATGCCAATATAACCTGCGCCTCTTCCTATTGCTGCTCTAAGCGCATCCGCATCGCTTGCATGCCCCCTCGTTACAATGACTACATAGCAGTCTTTATCCAGGGGATATTTACTCATGCACTCTCCAATATCTCCCACATGGATTTCACAGCCGGGAAACCGTTCATTATTACCATATTCCTCTCGGTCCTCCATTATGACTATATGAAATCCCATCAGCTTTCCAAGCTTATGCAGTTCAAGGGCTATGTGCCCTCCTCCCGCAATAACCAGGCTGTCTTTTGCCTTGAATACTTTTATAAAGATATTTGCCTTGCCCCCGCACTGCATATGGAGTTCTCCGGTATCATCAAGCTCCATCTCCAGAAGTTTGTTAGTCCCTTCGCTCATACAGAGAAGGGCATATTCCTTTGCTTTGTTTTCAAGATTGCCTCCCCCTATAGTGCCAAGAGTGCTTCCATCCTCAAAGACAGCCATCATAAAGCCCTTTTTACCCGGTGATGAACCCTGCTCCTCGACCAGAGTCACAAGTGCAGCCTTTCTGTTTGCCTTTACTTCTGCTGCAAGCTTCTCCAAAATCGCATACTCCATAATCTCACCTTCCATACTTTTCTTTTCTGAGTGTTAATATTGCTTCCAGCACTCCTCCTGCTACCGACCTTGACTTGTCCGATATTGTAAAGCAATACTCCCTTATGCCCCTGGGGTCTATATCTCCAATTTTCAAGCCTTTCTGCACATAAGTGTTATCTGCAATAAGCCCTCTTATTACTCCGTCTATATTTGATATTGCCGGCTCGTCAGCCACAAATGCAACCGTATCCCCCTGCTTCACAACATCCCCTATCTCACGGGTATTCCTTATTATACCCGTTACCGGTGCACGAAGCAGCCGTTCTTGTGAATAACCCATTATATATCCGGGAACCCCTGTATCGGCGCAAGCTGTTCCTTTGTATATGACCTTTCCCAAATCATGCCCTCTATTAGTCTCAACCACGGCATCAACGTCCGCCCCCGCTTCGAATCCGGGACCGATGCCAATTGTGACAGGAGCCGCCCCTTTATATGTTCCCGTGTTTCTTTTTGCCAATACAGCATCAACAATCGCTAATGGTTTTATTTGTTCAAGTATCTTCAGTTCGCTGTCGCACAGTACCGGTATATAGCCATTATTCCATATTTCATATATGTCTTCGATACATTCCGCTTTTAACGCACGGACACCTTCCACTTCCGCTTCACCTTTCATAACAGCATTTGCAAAGGAAGCAAAACGCCTTACGACCGTTGGTTTCTCAATTTCGGTTAGAAGCAGCCTGAAGCCGCATCTATGAAGCCTGTGTGCTATTCCGGTTGCAATATCTCCAGCACCTTTTACGATAATAATATCATCCATTTTCACCCTCCAGCCTTGTTATTGCTTCGTATTCTTCCCTGGTATCAATGTCCAGGCCCGGTTTCGCATCGGCAAAATTTACAGTAATGATGCCCTCTTCCATTTCTTCAAGCAATACGCGCCCTCCCGAATCTCCCGAGAGGCTCATAAGCTTATTCCTCAGCTTTGAAGCAAATATCACAGGGTTTCCTTTTATTCCATTATACAGGGGAACTACGGCATTGCAATGCCCCGGTAAAAATTTTCCAATCAGTTTATTGATAATACTTTCATTGATAAAGGGCTGATCCCCCGCAATAAACATAAAACCTTCGGCAGACCGGCAGGAATTTTTAACCCCCAAACTGACAGAATGGCTTTGCCCCAATTCAGGAGCATTATTCTCCACAATTTTTGTCCGGTACTTCTTACCTATATCAGCCACAGGATCGCTGCCGCACACCAATATAATTTCTCCAAGCTCCGATTTTGAGGCTGCTGCTATAACCCTCTCAATTACAGGAACTCCCGCAACCGGAAGCAGCAGCTTGTCCGTACCCATTCTTCTGGATAATCCCGATGCAAGTATAATACCGCTTATCATATTTTCACATCCCCAATTTTGTAACTACTATCCCGTCAGGCTCATAGCCCATATCTGAAAGCCTTTGAATAATTTTGCCGGCTGCAGACCATTCCTTTTCCCCGTCTGCTTTATTTAACACTACATATCGTTCAGCCCTGGAAGGAACGGCTTTGAACAAACCCTCTTCATGGGCAATTAATCTGCTGATCATATCCGCATCGATAATATCCCCCTCACGGCAGCCTGTTATATCGCAGAAAAGCTCCGGCCTGTGGACGTTTTCCGGGCATACCTTTTTTCCGACACAATCAAGGCCTATAAGCCCAAGCACTCTGGAAGAAAGGGAGGGTATGGCAGGCTCATGCCCCGCAGGTGCCTTCAGAGGCCTCCCTCTTGAGCCATCCCCTTCTACAATTATATAATCAAATATACCTTTCAAAAAAAGGGCATCCAGAAATTCCGGATCAACCCCCAGCAGCTTGCCTTCTTTAGAAAGTGCCCTGCCGTAAACAGTTATACCGCTTCTTATGCTCTTAAACAGATCCGGCAGCAAAAGATCCGCGATTACTGTTTGAATATTTTGATTCTCTGAAGGATAATAAATAGCTGTGGTAGTTGTGACAAGAACCTTTTTTCCCGCACCCGAAAGTTCTTTGGCCAGCCTGAACATTGCGGAGGTTTTACCCCCTGCTCCCACCAGGCAGATCATCTCTTTCTTCCATATGTCTATATTTACTTGACAATATAAGTTTTCCATATCTTACATTCCAAATGTACAGCAAGGGTATCTGCAGCGTCTTCCACCCTAATGCTTTTCACGGAATTTCTCCTCCTCCGTTACTATGTAGTCATCAATATTTCTATATATATGGGAAAAAACCCTTTTTATAGTATAGGAAAAGTATAGCATTTTATATAAATGAATTGTAGCAAAGACGAATAAATATCTCCCGGCATAGCCGGGGGTTTATTGTTATACACAAAAATACACCTTCTGCATTAATCCTGACAGAAGGTATACATAATGTAAATATTTGCCTTAGTACGTTCTTTTGTTCGGTGCCTGGCACATAAGATTTGGACTGGCACCTCACCTAGCAGTTTTCTGCCGGACTAGCATGCTCTGCAGATTGTCCTGTGTCCGTCCGAGTTTTTTTGCACTCTCCCGCTGCTGGTGATATATATATTCCGTAAGCTCAGCTTTTAATTCTTCATCTGCCGTTCGGGAATAAACCTTTAATGCGGGATCAATCCCCGCAGGACCCGACTGATACAATATTTGTACATCAAAGCTTTTTAGTGTTCCCGCAAGGTAACGGTCAGCATTATAGGAGGCGACAAAACCGTCCGGATTAAGCAGGCAAAGGGCGCACATCATCAAGGTACCTGTAAAAGCTGAAAGCCGCACAATTGAGAACTGCCTTTTCTGCAGTACAATAACGCCAACAAAAACAACGGCAAGGAATACCATGAATAAACAGGGCAGCAGGCGGCGTATGGAAAGCCCGTACGCTCCTATATAAAGCGCCATCTTGCTGAATGCTGTGGCAATTAACAGCAAAGTCAGCAGAGAAAGCAGGCAGTTAAGTATTTTTAATATATAGTTCTTTTGAGGTTTTTTACAAAATAGGTTTGCCAATGTCAGCAATGTCAGGTTAATCGCAGCAATTTGGCACAGCTCAAAAAATCCACTGCGGGCGTATTCGGAGTATATCTGCCACCCCTCCGGCCTCTGTCCTGCAAAGGCTGAGAAAAAGTAAGGAAGCTGGCTGCCGATAAATACCATATACAAGCAGCATATTAAACCGAGCACGGTGTAAACAGTAGCGGCTGCAAGCACCCTCATGGATTGAACCCCATATTGGATACCTTCTCTTTTAAACGTATTGCAGCCCCTGTTATGGGCACAGCCTGCTACAAGCCCAAATAAATAAGCTGCTACAGGTATCGAAAGGATAATGTTGAATATTGTTTCTGAAAACTGATCCTGCATCCATCGGAAATATTCAATAAGCCCATTTGCAATTCTGGAGAACCCTCCGCTGTCCGCTCTCAAAAGCAGCGGTAAAACCATGCCCGCAATCAATAACGCCAGCAGCAGGCCCAGTGCAATGGATAAAAACTGCTTTCCAAAACTTTTCTTAATATGTATTGATGAATAAAGGCTTTTGTATTGACATCCGAAGTTTTTAAACGGAATAACAAACATGGCATTAATCCCGTCCAGTATGAGCCAATTGCTGGTATTTAATAGAATCAGATGCCCTGAAGCGCTGATTACATAGTAAACGGCCGCACAGAACAAGAACAAGCTGCGCCATAGTTCCAAGCCATTATTTAAATATAGTGAATAACTTATTCCTATCAATACAACAGCAGCCAGCCAAAAGAAACCTGAAGGGGTAATAGCTACTCCTTTTTTTATAAAATACATTGTTACGGCAATGCAATATCCAAATGTAAATACTGTAACACCCCATCCCTGCCAGGAAAACATTACCCATCTTACGAAGAAAAACCCCAGCACAAATGCAAGCACCGCAAAAATTGTATCCCAACCGTCAGCTATAAAAGGTTCTTTGGCCCCATATGCAGCCGGTATCCCTCCTCCGGCTGCCTGCAGCGCTTCATCGGCAGTCAATTGTCCGTTATTACTTAAAATATTCCCTTCCATATATAATCTCCTTATTTTTAGTCTTACTCCCTGAATTCCAAAATATCTCCCGGCTGGCACTCCAGAGCTTTGCAGATTGCCTCCAGTGTTGAGAAACGTATTGCTTTGGCTTTACTTGTCTTAAGTATGGAAAGATTAGCCTGGCTTATATTAATCTTCTCAGCCAGTTCTCCGGAGGACATTTTTCGCTTTGCCATCACTACATCCAAATTCACAATTATGGGCATATCCCCTTCCTCCTTTAAATCGTAAGTTCCGATTCGTTCTTAAGTTCAACCGCCTGCGCAATAACATTCTTGATAACCCGGACAATCAGCCCCATAAATGCGGCTGCTACAGCCACAAAGCACCACGGAAAATAGTAAGGTATTGAAGCTAAGCAGATAACAGATCCCGCAAAACAACACCAGGAAATCCGCCGAAGGTATTCCACATTTTCTGTGATAAAAACCTGTTCAAGCTCAATTTGATGAAGAAGTCGATAGAGGCAGTACAGCAGTATTGCTGCAGGAATACTGCCGGAGTATATGGTTGACAGGAATAAAGCTTTTTTTTCGGCTAAATCAGGCCGAAACCACCTTATAAGCCAGGGGGCCGATAAAACGGTTCCTATCAGCATAACAGCAAATACCAGCACGCAGAACTTGCTTAAACTAATTGATTTCCTACCGCTCCACATAAAATCATCCTCCAAAATTTCATGAAAAGTCTTATTTCACTTCCATCGTTTGTAGTATAGCATATGATTTATTGATATGCAATATTATTTTATTGTTATTCGATATATTTTTTATGTTTTTCGATTTGCAATTGAGGATTGAGAATTAAGTGGGGATCGCATTTCGGTTTGCAATTAAGTTTAAGGATATACAAATATGGGTTGTAATGTGAAATGGGAAATGAAAGTAAAGAGTTATACCTTTACCCTATATTTTTTCATTTTACTGTACAGTGTATTTCTGCTTATGCCTAAGGATTCTGCGGAACGGGTAATATTTCCGTTGTGTTTTTTCAGTACCTTCTTCAGATGTGCTTTTTCCATATTGCAAAGGTTCATATCCGAACCTTGGATGTAATTGTCATAAAGCTCTTCAGCAAAGCTTTTTTCCTGATTGAAATAGTCATAGGGAATAGATTCGGAATAGATAATCAGCTCTATAAAATTCTCCAGTTCTCTTACATTCCCGGGCCAATCATATTCCATCATAGACTTAATATATCCTTTTGGAATCTTTACTTCTTTTTTGCCGAGCTTTTCAGCGATTTTTTTCATGAAATAATCTGTAAGCAGCAAAATATCACCTTTTCTCTGGCTCAAGGCCGGTAAAAATATGGGGAGTACGTTCAACCTGTAAAACAAGTCCTTTCTGAATCTCCCAAGCTGTACTTCCTTCTTCAAGTCCTTATTTGTAGAGGCAATTACCCTGACATCCACAGGTATGGGCTTTGCGCTGCCGATTCTTGTAATAATGCCTTCCTGAAGAACTCTCAGAAGCTTGGTTTGCATATCTAGAGGCATTTCACCTATCTCGTCCAGCATAATCGTGCCCCCTGAGGCCAATTCGAACTTGCCGACATTTCCTCCTTTTTTTGCCCCGGTATAAGCGCCTTCCTCATATCCGAAAAGCTCTGATTCAATAAGCTGATTGGGTATGGCGCCGCAGTTCAAAGCCAGATAAGGGCCGTCCATTCTTTTACTGAAATTATGAATTGCTTGAGCAAATACTTCTTTCCCTGTACCGCTTTCGCCCATTATTAGTATTGTAGACTTGCTGTCTGAAATCTTTTTTGCATACTCAACAATTTTCAAAAAATTCTCGTCTTTTCCTATTATTTTGTCAAAGGTGTAGTAAGCCTGGTATTCGCTTTTCTTTTTATCTCTTTTTTCCTTTTTAATTTCTTCCAAAGCATATACGATCTCTACACTGTCATCAACTGAATTATAGATTGGGTTGGCAATCAAACGGCAAGAGAGCCTGTTTCTAAACACAATGATATTTACTTCCTGTGATATATTTCTCCCTTGACAGATATCTTGCTTGATCCTATCCCACTCCTCAATAATTTCACTCATATATTTTGCCTTCAGTTGGTTATCCTTGTTATCCAAAAGCTCCAGGGCTTTATTGTTATAAATTTTTATCTTGCCGTACATATCGGAGGTTACAATAGCAACAGGCATAGTATTGAATATCGTTTTTATATGCTTGTTGTTTATATCCTGCAGATTATTGAACTCCTTGACCTTGATCATTTCTTCAATTGCATTGGAAGCTGCGATGACCATTCCCAAGGTATGAGGGTGTACACACTCGGTATAGCCTGTAAGATCCAAAACGCCAATAAGGTTCCCGTTGTGATCCTTGATAGGTGCTCCGGAACAGGTCCATTTGTGATATGCCTTTACAAAATGGTCTTTACCCGACAACTGCACGGGTTCACCGGTCTTTATAACAATACCCATTGCATTGGTTCCGATGCTTTCCTCATTCATAAAAGCCCCGGGTATCATTTTTAAATCAAAAGCTTCCGACAGTATTTTTTCGTCTCCGATGGCATTCAGTATACACCCTTCTCCATCAGTAAGAAGAGCGAAGAAATTATGGCCCTTCACAAAATTTATTAACTGCTCCATATAAGGCGCTGCCGTTAAAATCATGCTTCTATTTTCTGCAAATCTTTTTTGCAGCTCCGTTTCATTAATGATTCTGCTGCTGTAAACCTGATCCTCTTTAATATTAAATTTTCTGCATCGTTCATGAGAAAGCTCTATTACATGCTTATAATCAATATTATTCATATGTATTCTCCTTTATGTAATAGTTTCTCGTTTCCGGCTTTAATGCGTTTTATCTTTAGGCTCTCTTCTAACCTTAATCAATTCCGCTGCAATGCTCACAGCAATCTCCTCCGGGGTCTGGGCATGAATATTCAATCCTATCGGACAGTGAACCCTTTCCAAATCCTCTGAAGTAAAGCCCTCGCTCAAAAGATTGTTATAGACATGTTCCCTTTTGCTTCTGCTGCCGATCATTCCGATATACCTGGCATCGGTTCTGAGCATTTGGGCAAGCACATCCTTATCATAGACATGTCCCCTTGTTACAATTACTATATAACTGTTTCCATTAATTATATCATAATTTTCCAAATTATTAAAAGATTGTATTACCCTAACCTCATCAGCTGTTTCAAATCTTTCCCTGTTTGCAAATTCCTCCCTGTCATCCATAACAACAGTATAGAAGCCAAGCATTTTTGTTATATCTGCAATCTTTTGCGCTACATGGCCTGCACCAAAGATATAAACACTTTCAACATTAAAAAACGGCTCGATTATGTACCTTTCTTTTCCGATGAATATCTCCCTGATCTTGGTTTCTTTAAAGTTTACTCTGATATTCTTTATTGTTTCCCATATTTCTTCATTCTCCATACCGTAGAATCCCGTTTCGGTGCAGATCCATTTATCCGAACCCCTGATTTTTCTCCTATCTTCCGATAGTTTTGTTATCATAACAAAATCCGTGCCGCAGTGCTTCAACTCGATTGCTTTCCTGTATATATCGACCATCTGACTGTCGTTGCAATCCACATACTCCAGCAGTACGCTTATATCTCCCCCGCATACCATGCCCAGGCATGCGGAGTCTTTGTTGGACATCAAAAAATTTTCAATAATATATAGCCCATCTTCAAATACCTCAGCCGAGAGCTTTATGGTCATAGCCTCGGAAATTCCGCCGCCTATGGTTCCTTCAATTGAAAAGTCCTTCCTTATCAACATTTTCGTGCCTTCCTCCCTGGGTGCGGAACCGAGTTTTTTAAGAATGGTAGCCAGCACAAAGCTTTCTTTTTTATCCAGTTGTTCATTGATAAGTTCATATATGTCTTTCAATCTTCATCTCTCCTTGCGATAATCGATTATTTTCCTTTTTACCATGCTGTCGGTTATGCTTGCAGGTTCATTAACTGCTGCTTTGACAATCTCCACACTTAATCCGCATTTCGATTGATTTGACAGCAGATTCCGGATACTCCGCATTACTTCTTCCTTTATTTCTGTAAAATCAATACCGTCTTTTACAGTCACTTCCAGCACTAATCTTTCTTTGTCATCCAAGTAAGCCCTATAGTCCAGAACTTCTTCAAGGGGCAGAATGATTTCATCCAGTTCCCTCAAATACAGGAACCTTTCTTCTCCTATTCTGACCCTGTTTTCGATTCTTCCAAGCACCTTTTTCATTGTGTTGAGAAATGTCCCGCAAGCACATGGATTTGAAGAGAATGAAGCAATATCCCCTGTTCTGTATCGAATCAGCGGCATAGCTTGCCTTGTAAGGGTTGTAAAAACAACCTCACCATATTGTCCGCATTCAACAGCCTTACCGGTATCCGGATCAATAATTTCAAAATACATATCCCCTTCTCTCATGTGGTATCCGTTTAGAGCCTCGCATTCAACACCTCCGCCGTACCCCATTTCCGTCATTCCGTAGTGATTGAATACTCTGCAGCCGAATCTGCGTTCCAACTCATTGGTTAGTACATCGGGAACATAATCTGTGCTCAGCAGCACCTTCTTTATACTATTCTTGAAAACGTTACTTTTAACTCTGCTTAAGTACAGCACCTGCAAAGGTATTCCGACTATGCAGGTTATGCCCTTTTCTTCAATTAGCTTTGCTGCTTCATCCGGGTCGGTAAGAACTCCATGTACAATACATTCTATATCCGATAAAGCCAATGCCTTTTTCAATAAATCTCCGATGCTTCCGTAAGTGCTGCCGGGCATAAGTACCAGCACCTTATCGCTTTTATCGACAAGGCAGCTCATGCCATGCCTGAAAAAATCAATGGTAAGTTCAATATCCTCTTCGGTAAAAAACAGTCTTTTATCCTCACCGCTTGTACCGGAGGTCTTTAATGTCACAATTCTTGCAACCTTTCTTTGAGGCACGCATAAAAAATCTGGGGGGTTTCTCTTAATATCCCGGGGATAGGTAAAGGGGATATTTTGAAAACTCTCCGGAGAATTAATCGATTCTTCCCGGATATTTTTCAACTGCTTACAGTAGAAAATGCTGTTTTCCTTTACATAGGCAATCGTTTCCTTTATTTTCCCCAGCTGATATGCCTCCAACGCCTTTTTGTCCCTTTCCTTTATTCCTGTTTTTTGCATAATCCACTGTTCAATAGGTGTCTGCTTCATAGTCATTCCCTGCTTCCGTACTCGTAATCATTGTCTCTCAATATTTCCACTACCTTCTCATAGCTCTTTAACAAAATATCCCCGCACTTTATCATATAACTGTTTCCTGTATCATCGGAAAAATCATAAACGCCAATAATATCCCTGCATTCTTCACTTCCGAACTCACTTTCAAACCATTCCAGGTACTGTTCGGTCATAGTGGAATAGTTTTGTTTAGGATATTCCGTATCCTTTCCCTTCCCAGCATAAAGGCCAAGGATTCCAAGCCCTCCGGTCAGCACTCCGCAACTCTTCTGCCTGCCCCCTATACCCCTGCACAATCCGCTTACAGCTTTCAGCAAATCCTCATTTTCCTTTCCTTCTTCATCCAGTGCCAGCTTAAGCATTATCTGCGTACAGCAAAAACCTGAAGATGACAGTTTGAGCAGTTTGAATGCAATATCATTCATAATCGGCATCTCCCTTCACCTTATTTGCCTTCCAACTCTTTTTCCACCTCAAGCATCTTGCCCACAGCCATTTCCTCGTCTATAAAAACCATATTGCACTCAGGGCATTTTGGAAGATCAACTTCGAAATTCCCCTCCAAATACCGTACCTTTACCTTTTTTAGCACCAGTTCCCTCTTGCATTTATCGCAGAGCCACGGCATATTATAATTCTTATCCTCATTCATTCCTATTCCTCCACTATTTCCATTCTGTGGCTGTATACACTCTTCACCAGAATCTTCTCATCCTTTTCCTCATATTTTACCCAGTAGGTGACGTTGTCAAGTCTCAACCTTGCCAGGCAGCTGTTCTCCTGAGGATTAAAGAACCTCTCTCCGCTTTTTCTTGAACTGTCAATAACCTCTGCCATATCCTCCGATAGAATGTATCTGTCTTCCATTTGCTGCCGCACATTTTCAGGTATTATCAATTTGAAATCCCTTTGTTTTTCATAATCCATATCAGGCTCTTCACCCCATATCTCTCTTAATAATCCGATTTTTACCTGCGCCCTGTTCCCGTGCCGTTCAGACAAAGTGGGCATTTTTCTGAGTGCAGCCCTTTCCATATCCTCTGCGAATATTAAATCAAGAATGTGAAAGGTTCTTTTTCCGCCCTCCGCAAGCAAATCCTTGCACATAGCACAATATACCAGCAGGTCATTATCGCTTTCTTCAATCCTATGCTTTACAAAGTCTGCAGACTGTTCCCTGTTGGCAAAGTACACCAGTCCCCCATATCCGCAGCATTTGGTTTTCTCCTTTGAATATTTTAACTCCTGTATTTCATAGCCTGATAAAGTAGCTATTCTCCTTATACTGTCGTGTATTTCCTTATTATGCCTTGTAGCACATGCATCGTGCACGCTTAAAACGCGTTTACCCGAAATTCTGTTGTTTTGAGGCAAACCTTTCCGGGCAAATATCTCCCATAAGGAAACAAAAGCAATTTCCGGAAGATATTTTTCAAATACACTGCAGCAACTGGAGCAGGCAAGGATAAAAACAGGCCTGCCCGTATCTTCCCATGTTTTTTTAATTATCTCAATGTTCTCCTGCATTAAATCCTGCCTCCCTGCCCAATCGGCAGGAGCCCCGCAGCATCCCAGGTAAATTCCGGCACCGCCCGACATATTGGAAACCAGATACTTATATATTTTCCCTATGTACTCCGGATATGAAGCAGGCAGTTGGCATCCCGGATAGAACAGGTACTCGGCTTTTTCGCCCTGATTTCTCACCATTGAAAAGTACTTGCTGTTGCTGAATTTCATATCCTTCAGCGCAAAATCATGGTCAGAAACAGGCATTTTGCCCCTTCTTACCATGCTCTCCCTTGTTTCCTTTATGACAGCCTTCATACTAATGCCTTTGAAGCATTCTTCCCTGCACAGCCCGCACATTGTACAGGAATTAATCATTTTATTCGCATAATGGGTTCCCAGTATAATCCTCTCATTTTGATTAATTTGCCTCATGTAGCTTTTCGGTGATATATTAAAGCGTGTTAAATGGCTGCATGATTCAATGCATTTTCTGCATCTGCACTTCAAACACCTTCCTGCCTCCCCTATAGCCTCATCTTCACTGTAAATATCAGATGCCTTGCCTATAGCCTCGACGGGTTCGATACCCTCTGTTTCATATTTCAAAGGCGTCTCAAAAGACCCTTCTCTCTCTCTGGAAGCGCTCAAGGAAATTTTCTTGACATATCTGTCAACGGATGCGGCAGCCCTTCTGCCCGAACTTGCCGAAAATATTACCGAATCATTGTTGTTTGCCAGCTTTCCTCCCGCGAACACCGAAGTATCTCCTACCTGAAAGGTCTCAGGATGGATTTTAAGTTCCTCCTCCCATACACCTGTTCCCAGGTATACTGCATCATATTCTCCGGCAAGCTCTTCCAGCCTTTTTTTATTAATAAGGGTATTTAACTCTGTCTTAATCCCCTGTTTCACTAAGGCTGCTATTTCTTCCTCTATTACTTCCTTTTTGAGGGCAATCCCTTCATAATCCCATATCCTGCCGCCCAATCTGTCTGATTTCTCATACAAAGTAACCTGATAACCCTTTTTGTCAAGCTCAAAGGCTGCCGTCATGCCGCTGATTCCTCCGCCGATAACTGCCACTCTCCCCTTGCTTTTAGACAGGGGAATGGTATTCTTTGGCGGAGAAAAGCCATAACTAACAGCTGCTTTCTCCAATTCGGATATTTTGACCGTTCCTCCGGAATCCGATCTGACACAAACTTTTTCACAAGGATGGTCACATATGCTTCCTATTATTCTTGCAAAAGGAACCCGTTTTTCCATTACTTTATAAGCTTTGTCGAAATCCCCTTTCTCCATTTCACCGACAAAAGCAATAACATCCATGTGAACAGGACAGCATGAGGTACATGCGGGTGGTTCGTCATGTATACAACTGTCGCTGGTTTCAAGCAGCTTATCCAGATCCATTGTTTGTACCTCCTTTGCCAAAATAGGAATTGGGAATAAAATCCCAATTCCATATTCCGGCTTTCATGAATTTTACAATTAAAATTATTTATTTAACTCCTTCAAGCCAGCCAAGACCTTTTCAGGATATGCAGGCAGATGCTTTATACGTACACCGCAGGCATCATATATTGCATTGATTATCGAAGCGTGGGGCGCAGAAAGGGGCATTTCTCCAACACCGGAAGCTCCGTACGGTCCATAAGGCCTTGGTGTTTCCTGATGTATAATCTCAATATTGTCGGGAGTATCCAAGATTTGAGGAATTCCGCAGCCTGTAAGAGTTGTATGCCTTTTCAGGTCTTCAAAATCCTCGCTCAATGCCAGGCCTATCCCTTGTACAAGTCCGCCGTAAATCTGCCCTTCCAATACCAGTTTATTTACAATTGTGCCGCAGTCTGATACAATAGTCATTTTCTCTACTTGAGTTTTGCCGGTAGTTGTATCCACTGCCACTTCACTCATCAGCACGCCGTACATGTAGGTGGAGAAGGGATCTCCCTGTCCTGTGTCAACATCACATGCGGTTTTCGGTGCAGTCCATTTGCCTTCGTATCTGAGAGGCAGCTTCTCTGCGACCATTTCATCATAGGTCCTGAATGTACCGTCCGGCTTTTTCATGGCTTCCAACAGCTTTCTGCAGCCGGCTACTATTGCATTGCCTGTAACTACATTTTGGCGGCTTCCGCCGGCAGGTCCGCTATTGGGAGTTTTCTCCGTATCGTTCATAACCAATTTTATATTCTCGGGCTTTATCCCTAACGGCCTTAATGCTTCGTAAGTATATGTCAGTGTCCCCATGTCGGCTCCCTGCCCATGGTCCTCCCATGAAGTACCTACAGTAACACCTTCAGGGGTAAGCTCTACCCAGATCTCCGAAGAGTCCGCGCCGTCAAGGCCGCAGCCATACATATTAAGGGAAATTCCTACGCCGTATTTGATGTTTCCGCCATTCTTATTCTTTTCTTTGGCTCTCTCTTTTGCCTCTTTATATAGTGGCCTGAGAGTATCTATAGCCTGAGGGAATGCAATAACATCCGGTGCACAGCCTGTTGGTGTAGTGGAACCTTCTCTGTATACGTTTAAATATCTGAATTCCAGAGGATCCATACCAATCCTTTCGGCCATCATGTCCGCCAGCACTTCAGATGCAAACAGGCTTTGAGGTGAACCGTAAGCCCTGAAAGCGGAACCCCATGCGTGGTTAGTTGCAACAGTTCTTCCTACTCCTCTGCTGTTCGGTATATCATAACCGGCGCCGATGAATTGGGTACCTCTCATGGTAACTAAATCACCAAACTCGCAATATGGGCCGTGGTCAACCGACCAGTCCGCTTCCATTGCCTTCAGCTTACCGTCTTTGTCTGCTCCATACTTGAGATGGATAAAGAAAGGAGATCTCTTTCCGGTATAAGTAATCTGCTGGTACATATTGAATTCAAGGAATACCGGCCTCTTTGATACCAGTGCGGCCACACCCAGCAAGGCCTCATTGGTGGGGCTGAATTTATATCCGAAGGTCCCTCCTGCAGGATTCTGTACAAGTATATACTTATCAGGGCCAATTCCTATGCCTTCAGCCGTCATCAAATGATGGAGGTGCAAACCAATACTCTTTGAATGGACAATCAGCTTGCCTTCCTCATTCAGATAAGCAAAGCCTACATCCGGCTCCAGAACCAGGTGGGGCTGCCTTCCTACATAAAAGTCATCCTCAATGACATAGGGCAGGCTTTCCATTAAAGGTTTGGTATCCTCCCCCTTTATTCTGTGTGTCTCAAAATAAATGTTGGGCGTACCGGGATGGATTTCTATAGCATCCTCAGCCATTGCTTCAGGTGCGCTCATATAAGCGGGTAATACTTCCAGCTCAACCTTTACCTTTTTAGCGGCTTCTTCAGCCTGCTTCGGAGTATCTGCAAGTACCATAGCAAGTGCATCTCCGAATTGGAACACCTTCTTGTCATTAAGTATCGGCCTTTCCTTTCCGTCTCCCTTATTCTGCGGAAATGCCAGGCCATTAATCCTGTTTGTTCCCGGGACATCCTTATGGGTAATTACCTTGAAAACACCGGGCATTTTTTCTGCTTCGGAGGTGTCTATGGAAAGTATATTGGCATGGGAAACCGTCGCCTGAACCAATTTGATATGTAATGTGTTTTCGGGCAGCTTTAAGCCTAAATCCGCTCCAAAATCCCATGTTCCTGTCACCTTTGCGAGAGCAGAAGGGCGCGGCTCTTTGGAACCCAGCATGCTGGCGCCTTCCTCCAGTTTGCACCACAGATCCTCCATTTTTATTTCGCCTCTAAGAACCCTTGCAGCGTCCATAACTGCATCGACCAACGGAATGTATCCTGTACATCTGCATACATTTCTGTTTTTTTGGAACCATTCTCTTACTTCATCTCTTGTGGGATTTACATTCTGGTCAAGTAAAGCTTTTGCGGACACAATGAATCCCGGTGTGCAAAATCCGCACTGTGCACCGCCGTTAACCATCCATGCCAGCTGCAGCGGATGAAGATTTTCATGGGAACCAATACCTTCAATTGTAATAACTTTTGACTCATCAGGCACATTTTTCATCTTTACGATACAGGATCTTGCCGCCTTACCGTTTAAGATTACCGTACATACTCCGCACTCGCCTTTTCCGCAGCCTATCTTGGTTCCCGTAAGGCACAGCTGCTTTCTCAAATACTGTGCCAAAGATGCTTCAGGATCTGCAATCACAGTCCTTGCAACGCCGTTTACGTACAATTTTCTCTTAAGCATTACTCTACCTCCTTATACTATTTATTTTCGTTTAATACAGCCTGCCCCTGAATCTGG
>JAKJBU010000170.1:0-281 GCA_022706825.1 Bacillota bacterium
CTCAATAACTTTACCGCATTTTTTACATATTCTTTCAACTTTACAATTCTCTCTTCTAATACCCACCCTAGTTGGCTTACTGCAGTTAGGACATACAAGCATAACTTTGGACACATCCATAGGTTTAGCAATATCTATTATTGCAGACTTTTTCTCTTTCCCATCACCCTTTACATGCTTTTTATACATATTTAAGCCCTCTACAATAACCTTCCCATTCTTTACAGCAGAAACAACACCTTGTTTCCCAGTGTCCTTCCCATAAAGTATTTTTACTGTAT
>JAKJBU010000170.1:311-543 GCA_022706825.1 Bacillota bacterium
AAACTATTTTATCAAATCCTTTCTCTTTTAATTCTCTTGCTACTGGACCAAATATTCTTGTTCCAACAGGATTCTTCTTATTATCAATTATTACTGCTGCATTATCATCAAATCTTATATATGTACCATCTTTCCTTTTATGCTCTTTTGTAACTCTAATAATTACAGCAGTTAAGACATCATGCCTCTTAACTCCGCTATTGGGTAAGGCTTTCTGTACTGCAATTTTAAC
>JAKJBU010000171.1 GCA_022706825.1 Bacillota bacterium
AATAGCCCAAGAGTATTGGGGCTTGTCAGCATCATTGCGGCAACATGTTCATTGAGAGCATCTTCCAATTTAGTAAGGTCAACATCCCCGTCACTGTCTGACGGAATTTCTTTTACCTCAAAACCGCACATGGCAACTGAAGCGGGATTGGTGCCATGCGCCGAATCGGGAATTAAGAGTATATTGCGCTTTTCACCTTTTGTTTCAAAATATTTTTTTATAATCATGACGCTGGTAAGCTCGCCATGGGCACCCGCAGCAGGCGATAATGAAAAATAGTGCATACCGGTAATCTGGCACAGTATCTGTTGTAGCTGATACATCATATGTAATGCGCCCTGGCCTGTTTCCTCAATGGTAGCCGGATGCTGCATCGCAAACTGCGGCAGCATGGCTACAACATCATTTATCTTGGGATTATACTTCATGGTACAGCTTCCCAGCGGATACATACCATTATCAACACCAAAGTTTAAAGATGAAAGTTTCCGATAATGACGCACCACATCAACCTCGCTTACATCAACCAATGTTAAATCATC
>JAKJBU010000172.1 GCA_022706825.1 Bacillota bacterium
ATTGTAATAACAATGATATAAAAAGTATACATGTTGATTTTGAAACAGCAAATTTGTATGCCAACAAATTCTGGAAAAAGTATTCTAATCCAATGCTTTTGTCGGTTAGAAGGACTATAAACAAGAATATTAACGATTGATATTCATAGAAAAGTATGTTTTGGGTCTATATCTTTTTGTTATCTGATTCGAAGGCATGGTCCTTCGCCTAACACAGCACTCACACGTTTTATACTAATAGTGTGTGGTAATTAGGTCTGAGTCTTTCGACTAAAGATTGACGGGTTCAGGGACGTCGTGAGTGCGTACCCGTTATGCTGCAGGTAATGCAGATTGCTGATCGTGAAAAGATTAATGGATGATGAACTTATTAAGCAGTAATATTAATATTGTAGATTTATGCCATATTATGGTAGAATTGGATAGAGACTGTTGCAGGTGTGGTATGCCTCCTTTTACTAAGGAGACCAACTATGAATTGTCAAGAAAAAAAGTAATATTTTAATGTTCCGAACTTGACAATAGAAAAATGAGCATA
>JAKJBU010000173.1 GCA_022706825.1 Bacillota bacterium
GGAGGCAAATCCGGCTTGGTGGCCGGCACGGATCATCAAGCAGCAATCAAATATATCAAAGAAGTCGAATACCTATTATTAAAAATACTATATCCTACGTCGATATGATGGGGAGTGAAGATTAATGTTCAGACAACACTTTGAGTGAACTAAGTACATATAGCTCCGATATCAATTCTGGATGATCTCAGGCTCTTATTTAATTTTAAGATAAATTCAGCAAATCCATTTGTATTAATACTTGCAGGGCAGCCTCAAATTATGCGTTTTTATAAGCAAATTCTACATACTTTGCTCAAAATATTTATTTTGCGCATATAAAAATATAGTAATTTCAGCGCTTTCAAGCGTTTTTTGTTCAATAACAAAAATACCAAGTCCTCAAAGGCTTGGTATTGCTTATTTCATATGGAGCTGGTGAACGGAATTGAACCATCAACCTGCTGATTACAAGTCGCAAAGATAAAAAAACCATGAAAACCGTAACGAAAATTGTATATTGTTACATTTAAAACATTAACCCGTATTATGATTTT
>JAKJBU010000174.1 GCA_022706825.1 Bacillota bacterium
TTCCTATTCTATCAGGGATATAATACTGTTCCCGACGATGAAGCCTATTGAAAAATAAGATGGCTTAAAATCAAGCCTTCCTGTCAGTCAAATTCATACGACTATCACCAGTTTACGAACAAAATTTATTAGATGATGGAAAGCTGATGTTAAACCGGTGGGGAAACCTGCCGGTTTTGTGTATATAGTTATTTGATGAATAAACGGAGGAAATACTAATGCCAAAGTTTTATGACACAGTAATTGAAGTACTGAAGCAGGATGAGCGTTTCTTTACAGCAGACGGAGATCTGCTCAGAAATGCTGTCTACGAAGCTTCAATGCAGATGGATAAAAAGCTCATAAAAGCTCTTTACGACAATGAAGAAACTCGCGCTCAATTCTTTACTGACATTGATGGCATTTCCGTTTTCGATAAAGTTGGTTTCGGATGGGTTGTAAACAATAGAGATTTCCTTCCGGATTCTTATACGCGATATAAGAACAAAATTGGTCTTGTAAATGGAAAGGGCGAGTTCATTTCCTCTTCAAAGG
>JAKJBU010000175.1 GCA_022706825.1 Bacillota bacterium
CCCGCTTAAGCCATTACACATGTTTAATATAGTTGACATATTCCAATAATATGGTTATAACCAAGAAAATTCGCTTCGCTCATAACTTGAACATCGAAGCAAATTTTCTTGTTCGCTAGGGAACCCTATGGTTCCCTTCGACGGATTCTGCCATATCATATTTATTGCAGAATCCTGAGCACCAAAGCGTTTTGCGAAGCAAAATCGCCTGCTCGCTCTACAACGCTCATCTACTCCTTAAAACGGGAAAGGAGAATCCCCTTTCCAAACCCCAGCGTATAGTAATTTAATTCCCAAATATTAGGTTTTTTATAAATTACTATACACTAAAAAATATGACTATATCCTCTTTCTTTAACATAAAAAACCTGTACAACTTTTCTTCCAAGCTGATTATGGTATTATTCTTATATTTCGTCATAATATCATTTTCCTCCACAGGTTCTCGTTTTCGTATATTAATTTTCACTTCACTGATTTCTTTTACCGGAGTGATGTTCAAACCCTTTTCTGAAGTTTCTCCTTCATCTTT
>JAKJBU010000176.1 GCA_022706825.1 Bacillota bacterium
TTGTAGATGAAAAGGATTTATCATTCAATAGGTTAGAGAAGGAAATTTATGCTTTTGGTTGCAAGGTGGCCTGTGAAGTACTCAAAAATGTATTAGAAACGATGGATAAGAAGCTTGCGAAAGAAAGGGATAAAGCAAAGTATAGACATAAAGGGAGTAGGAAAACAACAGTGAAGACGCTGATGGGGGAAGTAGCTTTTTCCCGTGCAGTATATAAAAGTATTGGTGAGTCAAGCAAGGAAAAATATATATACTTACTGGATCAGCTTTTGGGGTTTGACGCAATAGGACTGATATCAACAAACCTGGCAGAGAGGATAGTTGAGAATGCAAGCATAGCATCCTACCGTAATGCTGCCGATAACATAACAGAGCTAAGCGGACAAAGTATCAGCCATAGTGGTGTATGGAATGTAGTTCAGGCTTTAGGGCAAAAGATAAGGGAAGAAGAAACAGAACTGGCTAAAGCAGCAGAGAAGAATCAGCTGCGAGGGGAAAAAGAGGTACCTGTTCTTTTTGAAGAAGCTGACG
>JAKJBU010000177.1 GCA_022706825.1 Bacillota bacterium
CCGTGCATGGGAAATGTGAACTATTCCACCTCGGGAGAATTAAGCCCCTTGCTTAAGGACCCTTATCTAAGGACCATCGGAATCGGCACAAAGATTTTTCTGGCCGGTGCCCAGGGTTATATATCCTGGCAGGGAACCCAATTTGCCAGCGGGAAGACAAGGGGCGAGAACGGAGTACCACTTTCTTCGGCATGTACCCTTGCGGTAATAGGAGACCTGAAGCAAATGAGCACTGAATATATAAGGCCTGCAGTCTTTGAGAACTATGGTACTTCAATGTTTGTAGGAATAGGGATACCCATACCGGTTCTTGACGACCAGCTTCTTTATAGTCTTTCGGTTCGGAACAAGGATATTTATACAGGGATTGTGGACTACAGCGTACCAAGCCTTAACAGACCGGTAATTGCAAGATGCAGCTATGAAGAATTGAGAAGCGGGTATGTTGTCATTGAGGACAAAAAAATAAAAACATCGCCCCTTTCAAGCCTTTATAAGGCCAGGAAAATTGCTTTGGAATT
>JAKJBU010000178.1 GCA_022706825.1 Bacillota bacterium
GCCGCCGAACATTTCCATATCAATACTCATACCTTTGACTTTAAGTTCTTCAAGGAAGGTGGGAATTGTGCCCGTAGGTCTGAAATCGCCTACGACTTTTCGTGTGGCTTTATCCAGACCGGTCTGTTTAAACTCAAATATCGGCGCTATTGTGATAGTGTCACTTTCCATTCCTGTTATCTGGGTAATGGAAACTATTTTTCTTGAACCGTCTTGAATCCTGGATATATGAACAATGATATTTATGGCTGAAGAAATCATTTCCCTGATTGTTTTTGTGGGAATATCTATACCTGCCATAAGGACCATGCTCTCAAGCCGCTTGAGACAATCGCGAGGAGAATTGGAATGTATTGTTGTAAGTGAACCGTCATGACCGGTATTCATAGCCTGAAGCATATCAAAGGCCTCTGAACCGCGGCATTCTCCAACTATAATTCTATCCGGCCTCATTCTTAACGCATTGATAACAAGCTGCCTTATGCTTATCGCGCCCTTGCCTTCGCTATCAGCGAGACGC
>JAKJBU010000179.1:0-230 GCA_022706825.1 Bacillota bacterium
ATCAATGATTCGCCCCAGGCATTCCCGGGGCGAACCATGGCGCACGGCCTGTCTTCTCTCATCCAGACTGTACTGTCGGCCATGGAATCTCACCATGTCAGCCTGATGGCTCGCGGGCTTTACCGCCGGTGGGGAATTTCACCCCGCCCCGAAGACGCTTGGTATTCAACTATGTCTAATGTAACACCGTCCGTCTGCCCCGTCAAGCGGAAAACAGGAGGACGGGGCCT
>JAKJBU010000179.1:289-518 GCA_022706825.1 Bacillota bacterium
CCGCCGTGGACGCGGCAGGCTCCCCCCCCTGCAAGCAGCGTCTGCGCGCGCGCCAGCGCCAGAGACAGGGGCTGTTCCCGCGCTCTGACGCTGATGTTTTGCAGCAGTGTCCAGGAGGAAAGCCCGGATAAACGGACCTGGTCGAGAAAGCCCTCAAAATCGCTGTTCTGAAGCGCCGCCGCCGCCGCGTCCACGCGCAGGTTTTCCTGGTAAAAGTGCATCGCCCGCT
>JAKJBU010000017.1 GCA_022706825.1 Bacillota bacterium
ATTGGGTGATGCTATGGGTGCAGAAGTTGAATGTATACAAAAAATGCTGGAGGATCACGGTATAGCGCATACCCGTCAGAGAGAAGAAATATTAAGCTTGTTTATTATGGAATCAAAGCATTACAAGCCTGATGAAATTTTCAAGCTTCTCAGAGGCAAGGGGATAGGCATAGCTACGGTATACAGGACACTGGAGATGCTAAGGGAATGCGGTATAATAAAAGAAATCAGTGTAGGCAAAGAAAGGTTCTACGAGCTTAAGATTAATGAAAGCAAGCATATCTACGTGCATTTTAAGTGTAACAAGTGCGGAAAGTTTTTTGACTACTATAATGTTGAAGCAGTGCAGGAATATGTTTCCGCGGTTGATCAGGTAGAAAAGAATATGAATGTGAAAGTCAATGATGTGAATATTAACCTTTATGGAATATGCAGCCACTGCAAGTCTTAAAAGTCTATACGCAGCCGGAGGAATGAATTTGTTTCTCCGGCTGTTTTTTTTTGACTTTTTCAAACTCTTGAGGATATGGAAAATAGCAATCCCATAAAGCGCTGCGGCACATAGTTTCTTAATAAAAAGGCAAAATAATTTAGGTATGAAGTATTTAAAACTATGCAAGGATAGGTGAATGCCGTGGGAATGGAAATCAACAATATGGATATGCACCAGTTGGAGGATGTTCTGTACGAGACATCAAAATTCAATGACAATGATTTTAGTACCTTCGAGGAAGCATTGCTGGACATGTATGGGGGTATAAACACTCAGAACCTGAAGAGAATCATTGATTTTGTCGAGCATGAGCTTGGGATAAGATCTGATTCTGATTTGACGCATCTGGACAGAAATCAGAAGAAAAAAATAGTTGAATTTGCTTCAACGCTGGAATAGGGGAGAATAAAACATCATTCTCCTCTATTTATTATTGTATGGGAAAGGATACTTTCCTATACAATGGGGGATGCAAGGGGGAGAAGCCCCCTGCCGATGAAGGAGGGTGCTCAGCTGCGGAGCTGACACCTTCGGGAACCATAGGGTTCCCTAGCGAAAAAAAGGCGTCGTGAGACGCGTTTTTTATTTCCTATGTTCTGCAATAAGCAAATCTACCATTCTGCCGTAGCTCTTGACCCCATCCTTTTGATTATTTGCTTTAAGATATTTGTCATTGATTCTGTCGGTTGCCCGCTCTACCGGGCCTTCATATCCGGCCCAGAATTCATTTATCGACGCAAGGTCGTGACGGACTTCATTGCTGTAGCGTTCAGAGAGTTTTTTGAATAATGCCTGATCGGTATCATGGAGGGCATTCATGGAGTTTGTCAATGCAAGCAATATGCCGGAATACTTATAGTTGACATCAGGGTGGGCACTGCAGGCCAGATAGGAAATATAATTGGCCTCGTCCTCCCTGGAAAAACCCCTTTGATGAGCCATTTCATGTGATGCGGCAGAGGGCAGTGTTGATTCAGGTATTGCAATATTCACATTAGCCTCTCCGGTAAAAGGAAAGTACACGCCGCAGAGGCCCGTATAATTCATAAGACGGGACAACAGAACAGGTTTGGGGTGGCTGTAACTGCCCTTTAATTTTGGATACATGCCGGCAATCGATTCATAACCCTTATAGCAGTTTTTCAGTATATCACGGGGGCTGCCGGGAATATCCACATTTCCTTCCGAATCCACACTTACTGACAATCTTAGGGTATTTGCCCTTTCAATCAAGTCCAGGCACAGGCTTTCCAGTTCATAGACCGAAGCCGGGCGTACCTCCAGGCCTGCAATACTTGCAAAAGGCATTCTGTAATAATTCAATCCCCAAACGCCTATGAAGCTGAAAAATACAATACTGACTATTACAAGAATATTGGTCAGGTATTTTAAAAGCTGCATGTTTATAAGGGCTCTTACAGTATAAATAATTAAGGCGGCAGGAACAAGTATTACTATGAACTCGGCAGCAGAAAAGGGCAGTATTCCGAAAGCTTTTGAAAGGAAGCTTCCCAAGGGCTTATAAATTCCATTTGAATACAGCCTTTCAACAAGTTCAGGATTCCTTGAGGAGAAATAGACAAGGAGCATTCCAAGGGGTATAAGGATAGTAAGCTTAAGCCTTTTTAATATTTTTTTGTTCCTTTTATTCCACATATAGAAATCAGCCTTTACTTTACACATATAGTCGTATATATTATAACATTTTGCACAACGATTTAATTGCATATTATATGAAGAATGCGAACATCTGAAGTTTGCATAACCCTCCGCAAGAGCAGTATAGTATATCGAGGCACACGGATTATGATTTTGACAGGGCTACTGATATGCCTTTGGAAAAGTTCTGACGGTGTCAAAAGGCCCTCCATGGCCCGAGACACCTAAGCCGGCGTCCATGCCGGCTTCACGAACTTTTTGCCAAAGCCATATCAGAGGCCTGTTGCCAAAATGCATAAAAGTATGCCCTGCTATACTATACAAGCTCTTGCTTGGTATACATCCTTCAGAATACTGCCTTGTAGATAAAGGATATGCAAATACCGACGTGGGGAAGATATCTTCGACGAAACCTTCCACCTGACCCCGGAACGGGAATACCCCTGGCAAAATAACCAGACGGGCCCGCAGAGATGGGACCCCCGCCAGTGATTTTGCTGGCTTTGGAAGGTGAGAAGAACATACTTCCCCTACAGTCGGAGTGCTTTACAAACCTGTAGATATTGCGTATTCTTCTCCGGATGCACAATCATAAATTTTTACAAATTTATGATATAATATACTCATATCATAGTTTTATATTTTGCAGCAAACTACATCTCATATTAAATTCTGGAGGATGACCAAATGGAAAAAAGTTTTTCTTCTAAAGCTCTGGAGGTAAACCTTGCAAAAACACGAGACACTGATATTCTTATTCCCGAAGAGCATAAGTGGTTTGCGGAGCTTTCCAAGTCATACTGGGGTATATACAAACGCACTCAGGAATTTATTAAAGAACTTAACCATCAATACATCAACTATCAATATGTAATTGAGAATCTGCATAATATCAGCCTGACAGACCTGTGGTTTTATAATTCTCTGGAGGAGTCCGAAAAGGCACTTGCGGTGCTGGTGGACATATTCAAGAAGTTATTTGAAGCAAATCTTAAAGAGAATCAGAGAGAACTTCTGATTACAACTCTAATAAAGTTCATTGATCGTCTTGCAAAGCTGGGAGAATTTCCGGAAAGCATTATTCACCAGTGCCTGGGCATTATCAAGGCCGATATGGGAAAGCACGAGCTGTTATACATAAGGAACTCCGGGTATTTCAAGACATATCTGAACAAGATAGCCGAGCTTCCGCAGTATAACCGGACTGTGTTGGAAATTACGGGGAATCTGCTTTCAAAATGCATTGATTATTGGGAAGAAACCTCAGAGGTGGAAAAATGGTTCCAGGAAAAGAGATCGCTTTTTCATACAGATAACAGCGATAAGATAAAGGACATCGGGAAGCCTTTTTTTGAAGGGCTGAGGATACAGCTGGGTAAAGCCTCTGACTGGAGCCGGATGTGTGAAATGCTCTTTTTTAATGATATATCCAATTACTTCCGAAGGTTCAGTGAGCAATTCGATACTTCCATTGAAAGGATATATTATATATTTTATCTTATACATCTGCCCGGAATGTTACAGCTTAAGAACCATCTGCTTTATGATATGAACAGGCTGTTAAGGAATGTATTGAAGGAGCTGGATGAAAATGAGACGACAACCTTCCTTACCAATATTATTGATTTGTTCGGGGAATTGAAGGAACAGCATACAGGAACAGTATTGGAATGCATACAGACCCTGGGGAAGGAAGTCATTGATACCGGGGATAAGAGAATAATCTCTTATTTTGTCAAGGGATTGATAGAATACGGATTCGTATACCCCGGAGAGCTTATCGTAAACAGTGACTGGCAGATACAGGTGAATACAAATCATGTGAAAAACATCAGAGTCTGGCTTGAACTTATTGAATATTCACCTGAGGATATGAAGGAGCTGCTTTCGTCCCTTATAGTCAATCTGAAACTGGGAGGAATTTTCATATCGGATACCGATCTTTTCCAGAGAGATGTTACCAAGCTGTTAAACTCCAATATCGAACCGGTTTATAAACAGATGAAGCAGCTGGCCAGGATTTTCCCGGTGTATTTCAGGGACATCGGAGCGGAAGGAAAGCTGAGAGAGGTGACTACCGCAGTTGATGAGTTATCAAGGAGAAAGGATAGGTTGATACATTTTTTAAGGAAGCAGATACATACAGAGAGCAACAATACTCATATAGAACTTGCAAAAAAGATAATACAATACTGGTATGACGGAAATCCCGAGCCTTTAAGGAAGGTTGTGCCGGAAGATGTTTTTGAGTTCCTGGATACAAGCAGCGAGTGGTACATACATGTTCATGAAATACTTACGGAGTTATGCAGAAGGAAGGATGCCGATCCTGAACAGCTTCTGCTTCTTGATGTGAAAGAGCTGGAGCAGTCTATTTCCGCTATTGATTCGGAAAGCAGCCGGGATAAAAGGAGAGTTGCCTATTTGATTCAGCTTTACTTGCTTTTATTGGAAAAATACTCTCTGGAATCGGAAAATATTGTTTTAATGTTGAAGGGCTACAGGTTTTTCAGCAATAAGGATATAGAGGAACTGCGTCAGGATCTTGACAGAAACGATATAAGAGAGGCCCTTGGACAGGTTTATAAGCTGATGCGGCATCTGAAAAAAATTATTATTGATAAAAATACAAGCGAAGCTTTGGAAAACATATATTATAAACGTCATGTTGCAATAGGTATACCCTCAATGTACGGGCAGTATATTGAACCAAAATTTGAGGCCCTGGGATTGATGTTCAGGCTGGAAAAGGCCGCATCAAAGATGATGGTGCAGCTTCTTCAGGATATCAATCTCGAATACATATCTGCCAAGACCTTCAGGAATGTATATGATGTATTGGGATTGTTCAAGGAAGGGCTTGAACTGGACGGCATATACAACCAGGGATTTAATTCAAACTTTGAAATGTTCAAGTACAGCCTTACCTCTCCAAGCTTTTCACTGGATCAATACATAAACATATTTCAGTTCATGGCACAGAATATCAAGCAAATAATAAACGAGTACTTCCTTGATGTTTACGAAAGCCCGCTGAAAGTGGCAATACCGCAAATATTTGATATCAAGGGCCCTCTTTCTGATCCTAAAAACAAGCAGCTCTATCATATGGAATCGGAGAGATTCTTCAGAGAAATTCTGTCATCCGCCTTTTTGGTTCAGGATCTGGATAATTTTATTACCAATCTGGTAAGCACCTTAAGAAGCATGGTTGACAATTATTCAGGTGATATCATTAAGAGTATGATGACATATGACCCGGATCTGACTATAAGCCCCCTTTATAAGGAGACGGTGGAAATGGATAATCCGGTATTCCTTGGAGCAAAAGCATATTTCCTTAAAAAAATGATATCTTATGATTTTCCGATACCTTATGGGTTTGTTCTTACAACTGAGGTATTCAGGCATAGGAGGATTATCACGGAGCACCCGTATATGGAACAGGAGATTGATCAGCTAATACTTAACCACATATGGGAATTGGAGAAAATTACACGGCAGCAGTTCGGCAATCCAAAAAATCCTCTGTTGTTTTCCGTAAGGTCAGGTACGGCAATCTCCATGCCGGGCGCTATGAGGACTTTTCTGAATGTAGGAATGAATGACGAAATTGCCGAAACCTTCAGCAAGAAGCCAAACCATTCATGGACTGCCTGGGATTGTTACAGGCGCTTCATTCAAAGCTGGGGCATGGCTTACGGAATTGAGAGGGATGTTTTTGACGGAGTGATTCTTGAGCACAAAGTAAAGTTTGGCGTTGAGCAGAAAATTCAATTCACTGCTGAGCAGATGAAAGAAATAGCCTATGCCTATAAGAAGGTGCTTGGCGATTACGGAATTCATATTGAAAAAGACCCCTTCAAGCAGCTGAAGCAGGCTATACTAAGCGTTATTGATTCATGGTCCTCCGGCAGGGCAATATACTATAGAGAGCATCTGCAGATCGCAGACGAATGGGGGACAGCCGTAATAGTGCAAAAAATGGCTCTCGGCAACCTATCAGAGCGCTCCGGTACGGGAGTGGTATTTACAAACAGCCCGCTTAAAACCAAGTCCGGTATAAATCTGTACGGAGATTTTACATTATGCAGCCAAGGTGAGGATATAGTATCAGGGCTGGTGCACACGCTGCCTATTACCGAAAGCCAGCGCAGGGATTATTACAGCGACTGCAGCATATCTCTGGAGTCTGCGTTTCCCGATATATATAATGCTTTGCTGGATTTGGCCAAACAGCTTATTGAGACGTACGGCTTCATGCACCAGGAGATAGAGTTCACCTTTGAGTCCGAGAATCCTGATGACCTGTATATACTTCAGACCAGGAACCAGAAGCTGAAGAAACAGAAGCGGCTGTCCAGCTTCATACCGGCTCCTGATGAAATGAAGCTTGCAGGGCGGGGGATAGGCATCGGCGGCGGAGCGTTGACGGGGATATTGACCTTTGACATGGAGGACTTAAAGGAAGCCGCCAATAAACATCCTGAAGAGAAACGTATACTGGTAAGGCCTGATACTGTGCCTGACGATATACCTTTGATATTCAGCAGTGACGGGCTTATCACAGGCAAGGGGGGGGCCACATCCCATGCTGCAGTTACTGCCGCAAGCCTTGGAAAGGTGTGCGTTGTGAACTGCAAAGGTCTGATAGTAAATGAAGCAGAAAAGAGATGCAGTATAAATGGTATAAGCTTCAAATCGGGAGACAGGATATCCATAGACGGTAATCTTGGAAATGTATATGAAGGTGTATACGAAATACAATATGAATAGTATAACGTATTAATTCAATGATATATCACAATAAGCGGCAATAAGGAAATATAACGCATAATTTAAAATATTGAGAAGAAATGTGCTACATGATATAATTAGACTGTAAAGCTATTAAGGGATAGGAGTGATTAAATGAATGCACCTTTACAAAGCAAAAGGATGCTGGGGATTAATGGTATAGGCCGTATCGGGAAACTGACCTTATGGAATCATCTCAACCTCAAGCATTTTGACGGAATAGTAATCAATGCCGGCCGTGAGGTGGGTAAGAAAGCTGATGACATTATTCATTATCTGACTACCGATTCAACTTATGGCACCGTTGACAGATTCCTATATGGCTATACGGGCAAGTCCTGCAATGTGAAAGTATTGGATGAAACTGAATGTGTATTTGAAATGAACGGAATGCCTGTCAGGATACTTAGAAAGGAAAGAAATCCAAGGAATATAGATTGGTCAAGAGAAGGGGTCAGACTGGTTGTTGATTGCACGGGAGTATTTTTAGATCCGACGCAGCCATCAGATTCCCCCAAAGGAAGCATCAGAGGCCATTTGGAAGCGGGGGCGGAGAAGGTAATCGCCAGCGCGCCTTTCAAAATCAAGGACTCTCCACAAAGGATGCCTGATGACAGCGCTTTGTTTGTATATGGTGTGAATCATGCCAGCTATGATCCTGCCAGACATCACATATTGTCGGCTGCAAGCTGTACTACTACAGGATTGGCGCACATGATCAAGCCCCTCCTAGATACAGAAGAGACTTCAAGAATAATAACGGCATCAATGTCTACCGTACACGCCGCAACAAACAATCAGAACATATTGGATGCTCCTCCGAAGGCAGGTTCAAAGGATCTGAGGAGAAACAGGTCAGTGTTCAATAATATAATTCCGACATCAACAGGTGCTGCCATAGCACTGGAAGAAATACTTCCTGAAATCAAAAGGGTAGGGTTTATGGCTGACTCTGTAAGGGTACCTACAAGTACAGTGTCGCTTATATCTTTGAACATTACTTTCCGAACGGATCTCAATCTGACCGGGGAGCCTATAATAAACAGAGAGTTTATAAATGATATTTACAGAAAAGCTGCATCCGGCGCACAAAAGGGCCTATTGATATTCAGCGAAGAACAGAATGTATCTTCCGATTTAATGGGATGCCAGGCTGCGGTAATTATTGAAGGAAGCGAGAACCATACCAGAACAGGGTTCCTGCCTCTTTCTGCGGAAGTCCTGAGAGAATACGGAATAGATACAGCGCAGGATATCAATTTACCTGTAACCCATGCCAAGATATTCGGCTGGTATGACAACGAGTTCGGCAATTATGTCAATTGCCTCGGAAAGCTGACGGTATATGTTGACAAGAATATGATTTAGATTTAGGGATACACTGTTATGCTTCGGTAGAAATACCGGAGCATTTGTTTTTAAAAATGAAGTAACAATGCCATGTACCGCAACATATACTATAAGAGTATAACATCAGTAGAGATGAACTCAACTGATGTTATAGCCTCCGGCGGATGCGAACGATTTCGCAAGGAAGATTATTTCACGACCTGAAATACGAAATCGGCGCGCAAGTATGCTGGTGGCATACTTGAAATATGAGAGGTGTATGGCATTTGATTATTCATGTTGTAAGAGCTGGGGACAGCTTATATTCGATTTCAAGGCGCTATGGGGTACCGGTGGAAAGAATTGCATCCGACAACGAATTAAATATTTCTGAAAGCCTGGTGATAGGCCAGACAATTGTTGTTATGGAAGGGACAAGACGGCACACCGTGAGGGCAGGGGAGTCGCTTTATTCAATTGCGAGACAATACGGAACAACTGTTGCCGGAATACAAGCGGCCAATCAGATTGCCAACCCGGCTATGATCAGGCCCGGAATGGTACTGACAATACCATCAGGAACAGACAAGCTGGGTACCATTGATGTAAACGGATATACATTTCCGAATATCAGTATGGATGTACTGAGAAAAACATTGCCGTATTTAACGTTCTTGAGTATTTTCAGCTATGAAGTCAAACCTGACGGGAGCTTCAGGCCAATAAATGATGAGCCTCTGATTGCGGCAGCCAGGGCAGCAAATGTTGCACCCCTTATGGTGATAACCAACCTGAGGGAGGGCGGCGGCTTTGACAGTGACTTGGCAAAGACAATACTGACAAATGAACAGGTTCAGGATACACTGATTAATAATGTGATAGAAAACCTGAGAGCAAAAAACTACACTGGGCTTGACATAGACTTTGAATACGTTTATCCGGAAAACAGGGAAGACTACAATAACTTCCTGAGAAAGGTATCTTCCAGGCTTAGACCGTTAGGCTACTCAATTACTACGGCTCTTGCGCCCAAAATAGCGGCTGATCAGCCCGGGCTGCTTTATGAGGCTCATGATTATCCTGTCCATGGAGCGCTGGTTGACCATGTGATACTTATGACATATGAATGGGGCTATACCTTCGGGCCTCCTATGGCTGTAGCACCTATCACCGAGGTGCGAAAGGTCATTAATTATGCAATATCGGCAATACCAAGGCGGAAAATTTTATTGGGAATACCGAATTACGGCTATGATTGGGTTCTGCCCTATGTGGAAGGCAGCAGGGCAACAACCATATCCAACGTTGGAGCGGTAGACCTTGCCAGAAGGGAAGGGGCTGAAATACAGTTTGATCAAAGGTCGCAGGCCCCATTTTTCAATTATTATGATGACAACGGAAGGCAGCATGTTGTATGGTTTGACGATGCCCGCAGCATAGAAGCCAAATTGAGGCTGGTAAATCAGTACAATCTTGGGGGCGTAAGCTATTGGACCATTGGAAGGTTCTTCCCGCAGAACTGGTTGGTCTTAAGCTCATTGTACGATGTAAGAAAAGTGCTTTAGTATCTCAGAGGAGGCAGTCAATCAAGGCTGCCTCCTTTTACTGCACGTTAGAAGAAGAATGCGACATATCTGAAGTTTGCATAACCCTCCGCAAGAGACAGTATAGTATATCGAGGCACACGGATTATGATTTTGACAGGACTACTGATATGCCTTTGGAAAAGTTCTACCGGTGTCAAAAGGCCCTCCATGGCCCGAGACACCTAAGCCGGCCTCCATGCCGGCTTCACGAACTTTTTACCAAAGCCATATCAGAGGCCTGTTGCCAAAATGCATAAAAGTGTGCCCTGCTATACTATACAAGCTCTTGCTTGGTTATGCAGACTTATACCTGCGTCGCATTCTTCTTCTGATGTGCAAAATATATAAATAATTATTTAAATAACAAAAGCTTCTGTAAAAGGATATTTTGATTATTTATAGAATAAAATAATTAGAATACTTGGTTTTGAATGGGGCGCGAATAACTATATCATGGCGGGGAGGGAATAAAATGAACATTATTGAGTACCTTAAGCAGCAAAAGGTGATTCCGCAGTATAAAGCCGACAAATTCATCGAACTTCTGGCTACTTACGAAGAGAATGATGTGCTGTATGAGAATGCAATAAAACAGCTTGATCTCACAAATGATGAATATGACAGGCTTTTTACCGAATTGGAAAAAGGGAACTATGTAGACAGAATATATATAATAGTTTGCCCATATTGTGACAGCTTGGGGAATACATATGTTCAAAGCTTTGATATACCCGAAACTGATAAATGCAGGTTCTGCCATAACGTTTTCAATCATAAAGAAAACAATATGGAGGCTTTTCGCTTATACTTCAATTATCATAAGAGCATAGACATTTTGACTGAACTCAGCCAGAAAATTAACTACAATCAGGAAAGGATTTTTGAAATAGCTGAAGAGATTAAAGAGCTGGAAACAAAAAGGAAATCCCTGCAAGACGAAAATATAAAGTTTGTAACGCTTCGCAACGAATTGCAGCACGATAAAAACGAAAGCAAGGCGTATGATAAGACAGTTGATAAATATAAGGGGGATAAGGTCAAATATATCGGCACCCTTATTTATATGAAAAAGTGTGTGGCTAAGTGCAGTAAATGCAATGAAGCTTTTGAACTGTTCAGTGTCAATGAGAAATATATTGGAGTATGTCCCAGATGTGACTTTGAAATAGAATTATTAATGAAATAATCATCAAAAATCAAAAAACCTGTTAATGAACAGGTTTTTTTGATTTCTTTTTATCTTTGTACATCCTTTTATCTGCAAGCCTCATAAAATCTTGAAATTCTGATCCATCTGCAGGGAATTGAACAATTCCGCACCCGAAGCCTATCGAGACAATAGTTTTACCGCAGTAAGTAAAGGGCAAATTCAATAAAGCTTGCCTTATGTTGTTAATCTTATTTGCTGCTTGAATTTTATCATTATCTTTAAAGATAATTGCAAATTCATCTCCCCCGTATCTGGCGAATATATCGTCGCCAGTTATGAATTCATTTACACACTGGGCGAATTTTTTAAGCATTAAGTCACCGGCTTCATGACCATAGGTGTCATTAATATACTTAAGATCATTTATATCCAGCATTGCCAGGGAAAAGACCGAGGCGGAAGCCTTGCTGGTTTGTATGGTATGCATCAGAAGCTCCTCAAAGTAACAGCGGTTGTATATGCCTGTCAAACTGTCATGCCTTGAAAGAAATAGAATTTTCTCGATTTGCCTGGCGTTTTTAAGGGCAATTCCTATCTGAACCGCCAAGTGCTTAATCAATGGTTTGTCTTCTTTGCTGAAAGCCTTATTATCATCCATATTATCCAGGTTTATGATTCCGCAAAACTCATTGTCTACCTGAAATGCACAGCTGAGAGTTGATTTTGGGTTCATTCCCAAACCCTTTTGCAATATTTCGTATTTATAATCCGGGAGACGTTCCCTATTGAAGCGTTCCTGATTGTTTACTATGCAAGGTTCAAAAAAGTCTTCCGAATCATATTGAAATACCTCTTCGATACTAAGCTTCAGATTTTCCAGCGCACTGGAATCATATCCCCGTGAAGCCTTAAATTCCAAAATACTGCCATCATATATCAGAATGCTTCCTCTCTGAGCACCGGGTATTATCTCAATTGCCTTATCCATTATTGTTTGAAGTATATAATCAATTTCGCCGGAGGAAAATACTTCACTTGTTATTTTTATAATGGAATCTGTAATCATGCTGTTTCTCTTGAGAAGGGTATTGCTGTTTCTGAGCTTTTTTATCAGCTCTTTCTGTTTACTCCTATATGTAGAGTTTCTGCCCATTCTTTCACCCCAACTATTTAAATTAAGCAAAATATCGAAAAATGTCGAAAAATGTCTCACGCCTATATAATACCAAAAATAAAGTACTAAGTAAAAGAATTATTTGGATATATCAAGTTTATCGAAAAATATGAGAAATGAAATAGAAACAGCCATACGAAGCTGTTTCTATTTGGTGGTTTGTTAAATATCCATTTAATTGCTGTCTGTCAATGAATACCTTCTTGCACCCAAGTATCTTCTTTTATAGTAACTGGAATCAAGGTCAGTAATGGTGACCTTATCAACTCCTGAGCTTGCATGTATGAACTTGTTTCCGCCTATGTATATTCCCACATGGCTGGGGCCTTTTTTATATGTAGTGAAGAAAACAAGATCTCCTGCCTGAAGGTCCTCTTTCCCGACTTTGGTTCCGCTGTTGAACTGGCTGGAAGCGGTACGGGGCAAGCTGACATTGAATTTCTTCATAATATACACTGTGAAGCCGGAGCAGTCAAAAGCCGTGCCGGAAGAAGCCCCCCATACATAAGGCTTACCAAGGAATTGCTTCGCATATTCAACTACCTTTGCACTCAGCAGAGCGCGGCTTGCACTTGCCCTATCGGCAAGTATGCTGTTGTAAGCAGTATTAAGCTTGATAATTGTAGCACTGTCTACAATACCGGTCTGGGGAAGTGCGTTTGCTGCCTGGAAGCTTATTACGGCTTCTGCGGTAGTCTGGTCATAAAAGGAGTTGATTTCAGTTTTATATATATTTAGATCCTTCAGCTTTTTTTGTATATCAACAACCTTATCACCTTTGTCGCCTTCTTTTATTGGCACAAAGTCTTTAGGAAGTATTTCTGCCTGTGTAATTTTCAGGCTGAGGCGCTTGAATGTCTCATTGCCTGCAATGCCGTCCGGCTTCAGTCCCTCATCCCTCTGAAAAGCTATCAGTGCACTATATGTCTTGTCCCCGAAATAATCAGTGAACTGCCCGTTATTAAAGTAGCCGAGTGTATTCAGTTTTTCCTGAAGGACATGGACATCGGGATGGGTAATACCTTTCTTGAGGGGGATATCACCGAAATCCGCAAATACCGATATTGTAAGAACGAAGAGAACGGAGGATACTAATACCACAGTTAGTGCGATGTTAATTATTTTATTTTTCAATGTTTCAGCCTCCTTTGGAACTGTACTTTTTGCAGTACATTAAATAAAATTATACAATATTGTTACAGGAAAATAAAGATAAAAGCTTTATATGTCAAATATTACCACAACTCAGCAACGGAGGAAGAAAAACACATATTTTATTCTCTATACCATAATATGATATAATTACAATAAAATCATGCATATTAAGAGCTAAATATATAAAAATTTGTAATCAGGTAATGAGGTAGCTGCTTTGAAGAATAAATATAAAGAAATGCTTATAGTAGGTATGTGCACTGCGCTCATGGGGCAAGTGAATTTCTATCCTTTTGGTACGGATTTCAGAATAACCATAGGGGTTGTCGCATTCACTTTTCTCCTGCTTTATTTTCATACCATTCCGATTATTTCTTCATCGATTATAACAGGATTATCAGTTCTTATGCTCAGAGTCGGAATAGATATATTTGCCAACTCAATGGGCATGGACGCAGCATTTTATAAGCATATGCCCGGAATGATGTATTATATTACATATGGCATAATTATTGAAGGGTCAAGCTTCAGGAAGCTTTTTGAAAAGCCGTTATTTTTTATTATGGCATTGACAGCTGCAGATATTCTGTCCAATATTTTTGAGCTGCTGATACGGAATCAGCTTAATAGTAATTCATTTGACACTATCTTTTCTACTATAATGCTGGCTGCTGTAATCAGAAGCTGCCTGGTATTGGCTTTGTTCTGGATAATAAAATACTACAGCCTGTTTGTTACTAAAGAAGAGCATCAGAGGAGGTACAAAGAACTGCTTCTTCTGACTTCAAAACTAAAGTCTGAAATCTTCTTTCTTAAAAAGTCTATGCAAGATATTGAGAATGCTATGGCAAAGAGCTATTCTATATATAATACCATTAAGGAAAGCAATCCTATGGGTAAGGAAGAAATAGAAGAAATAACTGCGGATTGTCTCAATTTGTCCATTGACATACATGAAATAAAAAAGGACTATAACAGAATAGTGATAAGCATGGAAAAGCTTATGCCGGCCGGAGATATTCACAAGACAATGAGAATCAGTGAGATATTTGAGACGATAGGTGACATATTTAATAGATATATTGAAGTTATTAACAAGGATATAACTCTCAGCTTTGAGATGGAGAAGGATTATAAAATCAAGGAATATTTTATAATAATGTCAATACTGAACAATTTAATACAGAACTCAGTTGAGGCTTGTTTCAGAAGCGATTCCTTCATAAAAGTCGGATGTTCTTTAAATGAAAGCATGTTGGTTTTTGCAGTCAGTGACAATGGAAAGGGGATAGGCGAAAAGGAGCGTGAGCTTATTTTTGAACCGGGTTTTACTACAAAGTTCAATCCGGAGACGGGACATGTATCGACAGGACTTGGCCTGACGCATATAAAGATTTTATTGGAGCACATGGAGGGAAGAATAAATATCAATGATGATATAGAGGGTATCACACAGTTTGTTATCGAGATACCGATGAATAAAATAGTTGGTGAGGTGGAGGACAATGACTAGCTTTATAGTTATTGACGATGACAGAACGGTCAGAAGCGTGCTTATAAAGATAATCGAACAGTATAGTCTTGGAGACGTATGTGCAGAAGCAGATAACGGACTTCTCGGAGAAGAACTGATTTTGAGGTATAAGCCTGATATTGTAATTATAGACCTTTTGCTGCCCCATCAGGATGGAATGTCTATAATAAAAAAGGTCAAATCCCTGAATGTTAAAAGTATGTTTATAATGCTGTCACAGGTCAGTGACAAGGATATGATAGCAAAAGCCTATGAGCTGGGGATTGAATTTTTTATCAGCAAGCCTATTAATGTTATTGAGGTTGTCAATGTAATAAGAAGAGTCAGGGAATACCTTGCAATGAAGAAAACCTTTGAGGCTATTGAGTCAACTGTTATGAACCTGGGCAGGGGCACGGATTCAGAGCCTTCCAGAAAATCGGAAGTTGTAAAAAGGCTGCTGAATCAGATAATGGCCGATCTGGGGATACTGGGCGACCTTGGAAGCAGGGATATAATGAATATCTGCACCATGTTGTATGAAAACCCTGAATATGGGGATACCTTGGAGGAAACCCAGCTGAGCGATCTTTTAAAACTGCTGCAGAGCAAGTATTCTTCGGAAGGCAGGGTTTTTAAGAGTGACTTTAAGGCAATTGAAATGAGAATGAGGAGGACGGTGGCCAAAGCAATGAAGAATATTGCAGCTATGGGGATTGAAGACTTCAGTAACGACAAGTTTGTTCTCTACAGTTCGTCCTTGTTCGATTATGTTGAGGTAAAGGCAGAAATGGATTACATCAGGGGCAAAGCTAAGTATAACGGTAAAGTAAATATCAAGTCCTTTATAAAAAGACTGCTGGTGATGCTGGAGCAAATTGCATAAACATAATTATTAAAAATCAATTTTCTAAATTTTCTCAACGTGATTGTAAATTCACGTTTTTTTTTGTTACTATTTGTTACTGTTGTAATAAACTTATAATAATAAATTGGAGGAGGGATTCTATGAAAAAGTACATAGTACTGACACTGGCTGTGGTACTCGTTATGTCTGTGGCACTTACAGGCTGTGCTCCGCAGAAGACCAATCTGATATTGGCTACCGGCGGTACATCCGGTACTTATTATCCATTTGGCGGTTCAATGGCACAGATATTCAACTCAAAGATTCAGAACATGAACGTAACAGCTCAGGCAACAGGTGCATCGGTTGAGAACCTGAAGCTTATCGGTCAGAAGGAAGCAGAACTGGCGATAGTCCAGAACGACATGACAGATTACGCTTATAACGGAACAGAGGCTTTCAAGGATAGCAAGGTTGAAAACGTAAGGGTTATTGCTAACCTTTACCCGGAGGTAATTCAGATTGTTTCTTCCGCAGACAGTGGAATCAAAACTATTACAGACATTAAAGGGAAGAAATTCTCAGTAGGAGCTCCAGGAAGCGGAGTTGAAGCAAATGCCAGACAGTTGTTGGATGTTATGGGTATGACATACAATGATTTTTCAGCCAACTACCTGTCTTTTGCTGAATCAGCAGACTCTCTGAAAGACAATCATATTGATGGTTTCTTGTTTGTATCCGGCGTACCTAATGCAGCAATACAGGATACAGCTACTACAAGCAGCCTGAACTTCGTTTCAATTCCGGATGATGTGATCAAGAAACTCATTGACAAGTATCCTTTCTTTACTGAAATTGTTATTCCTGCCGGAACTTACAAAGGCCAGACTGCGGATGTAAAGACAGTAGCAATGAAAGCTACTTTGGTTGCCGGCGCAGAAGTTCCCGAAAAGGTAATATATGATCTGACAAAGGCATTATTTGAGAATCAGCCGGAATTAGCCTCTGCACATGCAAAGGGAGCAGAACTCAGCCTTGAAAGCGCTGTTAACGGCGTATCGGTTCCGTTCCATCCGGGAGCAGAGAAATACTATAAAGAGGTTGGAGCTATTAAATAATTTGGGAGGGCTGCCGGGCTGGAAATATCCGGCCCGGCTTCTTCATTTATGAAAAAGTTTATATTTGCAGTTTTTTTGCTTTTGCTGATAATTATTTTATTAAATGTACCGGTATTAGACAGGTTTACAATTTCCAACGGCAGGACCGGTAAAATTGTGTATATTGATAATATCGAAAATATCAGGGAGTTTACGGTAAGCTTCAAGCATTCGGTTAATCGTACTCTTGTAAACGAGTTTATACGGATACAGGGAGACAGGTTCGTTGTATATAAGACTACTTTTTACTCATACGGCGCAGGAATGCCGGAATATGATGCCAACAGCAAACAGGTAATAACAATATCTGATGGAATTGTTCAGATTGAAAACATTGACAGAGAGCTTGACAGCTTTACGTATATGGTGGGAACCTATGCAGACCATACTTTAAGTTTTAAAGACAAAACAATAAAGCTGTCAGAGCTTGTTGAACCACAGAAACCCGCGCATTTCAAAATTCAAAAAGTCTCATTCATTGAACTTATATATTATTTATTAAGATGAGTATAATGAAAACTAGCTTTAGTATATATACTATTTTCCGGAAAAAAGGAGGGATTTCATGGATAAGGATAAAATACTCAAGGAGCAGGTGCAGGAAATAGATTTGGATGAAATAATGGCTAAGTATGACAAAGAGTCAAATTACAGAAAGCTTTCCGGAATACAATTAAAGGTAGTTACAGCACTGGCAATCATGTTTTCCGTTTTCCAGTTATATACCGCAATTTTCGGGGTGCTTCCTGCACAATTGCAAAGATCGATTCATATTACCTTTGCCTTAGTACTGGCATATTTGTTATATCCAACCAATGAAAAGATGCCTAAGCATAAATTGCATTGGCTGGATGTATCACTTGCATGTATTGCAGGATTTGTAGGATTATATATACCCTTTAATTATCACGCTCTGATTTTGAGAGCCGGGGAACAAAATTCTCTTGATATATTAGTAGCTATAATTGCGGTACTGTTTGTTCTGGAAGCGGCAAGAAGGGTTGTCGGGCTTCCGATAGTTATTATAGCAAGTACATTTCTGGTTTATTGCGTAGTCGGTCCATACCTTCCGGGATTTCTCAATCATAGAGGCTATTCCGTTGCAAGGATAGTAAGCCATATGTATTATACGACTGAAGGAATACTGGGAACGCCAATTGGGGTATCTTCAACCTTCATATTCCTGTTTATACTTTTTGGGTCCTTCCTGGATAAAACCGGAATAGGGAAGTTTTTCATTGATTTGGCTAATGCCGTCGCAGGGAAAGCTGTAGGCGGACCTGCAAAGGTTGCGGTGCTCAGCAGTGCGCTAACGGGAACCATATCCGGAAGCTCGGTGGCAAATACCGTTGGAACAGGAAGCTTTACGATTCCTTTGATGAAGAGCCTGGGCTATAAGCCGGAGTTCGCAGGGGCTGTTGAGGCAGCTGCTTCGACAGGAGGCCAGTTAATGCCTCCGATTATGGGTGCGGCAGCTTTCCTTATGTCCGAATTCATCGGAATTCCATACGGAAGTATAGCAAAAGCGGCAATAATACCGGCTTTGCTTTACTTCAGCGGGATATGGATAATGGTTGACCTGGAAGCAAGAAAGACAGGTATGAAGGGACTTGAAGAATCAAGGCTTCCAAAGCTTAGTAAGGTGCTTGGCGAGAGATGGTACTTGTTTGCACCGATATTTGTAATAATATACATGCTCATGAGCGGCACCACACCGATAAAAGCAGCTCTTTACGGAATATATACATCAATATTGGTGGGAGCGGTTAAAAAAGAAACCAGAATGAACTTGAAGATGCTGCTTGAGGCGCTGGAAGCAGGTGCAAAAGGTGCATTGGGCGTTGCAATAGCCTGTGCTTGTGCAGGTATAATCGTAGGGACTGTGACTCTTACAGGTTTGGGCCTGAAGATGGGTAACGGCCTTGTGGCATTAGCGGGGGGACTTCTTCTGCCTACCTTGTTCCTTACTATGATATCATCTCTTATACTTGGGATGGGAGCCCCGACAACAGCAAATTATATTATTACTTCTACAATAGCGGCACCTGCACTTCTGAAGCTGGGGGTAAATCCTTTGACAGCCCATATGTTTGTATTCTATTTCGGAATAATTGCTGATATAACACCGCCGGTAGCCCTTGCTGCTTTTGCAGGCTCTGCTATAGCCAAGAGCGATCCGATAAAGACTGGTATAAATGCAAGCAAGCTTGCCATTGCAGCTTTTCTTATACCATATATATTTGTTATCAATCCTCAATTACTGTTGATAAATACAACAGGACTGGAAGTGATTCAGATTACAATGACATCCTTAATAGGCATGTTTGGAATAGGAATAGCCATGGAAGGCTTCATATACGGGAAGGTAAATGCTTTGATCAGATTGATTTTTATGGCTGGAGGGCTTTGCCTCATTGATCCGGGTGTGTATACCGACTTGATAGGCATTGTAGTAATCGGATTGGGATTGGTATATCAGTGGTATAAGTATAAAAGGCCTGCAGCAAAAAGTATTTAGCCGGAATAATAAGGAAGAGTTGATTATGATATCACTCTTCCTTTTCAAATTCTCCCAAATACTTTGCTTTATCGGCTTCAACCAGTGGAAGTACTCTCTGCAGCTCAGCCTTATGAATCTCAAGTAGTTCATTAATAATACTCTCTGTTTTGCTTCTCTCTTCAGTATATTTAAGCTTGACAATCCATCTGGGGTTGTATTCTCCTGACCCGTCCAGAAGCTCAATGTTGAATTTGCTGAATATATCTTCATTGTATAAGTCATAAATTCCATAGTATTGATAATCCTCAACATCGGCTGTAGTGAGGACAAGAAATATGAAGTATTCTCCCTCTTCCTCAGAGAGATATGCATTCTCTATCAGCTCAAGGCCCGAATCAATTTTATAGGAATCTATCGTTTGGATAAAAAAACCGGTTTCCTTATCCTTTTCCATAAGTACAAGTATGTTGTATTTGTCCATTTGATTACCTCCGGGGCATACTGCCTGGCATCTTGTTGAATAAATATGGTATAATTCATTATTAAGTGTGATTTATACTATGTTGATATTTTAACCGTTTCAAGCGCAACTTACAAGGAGTATAGAATGAAAATAATCAATAAAACCATTAATGGAAGATTTGTGTGCAGATTGAACAGATTTGAGGGAATAGCAGAGATAAATGGAAGGGAAGTGCCGGTTCATATACCTAATACCGGCCGATGCAGGGAACTCCTGTTTAAAGGAGCCAGAGTCATACTGGAAATAAGGGAAAACAAGGCAAGGAAGACCCCCTATGAGCTGATAATGGTGTATAAGGGAGACAGGCTTATATCTATTGATTCCCAGGCACCAAACAAAATTGTTGAGGAAGCTGTAAGGGGAGGGCTGATAGAGGAGATAGGGAGCTACGAATATGTCAAGAGGGAGGCAAATTTTGGGCAAAGCAGGTTTGATCTGCTTTTAAAGAAAGCCGAGGGAAGCGGAAACGCTGACTCCTGTTATATGGAAGTAAAAGGAGTGACTCTTGAGATTGATGGCATCGCATTGTTTCCTGATGCTCCCACTGAAAGAGGTGCAAGGCATATGAAGGAATTGGCTGCTGCCCGTAAGGAGGGCTACAGAGCTGCTGTGATTTTCCTCGTTCAGATGGGGGGTATCAAGACCTTTTCTCCCAATAAGCTGATGGATTCCGGGTTTTCCGAAGCCCTGGCAGATGCGCATTCCGAAGGCGTGGAAGTGCTTTCATACAATTGCAGGGTATCGGAAAAGGAAATAGTGATTAATGAAAAAGTTGATGTAGTATTGTGAAGCAATGATGAAATATTTCGAAATATATACAAGTTTTAAGAGATGGTTTTGTTCATTATCGAAATTTAATATAATATGAACTTTTTTTATTAAATTTCATATTATATATATTGAAATGAAGATTTCATAGGACTATAATAAAAATGACAATTAAATCTTCGTTAGGTGAGGCTCCTATACAGATAAATGCTGCTACCCGGAAACATCGAGAGATGCCAGCGGGTTAACAAGTACTATCGAATTAAGGTTCTACTTAATGCAGCTGGAAAACTTCTATCCAAAGCTGTATAGTGCCAAAGCTCCGCGAGTGAAGAAAAATGTAATGCTGTTACAGTATATTATTCCTTTCACTCCAGTGAAAGGATTTGTTATTTAAGAGAGGTGATTTAAATGGACGCAGGGCCCAGTAATTATTGCAGTAGAATATGGATAGACTATTGGGGAAAGTCTGTTTATTTCACCGTTGACAGCCGCTTTTCCCATTGTTGGGAGGAAAGACTATGGAAAATATCATTAAGGATTATATTGAAGTAAAGAATTATTCAGCCATAAAAAAAGCGCTGGAGGATATGCAGCCGGCCGATATTGCAGAGCTTCTGGAAGAACTTGATACAAAGAACAGCCTTTTGGTTTTCAGAATGCTTCATAAGGATGTCGCAGTAGAAGTATTTGCACACCTTTCTGTAAAACAGCAGACCAGTTTTACCCTTATGATTAAGGAGGACGAGTTAAAAGAAATATTGGAGGAGCTGTATTTCGACGATAAGATTGACTACCTTGAGGAAATGCCCTCAAGTGTTGTAAAAAAGATACTGAAGTATTCTCCGGAAACAGAGAGAAAACTTATCAACCAGTTCTTGAATTATCCGGAGAACTCAGCCGGAAGCCTGATGACGATAGAGCTGGTTGACCTGAAGAAGGAGCTTACCATTGACGAAGCACTGCTTCGTATCAGACGAACAGCTTTGGATAAGGAAACCATATATACCTGCTACGTAACAGACAATAACAGAAAACTGGAGGGTACAGTCTCCCTGAAGGACCTGGTAATTGCACCCGGAAATAAAAAGGTTGAAGATATCATGGAGACGGATCCCATATTTGTAAAGACTATTGACGACCAGGAAGAGGTGGCGAATCTCTTTAAGAAATATGACCTTTTGTCCGTACCGGTTGTGGATCAGGAAAACAGGCTGGTAGGAATCATTACCATCGACGATATCGTGGACGTAATTGAAGAAGAGGCATCAGAGGATATACAGATCATGCACGGTTTGGCACCCAGTGAAGAAGAATATCTGAAGGCTGATATAATAACCCTGGCAAAACAGAGAATTTTCTGGCTGCTGTTCCTGATGCTTTCGGCAACTATTACCGGAAGCATAATAGAAAGCTTTCAGGGCAGCCTGGAGAAGGCAGTAGGACTTGCAGTATTCATACCTATGCTTATGGGTACCGGAGGAAATGCGGGGACACAATCATCAACACTGGTAATAAGGGGTATCGCTCTTGGAGAAGTTGTCTTAAGCGATATATCAAAGGTAATATGGAGAGAACTCAGAATAAGCCTGATGGTTGGAGTTTCGCTGGCAGTAGTAAATTTTGTACGGGTGTATTATCTTGGAAGGAACTCTTTTACAGTATCTGTGGTGGTAAGCGTCACACTCATACTTACAATTATGATAGCAAAGGTAATAGGAGGAGTGCTTCCGCTGTTTGCCAAAGCAATTAATATTGACCCGGCAATAATGGCCAGCCCGTTGATTTCAACTATTGTGGATGCACTTACACTGCTTTCCTATTTTAAAATAGCTGAAGCAATTATGCATATATGAAACAGACATGGAAAACGGATAACTCAGCGTTATCCGTTATTTATTTTAGGCTAAGTGCTTTTTTCAGGACCTTTGAGGCTATCGGTGCGGCTGTACTGCCGCCTCCGCCGCCATTTTCAATAAGTACCGCAATTGCAACCTTCGGACTGTCTGCCGGGGCAAAGCCTACAAACCATGCATGGGATTTTTGATTGCCGCTGACCTCGGCAGTGCCTGTTTTTCCTGCAACGGCAACTTTGCTGACCTTGGCCCCGGTTCCCGTACCGGACTCAACCACTTCGACCATCATATCCTTTATGGCTTCAGCTGTGCCTTTATCCATTATTCTGGCTATCTGCTTCGGTTTGAATTCTTTGATTATCTTATTTTCGCTGCTGCTGATACTGCTTACTACGTATGGCTGCATCATAACTCCGTCATTTGCAATGGCTGCTGCCATCATTGCAGCATGCAGGGGCGTCATAAGCACCTCACCCTGTCCTATAGACTGCTGGGCGATACTCCTGTTGTCAGTTTTGCTCGGAAAAACACTTTCGGATACTCTTATATCTGTCTGTATTTTTTTGTTTAACCTGAATCTTACCGCTTCATTGTACAAATTGCTGTTTCCCAGCTTAAGCCCTTGCTTTATGAAATATGAATTGCAGGAGTATTTCAAGGCTTCCGAAAGGGTTATGCTGCCGTGAGCTTTGCCGTCGCTGTCTTTGATAATATAGCCGTCCGCATTTACTTCTCCCGTGCATTCCACCTCAATGTCCTGCAAATTGTTTTTCAAAATTGAGGAAGCCACTGCCAGTTTGAATATTGAACCCGGAGGGTAAAGCCCCTCTGAAGCTCTGTTCAGCAGAGGACTTTTCTTATCATTTATCAGGCTTTCCCAGTTGTTTTGTATGCCGGAGGGGTCAAAATCCGGTTTGCTTGCCAAGGCAAGTATTTCTCCGGTATCCGTCTTCAGCACAACTACTGCCCCTTTTTTGCCCCGCAGCAGATCGGAGGCATAAACCTGAAGGGAACGATCCAGTGTCAGATTGATATTGTTGCCTTTTATATAATAATCATTGATTTTGCTTCTCAGGTCCTCCATAGTGTCGCTGGCGCTCATAAGCTCCTTGTTATAAAGAGCTTCGAGGCCTGAAGAACCATATTTGGCACTTGAATATCCGATAACATGGGAAAAGTATCTGGGATAGACATATGTGCGTTTAACTCCGGCTTTATACTTTGCACTCTTTGCCAGAATCTCCCCGTTTTTATCCAGGATGCTTCCCCTTATTATATTGCTTTCTGATTCCCTCAGCCTTCTGTTATATGAGTTGGAGGCTATCAATCTGGACTCAAACAGGCTGAAATATAGAAGATACAAGCATATAAGGGCAAATAAGGACAAGTATATATATTTAATAATTTTAATTCTGTCTTTCATATAAATCGCTCCTATCGGCTCGTGGTGTGCGGCATGAGGCTCTCGGCTTCAGATGCCTGTGAAGCTTTGTCTGTGTTGTACTGCAGCTCAGGGTTTGAACTGATATAATACAATATTCCCACATTCATGAACTGTGAAAGCAGTGAACTTCCGCCGTAGCTTACAAAGGGAAGTGTGACACCTGTTATGGGTATGATGTTCAGTACACCGCATACAATTACAAGGGTTTGAATTGCGGTAAGGGAGGTAAGGCCCAAAGCTGCCGATGAATATATGGGATTGCTGCATTTTGAGCTTATATCCATACCAATTATGCTGAGCAGCGCATACATGGCTAATAGGGATATCCCGTTCAATATACCTGTTTCCTCACATAATGCGGAAAATATGAAATCGGTGTGGACAGCAGGTATGAATTTTGGGTCCCCCAGATACAGCCCTGTACCGATGAAACCGCCTGTAGCAACTGCAAACAGTGATTGTGTTATCTGATAGGATTTGCCGGATATATATTTCCAGGGATTAATCCATGCCAAAACCCGGGATCTGATATATGAAAAAGCGAAGTAGCTAATAAAGGCCCCCCCTATTGCTGCACCGGCTGAGGCTGCGGTATAGAAGCCCTTAACATCCCTGGAGAAAAGCATAACAAGGTATACCGTGAAAAATAAGAAGGCGGAGCCTATATCCCTTTGAAGGACAAAAAACGCCACAATGGTAAGCATAGATGCGGCAATTCCGGCAAATCTTTTCCTGCTCGGTTCCTGGGACAGCAGACAGGCTGTGAAGAACACAAAAATCAACTTGATGAATTCGGAGGGTTGTACATTCGTAAAATATAGATTTATCCAATTTTTTGAGCCGTTTATTTCTATACCCCATATCTGGGTTGTTAGCAAAAGGGCAAGAATCGAACCTCCAAGCAGCAAATGATGTTTATGTTTTATTTCAAATCTTTTCATGAAAATAAAGGAAGCAAAGAATCCAAGTATGCCTGCTGCTGCAATATATGCCTGTTTTGTGCCGTATTCCGGGCTCAGCCTGTACAGCATGGCGAGCCCTGTCTGAAGCATATTACAGACAACATCAAACAGGAGGAAATTGCCGCCATTTAAGAGTTTTGCAAGAATCATCCTTGATATCATATAAGCAGCGGCAAGGCTGCCGCCAATATACAAAGCCATATAGTCCAGGGGTTCGGAATAATATGAGATCAAAGCAAAGTTCATTGCAATAAGAACCAAATTCAGCAATGGGGAAACATACCTGCATATACGAATACCCTTAAAGTATGTCATCCAGCATGACAAAGCAAAGCCGGCAGTTAAAAGCGTATATATGAATCTGTAGCTCCATGAAAAAACTTCAAACACAATATCACCGGTTTCTGTTAAATTCCGACATTAATATATTATACAATAATATTGGGCAAAATTCACCTGCACATTCACATATGTTACTGTCAAGTAAACGTTGGCAACTTTCCTTCATACAAATTTTTTGTAAATGTATGTGCAAATTTGGTCGCATTTATTCCACGATCCTATTGACATGGGGTCCCCTGTACCCTCTGGACACCTATTTTTAGGCGGAATTGGACTGTATTTTATGCGCCCTTCCGCCGCCAAGATTTTACCAGAGGGTGCCACCCCATGTAAATAGGCTTTCGCGGCATAAACGCTCTGTTTCGCTCCTTTACCTTCTCTTTACCTATATATCAAATCACTAAAATTTCTCATGTTAAACATGCTGCGTATTGCTTTTCTCCCATTGGTAACTGGATAATTCGTAAATGGCCTTTGGCCCTTGTGTATATTCCCATCTTTACCTTTTCCATCTTTTTTCGGTGCTTTCGACGAACTTAATATCTCAATTATTTCATATGTTTTTTCTTCCGATAATACAATCTTTGAAAACTTTTCAACAACTTCATTCAGGCGTCTGCTTGCCTTAGCAGCTAATAACTTCCCCA
>JAKJBU010000180.1 GCA_022706825.1 Bacillota bacterium
GCTTATTCAGATTACCTGAAGCCTGAAAATATTAAGCGCTGTGACCTGTTTATCAGCCGCTGGATGGCAGATACCACCGACCCTGATAGCTTTCTGCAGTCCATGTTTAACCCGGTATATCAGTCTGATTACACAAGATATGAGAATCCTACTGTCCTCAGATTGTTGTCAGAAGCAAAATCGATCATTAATCCGACAAAGAGGTTAATGAAATATGCTGAGATTCAACAGCTTATAATTGACGATGCTCCTTGGATTTTCCTGTATCATCCCCATATTGCTTTTGCAAGCAAGAAAAATCTGAAGGGGCTGGCTATAAGCCCTCTGGGCTATATCAGATACGAAGACCTTATTACAGAATAACAAACAGAGATCAGATACTTGCCTCAAAAATAAACAAGCCGGCAGTCCATTCGGATTACCGGCTCTTAACTTTCGTCTATATTCAGAGAGAACGCCTTATTATGGATTTGGAGGGGTAATAGGGTCAGTAGGATGGAATATATCAAATAC
>JAKJBU010000018.1 GCA_022706825.1 Bacillota bacterium
TCCATTTCGGACTAGTTGCTGGTGAGTATGTTACTGCTCTATCTATCGTATCAGTAACACCAGCAATATGGCTCGAAGCTACTGGTGGCGTATTAAAAGTAATTGCCATAGTTGTTACCCCCCATATTTTTACTTATTTTAAATATATTCGATGTTTGAGTTTTTATTACGAATTTAGGGCGTAAAGTTATGTTGTACAAGGAATTGCACCGATATTAAGCAGTTAATAAATTTGTTTGCTTATTTAAGGATGTGATTTTTAATGAGCGTAAGCACTATAAAATACACAATAAGTACGCAATATTTGGTACAAAATCGACATATAATATAGTAGCAGCCGTAACAAAGTCGAATACTGCTTATGAATTGTATTTTATTTTTGATGTCAGATCTTAGAAGGAAAATACTAGCTGGCGTAGAATATCTCGTATGCTTCTTTGTATTGATTTAATATTACTTTTTGTCACACACCCGCATAGTAGGTGGTTTATTGTTTCGCCGCTTTCGCACCTCAACAGACTAAAGTCCATAAAAGAATGGAAACCATAAAACTATATGGTTTCCATCTTTCCGTATCGGTTTAGGGTATGGTTCAATTAGTTTCCCTATTAAACCGTGCCTTTATGCCCCAGGGGTTTAGTTTACTATTAATAATTAAAGGCTGCTATTTCGAAGTATGCTCTTGGGTGCTTGCAGGTTGGGCAAATTTCGGGAGCTTCGGCTCCTGTGTGAATATGTCCGCAGTTCCTGCATCTCCAAGTTGTCTGCTCTTCACGTTTGAATACTTTTTCCTCTTCAAGGTTTTTCAACAGAGCCAGGTATCTTTCTTCATGCTCTTTTTCAACAAGGGCTACCTTGCCAAAAAACTCCGCAATATCTTTAAAGCCTTCTTCTATGGCAGTCTTCTCAAATTCCTTGTACATGGAGGTCCATTCATAATTTTCCCCTTCTGCCGCATGCTTAAGGTTCTCTGCCGTGTTTCCTATTCCGCACAAAAATTTGAATATCAATTTTGCATGTTCTTTTTCATTATCTGCGGTTTCTTGAAAAATTCCGGATATTTGCTCATATCCTTCCTTTTTTGCAGCACTTGCGAAATATGTATACTTGTTCCTCGCCTGTGACTCACCTGCAAAAGCTTCCCATAGATTTTTCTCAGTTTTGCTTCCTTTCAGATCCATTACTGATAACCCCCTTATAATATTATATTATTATTTATTAATAATAATTATATAATACCTCAATAACCAATATATGTCAAGCCGTTTTCTTGCTCAGAAGCAGCTTCCCCATGCCTCCGTACTTCTCTTTAAGGCTTTGTATATAGCACTCAAGATCATTGCTTTCATAATATCCCTTAAGAACATTATTCAAACCGTTGAGGGCATTCTTTACATCATTTTCCTTTAGTTCTTTCCTGCAAATGGCATCATTAAACTCGTCTATATCCACCACATAGTACCTGCCGTCACCCTTTACAATAAAATCTATGTACAAATCCTTCGCCTTCCAAAATTGGCCCTCCTTGGATACGCTTACCATATCAACGTAGTATTTGTACACTTCCGATGGGTTGAATTGAAGCTTGGCGGATTGCTGGAGCTTGTATATGCCTATATTCTCCCTGGGGAAAAGATTGTACTCTACCCATTCATGATATTTATGATCAACATATTTTCTGAAATAATAAAGATAATTCTCATATACCTTCAATTCTTGAATTCCATAATTATGAATCCTTCCGTCTTTTCTGACGCTTTCAATCATTGCCTCAAAATCCAGGATTGTATACTTCAAAAAAATCCCCCCTACAAGCCTGTTAATATCTTTTTATTAAGTATAAATAATTTTCACTGTCAAGGTCAACAAATATTATTTTAATATACATAAAATTGTGTTTTATTACAAATAATATCAATACCCGACTTATAAATACTCTAGTTAATTGAACTATCTCTATATAAAAAATACAAGCCGCGACAGATAATTCTATAGACTATGTTAATGATTTATGTTAATATAATTATAAATAAACAACCGAATCCTGGAATGTTCGATATGCCTGTATTTGAACCTACAGAGACGACACGGGAATCCAAGGTACATGACCTTATATCAGGCCTCATTCGAAGTCTATAATCTGCAGAGGAAGATAGAAAGCCATGTCCGGATACCCACCTAGCGAGAGCTAGGTGTCAAATTGCAGCTAAACGGCATTTTGGGGCAAACAATGCAAAAAAGCTATGGTAATTTTCCATAGCTTTTTTGCATTGTTATCTTTATTAATTCTTATTCCTGCCATACAGCTCCGACAGGCCCGCAAGCTTCTCCTCCAGTTCTGTTGTCAACAACCCTTTTCTAAGTCTCCAGCCCCAGTTCCTGCCTCCTATTGTGTTTGGAATATTCATCCGTGCCTCACTTCCCAAGCACAGCAAATCCTGCATCGGAATTATTGCCGTATTTGCAGGGCTGCTCAAAGCTGCTTCGATAAGAGTCCAGCACATTGCTTTCTCTCCGATTTCTCCCGATATGTGAAAATATTCCTTCATCTCATTATCTGCTTTGGGGTTTGTTATCTTCATCTTCAGGTACCAGCCTGTTGTTGTGTCATTATCATGGGTTCCGGTATATACAACCGAATTCTCTTCAAAATTATGGGGAAGCAATTCTTCTTCCAAAGGGCCGTTGAAGATAAACTGCAATATCTTCATACCGGGAAAACCAAACTCATTTTTCAGTTCTTCCACTTCCTTGGTAATAAAACCCAGATCTTCAGCAATAATATGCATATCTTTCCTATGTGCTCTTAAGGTTTGGAAAAGCTTCCTGCCGGGAGCTTTTACCCAGTATCCCTTTTGTGCCGTTTTTTCTCCTGCCGGTATCTCCCAGTAGCTTTCGAAGCCTCTGAAATGGTCTATCCTGATGATATCCGCCATTTGAAACAACAGATCCAGCCTGTCTCTCCACCATTTGAATCCGTCTTTCTCCATCTCATTCCATCTGTAATGGGGGTTTCCCCAGAATTGCCCCGTTTCGCTGAAATAATCCGGAGGCACTCCGGCTGTCTTTAAAGGGTTGCCCTCCTCATCCAACTGGAACAGATAACTCTGAGACCATGCATCACTGCTGTCATAGGATATGAAAAGAGGCAAATCCCCAATTATTCTGATACCCTGTTTGTTTACATATTCTTTTAGCAGCCTCCACTGGCTGAAGAAAACATATTGCAGAAAACTTTGATACTCAATTTCCCGGGACAGCTTATCCCTGTAATATATCATTGCTTTGGAGTCCCTGAAGGCTATTTCCTTATCCCAGAGATTCCAGGCAGCTCCTCCGAAATATTCCTTCAAAGCCATAAAAAAAGAAAACTCATTAAGCCAGTAATCGTTCTCCCTTAAGAACCTGTCATAATCTTCACCGGCGCCGGCAGCTTCAAATCTCTTAAAGGCCTTTCTGAACAAGTTAGATTTAAATGCCCTGACCTTTTCGAACTCCACAAGCCCCTCATCAAAATCAGGCAGTGGCCCGATATCCTCCTGAAGCAAAAGCTTATCCTCAATAAGCCTCTCAATGCTTATCAGCATAGTATTGCCTGCAAAGGCAGAAAAGCACTGATACGGAGATTCACCATAGCCTATGGGGCCCAGGGGCAGTATTTGCCAAAGCTTCTGCCTGCTTCTGGCCAAAAAATCCGCGAAACCGTATGCTTCGCTGCCCAGTTCTCCAATACCGAATTTCGAAGGCAGCGAGGTAGGATGCAGAAGTATTCCGCTTTCTCTGCCGAACTTCATTCAATTACCTCCTCAGCTGATTTGGCTCCAATCAATATACTTATTAAGCTTATCTGCAAAAAGCTGAAGGTATTTGGCATCCAGTTCGTCAAACCTGTTTTTTATGGGGCTGTCAATATCCAATACTCCGAATACTGTTCCATCTTTGATTAAAGGAACCACTATTTCAGAGTTTGAAGCACTGTCGCAGGCGATATGCCCCGGAAACGAATGCACATCCGGCACAAGCTGTGTCCTCATTTCTGCCGCTGCCGCACCGCATACCCCTTTACCCGGCTTTATTCTTGTACAGGCTGTTTTCCCCTGAAAAGGCCCCAATACAAGCTCTTCCTTCTTCATAAGATAAAAACCCGCCCAATTGATATCCTCCAGGTTCGTATAAAGCAATGCCGCGGCATTTGATAAATTGGCAAGCCAGTCAGATTCACTTGAGAGCAAACCCTCCAGCCTGGTAATCATAATCTTGTAAAATTTATCTCTGTCCGCAGATACTATCCTGCTGTTGTCCTGCATTATTCCGGCCTCCTTTTGTACTCGTTTCCCTTGTCATGCGTCTATTATATAGTAATATTTTCATATTGTAAATTGCTCATGCTCATACTACTATTATTATATACTAAGAAGAATGTGACATAGCTGAAGTTTGCAGTCATACTCCCAGAGCAATAGCCTTGTATACCGACTCGCACGATATTAGCTTTGGACAGAATCAGAGCTTGATACTTGTAAAATCCTGACGCACATAAACCCAACCTCCTGTTGGTATGTGCTGGATTTACCTCACGTAAATCCCACGGATTTTACTGCGCATCTTCACTCGATTCTGTTGCCCAAAGCCAATAAGTGCTCGCTGTCATACAAGGCCAGTGCTCTGTAGGATAACTGCAAACTAAAGATATGTCGCATTATTCTTCAGAAACGAAACATAAAAAAATATAATCGGAGGTATTATGGATAAGCTTGAAAGGAGCTTCTATCTTAGAGATGCATTGATAGTAGCAGAGGATCTGCTGGGGAAGCATCTGGTGCATGAAACCCGGGATTTTAGAGTTGTCGGAAAGATTGTAGAAACTGAAGCATACGTAGGCCCTGAAGACAGAGCCTGCCATGCCTATGGCCTGAGAAGAACCAAACGGAATGAGATAATGTATCATGAAGGAGGCTTCTCCTATGTATATTTCATTTACGGAATGTACTACTGCTTCAATGTGGTCACAGAACAGAAGGATAATCCCTCAGCAGTACTGGTGAGGGCAGTTGAGCCGATTGACGGAATCGGGCATATGGCCAGATTAAGATACGGCATGGATCTGTTATCCCTGTCAGCAAGTCAGAGATCCGGAATGTGCAACGGGCCGGGAAAGCTTTGTATGAGCATGGGTATAGGAAAGGCCGAAAACGGACTTGACTTGTGCGGCAGCACACTTTATATTTGTGATGCACATAATGAACCTTTTTCTGTAAAGTCCTCCCCGAGAATCAATATAGACTATGCAGGGGAATATAAGGATAAGCCTTGGAGATTCTACATCGAAGGAAATAAACATGTATCAAAGGGATGATTTAATAAATCCCTTCAATATCAGCAAACTTCAACCTTCAATATTCCCTCAATTTTGGACAGGGAATCTAAAACCTCAGGGCTAATATCCTCTTTGGCCCTATTTACCTTTATCTTTACCATGACCGAAGCTTCATCCTCCACTTCTATGGCTATGTCACATATTTTCAGATTAAATGAACCCAAATGGGTGCCAATTTTCCCCAACTGCCCCGGTTTATCCTCTGATCTTATTTTCAGGGTTGTATTTTTCTTGCCCCCGGATATAAGTACTTCAAATCTTGAAAAGACCACAAGAGCAACGAGTACAAAAGCAGTGGTAAGAAGCGAGCCTAAATAAAAACCCAGTCCTACGGATATTCCTATACAAGCAACCGACCAAAGGCTGGCTGCAGTTGTCAGCCCCTTGACAGTCACACCTTCTTTCAATATTGTGCCTGCCCCCAGGAATCCTATGCCGCTTATTACCTGTGCGCCGAAACGTCCCGGATCAATATTGGCAAGACCTTTATACTCCTCAAATAAATAAATATTGCACAACATGGCCAGTGCAGATCCCACGCATACCAATATATGCGTCCTGAAGCCCGCAGGATGCCTGGTCTTTTCCCTTTCATAGCCTATGACCCCGCCGAGAAAGCAGGCAAGAGCAAGCCGGACAAACAATTCATAATAACTTGGCATGAAATTCCACCTCCTTTTATGATATATATCGGCTTATCGTGCCAATATTCCTAACCCGTATTTAATATATATTCCGTGAAAAAGTTTTATCACCCCAAAAGCAGCAGTACTTTTTATTAAAGTAATGTGTTTCACGGCGCATTAATTTTGGAAAATGTTTGACACTAAGCATATACCTCTTGAAATATAATACACATAATGCTAGATTTCTATTATAGAACAATTAATTACAGAGACAGGAGACAGATTGATGATCAGTGAAGCAGAAGAAAAATATATGGTTATAAACGGCAAAGTAATGCCTGTTTCAGAGGCAGGGGATATTTTGGCAGGCTCTTCCCGGACAATCTATGAGGTAATAAAAGTAGTGTCAGGAATTCCTCTTTTCCTGGAAAAACATATGGAAAGGCTGGAGGCTTCAGCCAAACTTATCAACTATTCGGTAGCCAATATCATGAATAGTATACGGGAAAGTATAACGGAGCTTATCAAAGCCAATAACAGTCCTGAAAAAAATATAAAAATAATTGTGTATAATATGGGAAACCCTGTGCCGGACTTTATGGCGTATTTCATCCGCAGCAGCTACCCGACCCCTGAACAATACGAAACAGGAGTGCATGGAATTCTTCTCAAGGAAGAACGGAACAATCCCAATGCCAAAGTGGTAAACTCAAGTTACAAGGAAAGGGTTGCGGCTGCTTTAGCTGAAGCAAAGGCTTATGAAGCACTGCTGGTGAACAGGGAAGGTGAGATTACCGAAGGAAGCCGCTCCAATATATTTTTTGTCAGGAATGGTAAGGTACTGACCGCCCCCAAAGGGAACGTGCTGATAGGTATAACCAGGGTATACGTATTTGATCTGTGCAAGAAACTGGGAATAGAAATAGTTGAAGAACCCATATTAGTTTCTGTGCTTGGGGAAATGGACGGTGTTTTTATGACAGGCACCTCACCAAAAATACTTCCTATAAGCACAATTGGCGATATGAGCTTCAACTCTTCCAAAAACCCTGTAATCAAAGCGCTTATAAAGAGCTATGATGATGTTGTAGAGAAGTATATAAAAGAAAAAACAATTGGATGAGCTTAAAGCTCACCCAATTGTTTTTTACCCCTTTCATAGAACTCCCGCATCATATCCTCGGGCACAAACAATCCTCCTGTAGCCCATGCAATATGAGTCGCATTTTTCACGGAAGACTCCACCTGCAGGGGGCCCAGCAGCCCCGGCGTAGCCGAAGGCTCAATCTTTATATTCTCCTCATCCTTCATCATTGCCAGCAGCTTATAAAGCTCATTATCCTCAACAGTATAAATACCGCTTAAAAGCCTCCCCACCATATTGCCTACAAAGCCCGAAGGCCTCCCGACTGCAAGTCCGTCGGCATCGGTTATGTTATCTATTCCAAAATCCTGCACCGACAGCTTTTCGTTTTCGCCGGTAGCCAGGCCGATAAGCATACATGGGGAATGAGTCGGCTCCGCAAAAAATACATGTACATTATCTCCGAAGACATGCTTCAGGCCAAAGCATATTCCCCCGGGTGCGCCTCCAACCCCGCAGGGCACATATACAAACAAGGGATGGCTCTCATCTACCTTTGTTCCCAAAGCATCAAGCTGTTTCTTCAAACGAAAAGCCGCCGCGCTGTATCCCAGGAACAAGCTCTTGGAATGCTCATCATCCACAAAGTAACTGTTCGGATCCTGCTGTGATTGCCTTCTCCCTTCCTCAACCGCCTTACTGTAATCGGAAGAGTATTCTATGACATTGACTCCCCTGCCCCTTAGAAGACTCTTTTTCCATTCCTTTGCATCAGCAGACATATGTACGGTAACATTAAAACCCAAGGCAGAACCCATTATTCCTATACTCAGCCCCAAGTTTCCCGTTGAGCCTACAGCCAGGGAAAATTTACCGAAGAATTCCTTGAACTCCGGCGACCCCAGCCTTGAATAGTCATCGCCAACACTTATGAACCCGTGCTTGATGGCCAAATCCTCCGCATGCTTCAGGACCTCGTAAATACCGCCCCTTGCTTTGATAGATCCCGCCACAGGCAGGTAATTGTCACATTTCAGCATTAATTCACCTTGGAAGTCCTGCCGGTATATCTTTTGAATACTGTTTTTCATGTTTTCTATACGCACCAATTCGGATTCAATCAAGCCTCCATTGTCCGCCGTCTCAGGAAACAGCACGGATATGAGGGGTGCAAACCTTTGAAGCCTTTTCTCCGCATCAACCATATCCTCAAGGGTCAACGAAAGCTCGGGTAACACTTTGTCTGCGCTGTCCAGATTCTTGTTGGCCCAGAAAACAGGCTTGCAGCTCATAAGATTATCTATGATGGGATACTCTTCAACCCATTGGCCTATGGTTTTGCCTAATACCATTTTATCCATGTATATTCCTCCCTATATTTATTTTCATGCTTTCAGCATTACCTGCCTTCTTAATATATTGCATATTTTAATTATAACGCATCAGCAGAAAATTTCACATTTACAAAAATTTTCTTACCGCTGCATATTTAACAAGACGAAATCTGTTTCACCCTTTATAAATTCTTTGCTGTTACAGTGTCAAATAACCCGCTGATACATAAAATGATAATATCACTGTATGCGAGGTGAATTTTATGCCGCTTGCTACCAGAGAAATATTTGCCCGGATGATTAAGTGTGAAGCCGGTGGCGAAGGGGACAACGGTATGAAGGCTGTAGCCACCGTTATTATGAATAGAGTTCATGTACCCAACGGGGAATATCAAAGAATCGGCCAAGGGGATTTAAGAAGGATACTGTTCCAGCCAGGCCAGTTTGACTGTGCTTCAGATACTCTCGGAGGAGCATATAATGCACAGAATATATATAACATGCGGCCTGACCAAATTCACTATGATATAGCCGATTGGGCTCTGTCGGGCAATAAGATGCTTACAGTGGCCTATTGCCTGTGGTACTTCAATCCTTTTACTCAGACATGTATCCAAACTTTTCCGAGAAACGGCTCAGGAACATTTGCCAATCGAATAGGAGAGCACTGCTTCTATAATCCTACAAGGCTTTACTATACTACGTAGAAAATCCGTCCATGCGCGCTTCGCGCGGCAAAGTAATGCAAGGACATTGAAATATTATCTATGAAAGGAGATAACTATGTACAGCAATAGTTCATACAATTTTAACCAGACACCTGCAAGCATCGGAGGCCAGTCCCAATTCAGCCAGGCTCCCGAAATGGGTACCACCTTTGGCTATCCAATGGCGCCCCAGACATTTCCGATACAGCAGCAAATGGGTGCACAACAAATGGGCGGGCAGCAGATGGGGCAGCAAATGCCTCAGGTGCCTCAAATGCCGCCTCCAACAATGCAGATGCCTGTGACAGGTGCCGCTCCGGTAGATTTTGACATGCTGCCGACAACACCGGTGCTTGATATCGAGTACACACAGGGCTATCTCAAGACTCAGATAGGCAAACGGATAAAAGTGGAATTCCTTATCGGAACCAACATGCTTATAGACCGTGAAGGAACACTTGTTGATGTAGGTATAAGCTATATCATAATAAACGAAGTTGAGACAGACGACCTGCTGCTTTGCGATATTTATTCGATAAAATTCGTACGTTTCTATTTCTAATATGGCAGGTGTCGCATAGGAAGAATAATGCGATGCGAGGACACGGGGAGGGACACGGGGAGAAACGTCCCCATGTCCCCACCCCCGTGTCCTCTACTTATTAAACTGAAGAAGCCTTCTTTCCCCTTCAAGCTTTACAATGTCCGTTATATCCTGGCTGGCTTCCAGAGTCCCCAGGAATCTGCCCATTGAATCCCTTACGGCAAAATATTGTATCAGGATCATCCTGCCCTTAACCTTTATCCAGAATACGGCATTATCCTGTCTGCCCTCCTTAAAGGCATCAAGTATTTCATTGACCACATGGACACTTTCCGGAGGGTGGCATTTTTCCACATCCCTTCCTATGACTGCGGGGGAACGGGGAAAAATTCTATCCTTGGGCTTTGTAAAGAATTTTACTTTATTATTCTCATCGACAAATGTCAGATCCACAGGCAGCACATTAAATATCGCAAGAATTTCATTAAAATCCAAAGCTCCTGTTTCCGTTTCAAAGCTGCAGCCTTCCTTAATGCCCGGTATATACTCGTTGTCTGCCGGTTCAGGCCTTTCAATGAATGGGAACTCATATTCCATACTCTGCCTTTGCATTTCATACCATTCATTATCGGTAATAATCTCACTGGCTGCCGGGAAAAGGATAAGCTCTTCCTTCTGTACCAGGCCGTACATGTCAAAAAACAACTTTCCCAGCTCTGAGTTAAGCTCCCCATCTATGCAGTCTTCAGCCTCAAGGCATTCGATGACCTTTTTAAGCTGTGCCCTGGCCTCATCGTGCAACGCCCACATGATAGCAAGGCCGTCAAACTTCTTCATCTTCTTTTCCAGGTAGGGGAACAGTATGTTTTCTTTTTTGAGATAGTGGTCATTAAACTTCCTGAGTTCATGCATCCGGAGTATCAGTTCTTTCTTTCCGGCCTCCGAAGACATATCCTTGAGGATTTCCTTAATGCCCTCAAGCTTTTCTTCCAGAACGCGATTTTCCCGCATCAAATAATCCATAAAGCTGTCTTTGTCAGGCCATTTCCATGTATAATTCGCCAGGCTTTTATAAAACACATTTATCGCTTTATCCAGAACAGTCAGGATTTCCTTCGGCTTTATACCCTTCTGCAGAATAAGGTGGAAAATCTCAAAAACCTCCTGGGGAGTAACCCCTTCAATATAAGTCCTGTACTTAAAGTATAGCTCCCTTCCATTCTCCTTATCCAAAAGCCCCTGTACGTATTCCGTCAAATTCTTAACTCTGTTCTGATCCGTTTTCATAAAAGCACTCCTCCTTTGCCCTTATAATAAGTATCCCCTTCACTTCAATTTATCCGCAATTCCTTCAGCCCATGCAACGATAGTATCCCAATTGCGGAAGTCGCCCATAGATGAGTTTACCTTCTTCAAAATGAACTTCTCAAATATACTAAGATTCTTCATCTCTGCCTTGCCTCCGAAACAAATTATGTCCCGGGGTTGTATATTGTCGATAACCGGGCGCAGTGACTCCGGAAAGAGCCAGCCTTCCAACAGCTCCATTGGATCACCCGAGTCAATTGGGCCGCTGGAAAACATCCATACCGGCAGCTTGGATAACTGAATTTCATTAGTCTTCAGAAAAGCCGCGGCTTCTCTGCGGAACATCCCTATATAAACAGCACTGCCAATAATAACAGCCTTATAGGCCGATAAATCCCGAACCTGCTTGGCAGGCAGTACGTCAGACTGCAAGCCGGCCTGATTCAGCAACTCTCCTATTTTTTCGGCAATCCCTGCTGTTGCTCCATATTTTGAAGCATAAGCTACCAATACCTTATTCATAATTATATCTCCTTTTTTTCAATTTCATGGGCAAATCCCGAAACAAAAGCAAGAAGCATGAACAGCAATCCAAATCCAAGGCTGGCCAGCATGGCAATTGTAATCGAATCAGGGTCGCTTATCCCCGGTACAATCCCAAAAACAGCAACCTCAAGGGCAAAAAGAATCAGGATTGAGCTAATAGTAAGATACGAGTGCCAATGCCTTGCCAGGGTTTTCCTCACACTGACCGGAAGAGTCCTTCTCCACCAGGTCAGAGGTTTGTTTATACGGGTAGCAAAGGCCCAGATCAAAGTAAAGAATACTATTTGCCCTATACCTCCGCCGACAAGAAACAACAGGATGAAGAGAAGCAGAAAAATAAGCGGTCCATTCCTCCTGTCAATGAATCCGACAGACCATATTATAATGGCAAGGCTGACAATAATCGAAGCTATGCCTGTAATAAAGAAATTAGGGATTATTGTAAATGCTGGTTCGTTGCCATACACCCACATCCTGTTTGCTTCACCTATGGCATTAATAATCAGGCCCTTTATGGGGGTATTCCCCTGAAGAGCTTCAAAAAAACCATGGCAAATACCGCTTAATGCAAGAATTACTCCAAGCACCGACACGATTACTCTTGTTGCATTCACACTATGGCGGCCAGCTCTATATTCATTGGTATCAATCATTAACATAATAAAACTCCCCTGTCATCAAGATTTTTTGCCTTCTGCCCGAGACAAAAGGTTTTCAGTCATCCGAATTATCATCCGTGTTCTTTGCTGATCATTAAAAAAGTCAACATCCAGATAATCGCCATACTTATCAGGATACAGAACAATGAAATGAAAAGGCAGCATCAACTGCAGAGCAATAATCCTTAATTCAGCTTCACTCTTGTTCCCAAAAAGCTCCTTCAGCAGCGGTATAACCATTGCACAGGAAGTCTTGCATCCTTCCTTAAGTTCTCCCGTTATTGCAATCTTGAATATTTCATGGTGCTTAAAGCTAAAATCTGCCGTAGTAGTCAGCAGCTTTTTCAGCTTCACGACAGGATCCTCATCTGTATTGCTTTCTTTAAGTACTTGTTCAATAATGCCTCCCATCCTGTATCCCGCAGCCATGACCATAAGATTCTCTTTTGACTGGTAGTAGTAATTGATAAGGGCCAGGTTAACATTGGCTTTTTTTGCTATTTGCCTTGTGGTTATTTCCCCGGCATCACCTTCGCTATCCAACAGATTCAAGGCAGCCTGTAGAATTTTTTCCTTCGCATTATCCAAATTCAAATAAACCTCCAAATAATAAAATCAAACATGTTTTAAACATGTTTGATTTTATTATAATACTATTCCAGAAATAGTCAATAGGTTTTTATGGATTTAAAAGGAATTTTTTTGCATTGCAATATCTTCTACCGCTGCATACGGATGCGAATACCTTCCGTTTTTTTCAGTATGTGATTTTATCTGGGCAGACTGCGCAGGGCAATAGTTGAGACAGGCAGCACAATGATAACATCTCACATTATCCTGCCATTCAGGCTTTCCATCAACCATTTTAATCTTATGCGCAAGGCAAACCTTTTCACATATGCCGCATCCTGTACATTTTGAATCGCAGTACAAATTGTCTTTGGATATGTCTATAAGAGCCGCCAGGGATGAAAGGATCCCCACAAAGGGGATATGGATTGTGCAATCAACATCCTTTTCTCTGCTAATTTCTTTATTTTTTATAATGCTCTGAATAGCATCAAGCCTTTTTTGAACAACTGCTTCCAATCTTGCTATCTCTTCCTCTGAAGGAACCTTATAATCAAATTTCGGATCATTTCCGGGCATATTGAGAGAAAAATATGAATCCAGGCGTTGGCCTTTGCTTTTCAATATTTTATCTATGGTCACAAAAGCACTGTGTGAAGTTCCGATTCTTGTTGCTGCAGCAAAAATATATTTTGCCGATTTCAAATTCAGTTTTTTGATAAAATTCTTCACCGGTACCGGGATTGCCGAAAAATATACCGGGAATACAACCCCTATTGTCTCTGCATCAGTTTCAACTATTTCTCTATCCAACCGGCTTATAACCGGTATAAGCTTTGCCCCCTCGATCCGCTCCTGCAATTCTTTTGCTACATGCAGTGAATTGCCGGTACCGGAAAAATAGTAGATTTCTATACTACTCATTATAACTACTCCTTTTTATCTGTTCGCACTTTGCAGTGCATTTTCTATGGCCTTTAATATTACCTTGCTGCTGTATGTTGCACCTGAGACAATATCCACCTTTAAGGACTGCGCCTCTGTAACCCTGTCCGGGATTACTTCAGCGGCTGTCCCCTGTCCGTTAAAGTGCTTGACCAGCTCTATCCCGATTATCTTATGATTTTCTATTGTCACCCTTACTTCAGCTTCCACCGGAAAAACCTTATGACTGCCTTTATATACCCCATCCGCAATCTTTGACAAATCCACATCCGGGATGCTTGTTTCAGTCAGTTTTACAAGACTTGCTTCAATATATGATTTAGCTCCGAATACAGCAATTATAATTGCTGCAAGGGCTATAACCGCAGCCAGCACTATTCTTCTCCTGCTTTTCATTTACTTCCCTCCTTACATTCACTTAATGACATAAACAACCCGGAAAACTTCTCAGCCAGATTATCGATCATTCCTTTTCGGTGTATGTTGGACCAGTTTACAACACCGGTTCCTATAACATCAAATCCTTTTAAGCTGCATATCTCTTTCATTCGTTCGATTGCTTGGTTTCCTCCCATTTGGGGAAGCGGAAAAAACTCCGTCACATAACAAGCCGCTTTTTTATCCGGAAACGCCATAAGCTGTGTCAAGTAAGCTTCCATTACCACTGAAGGCGAGAATCCATGCACCGGAGCCCCAAATATCAATACATCGTAAGGACTTATATCCGGTTTGCTTTTCAGCTGTACTTTTATAGCATCCATTTGTCCGTTATCATATGCCTCAACCTGTTCAATACTTGCAATATGCCCTTTCGCCGCAAGGGTTTTCATTAGTTTCTCCGCTACGGAATACGTATTCCCGGTTTTTGAATGAACTATAATTCCAATTTTCATATTTGACCCCTTTCCAATATATATTCAATAACTTTGTCCAACTCACTATAAACATCTTCTCCCTTATAATCCACATCCTCTGAAAAGTATAATGTTATCAGCCCGTGTATGGCATAAATCATTGTTCTTGCAAGTACTTCAATGTCCTCTGCCCTAATCTTTCCTGAAATCACGAATTCCTTAAAGGTTTCTCCCCACATTGCATCAAAATCAGGCTCCTCCTCATTTTCTCCGGTTTCTCCGACAGGTTTGACCAGATGGTGAAAATAGAAAAATCTGAACACATTAGGGTTTATTAAAAAATATTCAACATACATTTTGAAGCTCTTCTTGATTCCATCGACATCCTTCGTCATTCCAGCCATTTTTTTATATACTGCTTCAACAATATCATTGATCATCAGTTTCTTAACTTCCCAAAGCAGCTGGTTTAGATCGGAGAAATAATTATAAATGGTTGCATAGGAATAGCCTGCCATATCTGCAACCTTCCTCACTGTGACGCTTTCAACGCCGTCATTTAATATTATTTCTCTGGCTGCTTCCAAAAAGTATGTCCTGATCCTCTGTTTCTTCAGAATCTTTTTATCTTCCGCTGTTTTCTCCTTCATAATATCACCTATCCCCGTTTATATAATCTGCGGTATTAACATGTATACATATTATTAACATTGTTAATATTTAATAACAACGTTAATAATATCATGGTTTTTATTATATGTCTATAGCAAATTACAAATTTTTTCAAAAAAATTTAAGAGCCGGAATTTTTCCGACTCCCGTCACTTATTTAAGAATAACTGACTCCTATTCGGTGTCTTCAGAACTCTCCAGCGACATCATAAGGAAACCGCAGAAAGCTCCATTATCAACCTGAAGCGAAGCATCAACCTCTTTTTTTATCTGATTGATTCGTTTCCGATAAGCCTTATAGAATTCAAAGGTTGGTTTGGGACTGTATTTCAACCCCTCCAATTCAAAGTACTCAATAACGCCTTTGACCGTTGTAGGCTTGATGAAAACTTCAACGCCCGGTCTGTAATAAACGGGACATGCTGTTAACAACGTCCATTTGGCCAGTTTGTATTCATTGAGCAAATCACACATCAGCATAAAGCCGGATTGCTGGTCTCAATATAGGAATTCCTCCAATCCTCGGGATAACCGTCCTTTTTCGCTATCATCCATGGCCGGTACCAAATCTCTGAATTTTGATTTTTCAAAAACCGAAACCATAGATGACTGACTTATAATCTTTTTTATGGAATCAACTATCACATCAGGACTTTTAAAATTTTCAATCGAAAAGCTTTCCTGTATATTTCAAGTGATGACTTAAAAACTCCTTCTTTATCATATAAAAAATCCATCCGCCATAAAATTATTGAAAGGGGGTATTTTTGTGGATTTAAAACGCTGGCAAATTATTGGGGCAGTTTTCGCCCTTATTATGGGAGCACTTCTGCATTTTACATATGAATGGTCCGGTGAAAACCCGGTTGTGGGAATCTTCAGCGCAGTTAATGAAAGCACCTGGGAGCATTTAAAGCTGTTGTTTGTTCCGGTTGCTCTATTTGCAGCCCTGGAGTATATTGGGTATGGAAAACAGATTCCTAACTTTGTACCGGTAAAGGTGCTGTCCATCCTGCTGGGTATGATTACTATCATAATTGCTTATTATACTTACACCCACATAGTTGGGCAAAATTATCTCTGGGTAGATATTGGAATCTTTATTTTAGGAGTACTTGCTGCATATTGGTTCAGCTATAGTTTTCTGCAGACAGAATTTCTCGCCTCAGAGTGTGCCGTATGCTTGGGTTGGGCAGGATTGCTGCTCTTAGCCTTTTCCTTTGCATTTTTCACATTTTGCCCGCCTCACGTCGAACTATTTCTTGACCCTGTAACCGGAACTTATGGCAGATAGCTAAGCTAATAACATAATAGCCACCCGTGCGGATTATTCATAGTCCGTTGTAATTCTCTTTAATCATTCACCCATAATCCGTGCTGATTACAGCCCATATAAATCTTTCCGCCGTACATTTTTGGAAAACGTACTTCGCTGCCTTGTTCCGGGTACAATTTGACAAAGAGCACTTTATCATAGGCAACATAGGCTATAAAACTGATATAATGCTTTTTGCTCATCTCATGCTTAAATGTAACATAATAATCTTCCTCTATCTCTTCCACCGTTAATTTGTGAATTCCCTCAGCCGGTTTTGGTATAAGCGGCGCTAGTTTTCGCCCACAGCAAGAAACATCGGACTCCCCCGTGGAAGTCAGTGTGTTTCCGCAATTGGGGCATGTATAAAATTTTAATTTTCTCATATTTCCTCCGTCTGCATTATTGGGCTCTAAATCCCCCAATAATATTTTTTCGATGTTTACGTTTAATACTTCAGAGAGTTCACGAAGAAGGGATACATCAGGGCATCCCAAACCACGCTCCCATTTTGAAATGGCCTTATCACTGATATTCATAGCGTCGGCAAGCTGCTTTTGTGTCATACCCTTTTCTTTCCGCAAACCGAATATCAGCTTACCAACCTTGCTGCAATCCATATTGTCACCTCCACGCATTAATAATAATAGCAGACGGACTGTAATTCAATAAACGCTCCGTAGAGTTTCAATGTAAGATTATAACTGTAAATGCTCCAAGCCCAGTTCTTTAAGCTTTTCTCCCAGATATTCCTCAATCTGCCTTGAGGTGGCCATATCCAGCACCGCCGCTGCCACTTCCCTGGCGTAGTTCATATCAACGGAGTTTATTACCTTTTTAACCTTAGGCAGCATGGCAGGGCTCATGCTGAATTCATCCAGGCCCAGCCCCAGAAGCAGTACTGCGGCTGACGGATTGCCCGCGAATTCTCCGCACATGCCTACCGGCCTTCCTCTTTCATGGCCCGACCTGATGACTGTATTGATGAGCCGGATTACGGAAGGCTCAAAGCTGTTGTATAAATAGCTTACCTTCTCATTTGTCCTGTCAACCGCCAGTGTATACTGGGTCAAATCATTGGTGCCTATGCTGAAAAAATCCGACTCCTTTGCAAGCACATCCGCAATCACCGCAGCAGCAGGTATCTCTATCATAATCCCCACTTCAAGGTTCCTGTCGAAGCTCACACCCTCCTGCTCCAACTCATCCATTGCAGCCTTCAATATGCTGTTGGCTTTCCTCAGCTCTTCCAAAGCAGCTATCATAGGATACATCAGCTTGATTTTTCCGTATGCGCTCGCTCTTAATATTGCCCTGAGCTGCACCTTGAACAGCTCTTCCCTTTCGAGGCACAGCCTGATTGCCCTGAACCCGAGGAAGGGATTTGCCTCCCTGGGCAGCTTAAGATAATCAACCTCTTTATCTCCGCCTATATCAAGAGTCCTGATTATCACCGGACGTCCTTCCATAGCGACAGCTGCATCTCTGTAAGCTTTGTACTGCTCCTCTTCACCGGGCATGGAACTTCTGTCCATGAACAAAAATTCAGTGCGGAACAGTCCGATACCCTCTGCTCCTGCCTTCAATGCCTTTGCAGCTCCTGCTTCGCCCTCTATATTGCATTCCAGTCTGACACGATGCCCATCCCTGGTCATTGCAGGCAGGTCTTTTATCGCTCTCAGCTCCTGCTCAAGCCTTTGATTAACCATTATCTTCTCTTGCAGCTGCCTAAGCTTTTCAGTATCCAATTCCAGCTCAACCATGCCTTTGCTTCCATCCACGGCAATAAGCTGTCCTTCCCGTACCTGAGCTGTTATTTCGGGGATTCCCATTACTGCCGGTATTCCGCCGTTGCGTGCCAGTATTGCAGTGTGAGAAGCAATACCCCCTGTCTCTGAGACAATCCCTTTGATATACCGGGGGTCTCCTGCCGCTATCTGAGAAGGAGTTATTTCTTTACCCAGCAATATCACTTCTTCATTTATAGCCGATATATCCTTTATAGGAACCCCGGTAAGGTTCTTCAGCATCCTTCCTCCGACATCCCTTATATCATTTGCCCTTTCTCTTATATATGAGTCTTCTATTCCTTCAAATACCTTCAGTTGTTCGTCAACAGCCATGGAATAGGCATACTCGGCCTTAACCAGCATATTGCCCACCTTTTCGGCAGCCTGTCCGTACAACATCGGATCCTCCAGAATCATTATATGAGCCTCCAGGATTTCCATTTTCGCTTTTTCTCCGCGGCTTACAGCTCCCTTATATATCAGCTCCAGCTGATTTTTTGAAAGCTCCAATGCCCTTGACAGCCTGTCAAGTTCTTCCTTCACCTGTCCGGTGTCTATTCCGTCCTTGTCGATATTTATATCAGGCTCTGAGATAATATATGCCTTTCCGATCCCAATACCCGGGGATACAGCCAGACCTTTTTTCATTATGACTCCCCCAACACATCAGCCTTTTACAGCCAGCTCCATAAGCACATCCGAATTATCAGTGCCGAGCTTCACTATTTCAATGTTCTTTTCCTCTGCATTTGTTATCACAATTGGAGTGGTAAGGGCTTTCCCTTCTCTGCCTATGGCCTCCCTGTCGAAGCTTATGAGCTTGTCCCCCCTTCTGACCGGGTCTCCTGCATTCACATGGCAGGTGAAGCCCTGACCCCCAAGCTCAACAGTATCAATACCTATATGTATCAACAACTCGACTCCGTTCTCAGCCTCAAGAGCTATTGCATGAAGCGTCTTAGGCACAAGCAGCACTTTACCGTCACAGGGTGCAGCCACCTCATTGCCCTCGGGCTCTATTGCCGCTCCGTCTCCCATCAGCCTTTCCGAAAATACGGCATCCGGTACTTCACTCAAATCAATTACCTTTCCTTTGACAGGCTTATATATTATAAGCTTTTCAGCCTTCTTCCCCAATATGTTCAACATAGCATTACTCCTTATTCAACAATTCCATTATGACATTTAGTGCTTCCCCTTCATCGCCGCCTTCAACGATTATTGTGACATCCTCCCCTTTGGCGATTCCCAGCGACATTATGCCTATTATGCTTTTCCCCGGTACGACAGTCCCGTTTTTCTCAAGCTTCACATCGCTCTTTAACCTTTTGCACAACTGCACAAACTCGGCAGCAGGCCTTGCATGAAGTCCGTCCTTGCCGTTTACCCTAATTATCTCTTTAAGCAATTCCAATCCCCCTATTCATCACGGCCGTCCCTAAGAAGACTGCCGCACTCTTCGTCCGCCTCCACGGCGACATCCTGATGCAGCTGCAGGATAGATGCCGGAACCTCCGGCTATTATTACTCCCGTTTTACGACCCTCTAATATACTTTTTTACCCTTTACAAAGGTGGCATATATGTTGAAGCTATCATCAAACAACGCAAAGTCGGCATCCTTGCCTATGTCTATGCTTCCTTTCCTGTCATTGGCCTTCAATACCCTTGCAGGGTTCTCTGTAACGGTTTTAATTGCATCTATCAGCCCTATTCCTGTATTGGCCGTAAAATTCCTCAAGGCTTTGTCCAAGGTAAGGACACTTCCGGCAAGATTGCCTGCAGGCAGCCTCGCTTCCTCATTTTTCACTACTACCCTCTGCCCTCCAAGTTCATATTCTCCATCCTCCAGCAGACATGCCTTCATAGCATCAGTCACAAGAATTATCCCTTCCACTCCCTTTACCTTCAGAAGGATTCTTTGTACTGCCGGATTCACATGTATATTATCTGCAATAAGCTCACAGACAACAGAACTGTCCATTGCAGCTCCCACAACTCCCGGCTCCCTGTGATTCAGCGGAGTCATTGCATTAAAGATATGGGTAATATGGCTTGCACCCTTCCGAATCGCTCTCATGGCCTGCTCATAGCTGGCTTTCGTATGGCCTATCGCCACTACTATGCCCTGACTGACACAGCTTTCTATGAACTCCTCGGCGCCCTCCTCCTCAGGAGCAATGGTTACAATCCTGATAACATCGGACAGGCCCTCAATAGTTTTGAAGTCAGGCCTTCTTATATATCTTCCGTCTTGTGCACCCTTATATTCTTCGCTTATGAAAGGGCCTTCCAGGTGACAGCCTAGTACGGACGCTCCCGGAGCATCCTCCATAAGCGTCCGGATTCTGTTTATGCTTCTCTCAATCATCGGAAAGCCCATTGTCATTGTAGTAGGCAGGAAAGCTGTAACCCCTGTAGCGGCAATAGACTTGCTTATGCTCCTGAGACTGCTCTCATTGTCATCCATGGTATCATTTCCAAGACAGCCGTGTATATGCACATCGATAAAACCCGGAGAAAGATACCTTCCGGCCGCATCAAAGACCTCCTCCGGCTCCAGGCTATTTAATGCATTGCCTTCCAACAGCCGAAGTATTTTCTCTTCGAATATCACAGTATAGCCTTCTAATATACTATTATCTTTGATTATCCTCGCATTAACTATTGCCTTCATTTAATCACCTTCTATTTTTGAACTGTCATTTACAAGTGACAATATCGCAGTCCTGGCATTGCCCCCCGCCTTTTCGAAGGCTTTAAGCGCTTCCTCCTCACTGCAGCCGGCAGCATACATTATTATATCCAAGGCACGTTTTTTCAGCTTAAGGCTTATTGGCCTCAAGTTAGCCATAAGGTTTCCGTATGTCTTACCCAGCTTTATCATTGTACAGGAGGAAAGCATATTGAGTATCATCTTTTGAGCTGTTCCCGCCTTCAGTCTCGTTGAGCCTTCAATGACCTCAGGCCCCACATCCGCTGTTATGCATATGTCTGTCAATCCATTGAGCTTTCCTTTTTCTGAGCAGCTTATCCCTATGGTACTGCATCCAAGCTCAGAAGCATACCTTATACCGGATAATACATACGGCGTATTGCCGCTTGCACTTATACCCACTACAACATCCGGCTCACTCAGGCCTCTGCCCTTCAAGTCCTTAACCGCCAGCTCTTCGTCATCCTCTGTCTCCTCTTTCCAGCCGGCAACAGCCTCAATTCCACCCGATATTACACCAATTATCACATTATCATCTATTCCAAAGGTAGGAGGGCATTCGGAAGCATCAATTACTGCAAGCTTTCCGCTTGTACCGCTTCCAAGATAAATTACCCTTCCCCCTTTTTTCAGTTTTTCCGTCATCAGGTCTACTGCAGCCGCAATTGTTCCGATACATCCGCTAACCGCTTCAGCAACCTTTTTGTCCTCATTATTGAACAGTGTTACCATTTCAATTGTTGACAGCTTATCTATTTTTTCAGTATCAGTATTTATACGCACCGCAGTACCTCCTCCGGTCTTAAAACAAGGCGGCATAAGCCGCCCTGTTGTCTGTTGCATTTTTTCTGTTACATATTTATGGATTTTTTCATTTCATCAGCTATCAGCTCTGCTCTTGTTCCCACTATAACCTGAATATTGTTGGCCTTCTTCAGCAAGCCCTTGATGCCCATTGACTTAAGAGCAGCTTCATCAATTGCATCAGGATCCTTAACAGTCATTCTAAGCCTTGTTATGCATGCGTCCAGTGCATCAATATTGGCTTTTCCTCCCAGCCTTTCCACCAGTTTAGCAGAAAATTCACTGATATTCAAGCTTCCCATAGCGCTTTCGTCCATTTCCTCATCTACCCTTCCGGGAGTAGGAATATCAAGCTTCTGAATAACCCATACAAATATTATGTAGTATACAAAACCAAACACAAGGCCTATTGGAATTATCATCACCGGTTTGGTTGCCAGCCCCCAGTTAAGCGCATAATCTATGAAACCTGCCGAGAAGCCGAAACCATGCAGTATTCCAAAGGTATATGATACTGCAAGGGCCAATCCCGTAAGCACTGCATGCAGTGCATAGAGTACCGGTGCCAGGAACATGAACATGAACTCTATTGGTTCTGTAATACCGGTAAGGAACGCTGTAAATGCAACAGAGAATAGTGCACCGCCGACTGCCTTCCTGTTTTCAGGCTTTGCTGTCCTGTATATAGCCAGTGCCACTGCCGGCAGGGCAAACATGAAAATGAGGTAGAAGCCTGCCATAAAGTTGCCCGCTGTCGGATCTCCATGGAAAAATCTGTTTAGGTCACCGGTCCATACCTGGCCTGCAGCATCGGTATAGCTGCCGAATACGAACCATATGAAGCTGTTCAATACATGGTGCAGTCCGAAGGGAATAAGCAGCCTGTTGAGTAAACCGAAAATGAATACTCCTGCTGCCCCTGCTCCTATTATCCACTGACCCATGGAGTTGATAGCATTCTGTATCGGTCCCCAGATTACTCCGAAGACACCTGCCAAAACCATCATTGCAGCTGCAGTTACTATGGGCACAAATCTTCTGCCTCCGAAAAATCCGAGGAACTCAGGCAGCTTGATATTATAGTACTTATTATAAAGGCTTCCTGCAACTACCCCTGAAATGATACCGGCCAGAACACTCATGTTCAGCTCCGGGTTTATTGTGCTCAACCCGTTTACAAGTACAAAATAGCCAACTGCACCTGATAAACCGGCAGCGCCTCCGTTGTCATGGGATAACCCGACTGCAATACCAATTGCAAAAATAAGTGCCAAGTTGTCAAATACGGCACCACCGGCTTTTGCCATGAAAGGGATGTTTAAAACATCCGGCTGCCCCAGCCTCAGCAGAAGTGCTGCCGCCGGCAATACCGCCACAGGCAGCATCATGGCTTTTCCAAGTCTTTGTAGTTTACCAAACTCGATTTTCATAAACCTAACCCCCTTTTTATTATAGCAATCGTGCGCAGCAGAATTGTCAGCGCCTCAATACCACCTCGAATTTGTACTTATCTCCTCTGTATACGGCCTTTGTAAGCTCCATAGGCCTGTCGCCCTGCAGATATGTCTTCCTGGAAAGCATAAGGGCAATGGATTTTTCCGGCACCTGCAGCATATCGCTTTCATATTCATCAAGTATTACCGCCTCTATGGTCTGATGAGCATAATCCATTTTAAGCCCATATTCGCTAATCAGAGTATCATATAGGGATTTACCCTCCAGCCTTTCCATAGTAAGCCCTGCGCAAAGGCTTACCGGCAGATATGCTGTTTCCAGAGCATAGGGTTCTCCTGCCACCAGCCTCAATCTTTTGATCTCAAATACCTCTTCCTTCTCGGCTAGATTCAGAGCCTTCTGAAGCTTACGTGTGGAAGCTTTTTTCTGGAAGGAGATAATCCTTGTATCAACCTGAAGCCCTTTAGCCTTCATATCCTCTGTAAAGCTAAGCAGCCTTGACAACTGGTAGCCTTCCTTGGGTTTGGCAACAAAGGTCCCTTTTCCCTGCTCCCTATATACCAGGCCTTCATTAACCAAATTGGTTATAGCCTTATTGACTGTCATCCTGCTTACTCCATGATATTCACAAAGCTCCCGCTCGGGAGGTATCGGGTCATTGGGCTTCAACTCCTCGTTCTCAATCAGCTCGCATATTATGTCCTTAAGCTGGTAGTAAAGCGGCAGCGGTGAATTCTTGTTTACTTTTCTCATAACTTCACCTACTCTTTCTAATATTTATATGCTATATCATTATGTTGTTATGTTGTATATACCAATTTTATTTAAATAATATCACAATATCCGGCGAATTTCAAGCTATAATTTTCCAAAAAATAAAAATAACTTAAAAATAGAACCTCGCTGCCATAAGACAACAAAGTTCTCTTTTTCTAATTATTTATTTCAGCATCTTTTCAATTGTATAAAGCAGCTCGTCGACCACATCCAGTTCCCCGGCTTGAATACGTTTTATCAGGCAGGATTTCATATGATTTTTCAAAATCAGCTTGCTCACCGAATTCATTGCTGAGTTTACAGAGGATATCTGGTTTAAAATGTCGTCACAATATACATCCTTCTCTATCATTCCCTTGATGCCCCTTACCTGACCCTCAATGCGGTTCAGCCTGGATATGATATCCTTCTTTTCTTTCTCTGTTCGGACAGTTACATTGTGGTCACAATTACAATCCAAGGGTATACCTCCTTTACTGCTTATTCACAGCACTTTTACAGCGCCGGCATCATAGCCGGCTTCATCGACTGCATTCTTAAGCACAGAATCGGGAACTTCCTTTTCCAATTCCACAATTGCGTATTTGCCTTCCAAACTCACATCGACCTTTATTACGCCGGGAACCTCTCCAAGTGCGCCCTCAACATGCTTAACGCAGTGGCCGCAGCTCATTCCTTCAATATTAATTTGTTTTTTCATTTTTATTCCTCCTTTTAATCTTGTTAATGTTTAAGTTTGAGTAGAGTATTTCGTGTCTCAAGTCCCATGCCTACTTATATGGTTTAAAGCCTTTCAGCCTTAAGGCGTTTGTCAATACCGAAACTGAGCTTAACGACATGGCTGCCGCTGCCAGTATCGGATTTAAAAGCGGGCCTCCAAAGACGTGAAGCAATCCTGCTGCAACCGGTATACCGGCTACGTTGTAGCCAAATGCCCAGAAAAGATTCTGCTTAATATTCCTTATTGTACTCTTGCTGAGCTGAATAGCAGTAGGCACATCCATCAAATCGCTTCTCATTAAAACTATATCTGCAGATTCCATAGCCACGTCGGTACCGGAGCCGATAGCAATGCCTATATCCGCCTGTGCCAATGCAGGTGCATCATTGATTCCGTCACCGACCATTGCAACCTTCTTGCCTTCAGACTGCAGCTTTTTGACTTCATTAGCCTTATCCTGGGGAAGAACCTCAGCCAGCACCCGGTCGATTCCAACCTGCTTTGCTATAGCCTCCGCCGTCTTGCGGTTGTCTCCGGTAATCATGACTACTTCTATACCCATTTCATGAAGCTTATTTATTGCTTTGGCGCTGCTCTCCTTTACTATGTCCGCAACTGCAATAATGCCGGCAAGCTGATTGCCAATTGCTGCATACATCGGCGTCTTTCCTTCTGAAGCCAATCTGTCTGATTCGGTTTCAAGCCCGGAAAGACTGATATTCCTTTCTGTCATAAGCTTCCTGTTGCCCAGTAATATATTCTTCCCTTCGATCTCAACCTCAATACCTTGGCCCGGTATTGCATTAAACTTGTCAACCTTGAGATCTTCCAGGTTTTCTTTCTCCGCCCCGCGGACTATTGCTTCCCCGAGGGGATGCTCTGAGCCTTTCTCAGCAGATGCGGCAATCTGAAGAAGCTTGTCCTTCTCTATGATTTCTGTGGTAACAATATCAGTTACCTCCGGCCTTCCTTCGGTTATCGTACCGGTTTT
>JAKJBU010000019.1 GCA_022706825.1 Bacillota bacterium
TCAGATAGTATAGCGCATCAATATGGATTATTAACTTCTTTTTTTATAAAAAATCTCGCTGGAGGAATGAATATGATTGATTTAATTAAATTCTTAAAAGAAAAGGGCTATAAAGTTACTCCCCAGCGTATAGCCGTTTACGACATACTGAAGAATACAAAAGAACATCCGAGTGTTGACATGCTGTACAGCAAGCTTCAGCCGGTATATCCCACAATGAGCCTGGCAACGGTATATAAGTCCCTTGAGGTATTCAAGGAGCTTGGGTTGGTTCAAGAACTCAATGTAGGGGAAGATAAATTCCGGTATGACGCAAATGTAAATCAACATCCTCATATTACTTGCATAAATTGTGGAAAAGTTGAAGATGTATACGATGAAATGCTTTTTGACCTTGCGGATCAAGTGCAGAAAAAGACAGGTTACCAGCTTACCAATCAACAGCTTTATTTCTTCGGCTATTGTCCCAGCTGCAAACGCAATCACTAAACGATTTTCCGGATACGAGGCACGAAACACGGGGACACGGGGGGGGGACACGGGGACGTTTCGCCCCATGTCCCCGTCTCCATGTCCCATTCTTTTTTCACTGTACTAACATAGATTCATTAAGGGCATTTCTTACTGCCTTTATTACCTTGCTCAACACATAGGAGGCAGTTCCCGTATCACTTGCAGCTGCCACATCCTGTTTCTTTATTATTGTATAGATTACGTCGGAAATTTCATCCTTGATGTTGGGATTGTTGCTTATGTAGTCGGGGGGCATTTCGATAAGCTTTATGTCCTTAATTTTTGCGTTTTTTATTGTTACCTCCGCCTTGACATCCCCGGATTCCGTTTTCTCTGCACCTACATATACCCCATCATTGTATTTCAAATATGTATAGCCTGAAGCAGCAAGCCCCGCTTCATTGCTTCTTAATGTAAACAATAAGACCAAGCCAATAACCAGAACAATGAATAATACAGCATAAATTATGAGATTTTTCTTGGTTAATAAAATAATTCTCGGTTTGATAAATATCCCTCCCATCTTAGTCAATTACTTTTAGCCAGTTATATTTCTTTATATAAAGTTATTACGGAAGGAATAAATATATGCAACCTTTTAAAAAAAAGGCGCCTCAAGATATACTTTTTTCGCTGTGATACCGGCAATCCTACAAGGGATTGTTATTGACAGAATTAGTCCACTTGCCGCATCTGTCCCCCCACATTGCCGCAACCTTGCCGTCCATTTCAACCTTAATTACTTCACAGGAATTGTCACAGTCGGAGCACTCAAAGCTTGCAGGCACAAAATCAAAGTCATCGGCCTCAAATCCTCTGAACCCTGTTGTTTTGCCGCTCCTTAAAATATACTCCCTGGCAAGCATTGCCGCACCTATTGCCCCCATTACGTTGTAATGCCCGGGAACAACAACCTGATGCCCTATTACCTTTTCAAAGGCTGTTTTTATACCTTTGTTTGCGGCTACTCCTCCCTGAAATACAAAAGGCGGTTCAAGCTTTTTCCCTCTTCCAAGATTGTTTATGTAATTCCTCACAAGAGCTTCACACAATCCATTGATAATGTCGGCTTTTGAGAAGCCATACTGCTGCTTGGCAATCATATCGGATTCAGCAAACACTGTACACCTGCCGGCGATCCTGACGTTCCTTTCAGCTCTCAGAGCAAGGTCTCCGAACTCCTCGATTCTCACCTTAAGCCTTTCGGCCTGATGTTCCAGGAAGGAACCTGTACCTGCAGCGCACACTGTGTTCATTGCAAAATCAACTACCATTCCATTCTTAAGCATTATAATCTTGGAATCCTGTCCGCCGATTTCAAATATGGTCCTTGCGTCAGGAAAATATGTAATAGCAGCAGTTGCATGAGCAGTTATTTCATTTTTTACTACATCTGCTCCCACCATTATGCCGCTAAGCTGTCTGCCGCTGCCGGTAACACCTGCGCCTAAAACCTTTGAGCTGCTGCCCAGCTCTGCTTTAAGGTTTCTCAGTCCCTCCTTCACCGATTCAAGAGGCTGGCCGTTTGTTCTGATGTATTGCTTTGATAATACATTGAAGCTGTCATCCACTGCTACTACATTTGTACTCACAGATCCTACGTCTATACCTATGTAGAACTTCATCATTTACCTCCGATTCTGCTTAAGTAAATTCTCAACTTCAAGTGTTCCCTATAAGTTATTTAAGTAATCAAAAAAACATCATAATTTTCTATGTTTTCATTTAAAAAATATTATATAATTGTAGCTGATACTAAATATCTACAAAATTCGACAATCAACAAGGAGCAATGAATATGACAGAAAAAACCGCATTTATTGATTTCAACAGCTTTATAAACTCCATTTCATTATCCCTGGATTTGGCGGAGGGGGCTGCCTTTAAGGACGAACACAAAAGGATTAATTTTAATGTTCCTATACCAAGATTCAGCATATATAACCACAACTTCGCCAGCCACTCAAAACGGACAGCCCTTGCATCACTTTGCATTGCAGAAAAGCTTAATTATGACGGGGAGAGGCTTAAGAATCTTTATATTGCCTCAAGCATGCACGATATCGGTGCGGTTGAAGCCTTTGCCGAAGCTCACGGAGACAGCAGCTTCATATATGAGCATTCCGAATTCGGTTCCAATATAATTAAGAAACTGCCTCTGGACAAATGTATTTCAAGATTCATAAAATTTCATCACGAAAACTGGAATGGATCAGGCCCCAACGGGCTTGCAGAAAGTGACATTCCTGAGGAAGCCCAGATAATACATATAGCTGATATGTTTGAGCTTATTTACAATGATGAACAGCCGTACTGGATGCAGAAGGATTATATAATTAACTGGATTCAATCCAACAAAGGAAAAATGTTCAGCAGCAATATTTCGGATGCATTTATGGAAGCATGCAAAAATGAGAGGTTCTGGCTTGACATGGAAAATATCAATACCAATCCTGCTATCTTAACCCGCAAGCATCCCCCTATAAAGACATCGGTATCTCTCAATACAATAAAAAATATTGCCGTTGTCTTTGCGGCAATAATAGATAAGAAAAGCACCTTTACCCATGAGCATTCCATAGGTTTATCCAATCATGCCTCAATGTTTTGCAAGTATTACAATTTTGACAAGGAATCAACAATGAAAATGAAAATTGCGGCCTTGCTCCATGATATAGGAAAGCTTGCCATCCCCAACCACATATTGGACAAACCCGGGAGCCTCAGTGCCAATGAATATTCTATAATCAAATCCCATACTTACTATACAAAACTCATACTGGGCAATATTTCAGGCATGGAAGAAATTACTCCATGGGCAGCAAACCACCATGAGACCCTGAGAGGTACGGGCTATCCGGAGGGTATTGGTGCAGAAAGGCTATGCCATAAATCAAGAGTTATGGCTGTGTGTGATGTGTACCAGGCTTTGACGGAAGACAGGCCTTACAGAGAAGGAATGAAAAAAGAAAAAGCCCTTGAAATAATTGATTCAATGGCTGAGATCGGAAATCTTGATGCAAATGTAGTAAAGGACTTAAAGGAGATTATTTAGCACTGTCTTTAATCTCCTCCATTACATTTCCTATTATTGATATTCCTTCCGCGATTTTTCCGAGGCTTGCAGCGGCAAAGCTTATCCTTATATGCATCTCTCCGGCCTCCCCCTTTATGAATACGGTGCCCGGCGTAAAAATCACTTTCCTGTCTCTGCACCTTTCAAAAAGTTCAACGGATGATACCTTCTCCGGCAGCTTGACCCACAGATTCAACCCTCCATAAGGCTGGGTGAAGCTTGCCCCCCTAAGATACTTTCTTGCAGATCTTACTGCTTCAAAATACCTCAAGCTGTATTCCCGCTTCATATATTCCAAGTGCTTGCTCCATATGCCGCTTCTGAAATACAAATCAAGAACCCTTTGCATTAATCCTGAGGTATATATGTCTGTTATATGCTTGATGCCCATAACATTTTCCTTTAAGCCTTCCGGAATTATCAGATATCCCACTCTAAGCCCCGGCATGAATATCTTGGAAAAGCTTTTAATATATATCACCCTGCCTTCCCTGTCAAGCGCCTTAAGAGGCCTTTTTCCCACATCAAGATAACTCAGGTCGCTCATGTAATCATCTTCAACCACCGTAACATCATATTTTTTGCATAGCAGCAGAAGATATTTCCTCTTCCTTTCAGAATAGGTGTATCCGGTAGGATTCTGAAAGTTCGGCATAACATATATAAGCTTGGGCTTAATAAGCGCAAGCTTTTTTTCCAGTTCCTTCATATCCGGGCCGTCTGCCATAAGCGGTATTTCAACAATCTTTGCCCCCCTTGACTTGAATACGGCTACAGCCCCGTTATATGTCGGACTCTCTACAAAGACGCAGTCTCCGTTGGTTAAAAGAACTCTGGATATAATATCTATGCCCTGCTGTGCACCGGAAATAACGTGTATATCGGTGGCTTCCGCGTTAATTCCATATTCCGTCAGGTATTTTGATATCGACTCCCTTAAGGGTTTATACCCCATATTTTCATGATACATGAAGGCTCTTCCCCCGTCCCGTTCCAATACCTCATCCAGCATCCTCCTGAAGTCTTTTATGGGGAAAAGCTTTGGGTCCGGGGAAGCTGTTGAAAGATTTATGATATCCTCATCAGCTCCCATATCCATGTCAAACTCTATTTCATCCAAAGAGTAGGTGAAATTGCTTTCAAGGTTTATCACAGCCTTCAGCGGCATTACGTAGGTTCCGCTTCCCACCTTCTTATAAACCAGCTTGTTATCCTCCAACAGCTTGTATGCATTGACTATGGTTATACTGTTCACTCCCAGATGCTCAGCGAAGTCTCTGATTGTTGGAAGCTTGCAGTCTTCCGTAAGAATACCTTCAATTATATATTTTTTCAGCTGCTCATACAACTGTATATAAATCGGACTGCCGCTGCTTTTGTCTATATTTATTTCTATATCTTCCGGAATTATCACTTCACCCATACCCTCACCCCTTTTTGTATCGATACAATTATTGTAGCATATTTATGTATACACATAAAGAATATGCGGAATTTTTCCGATAACTTATATAATAATCTATACCAAAGCAAAAAAGGATTGCGGCTTTGGCGTAATATCACACGGAGGTGAAAAAATGAAGATCGAGAATTCAAACATCTGTTTAAAGAGCGAGCACTCCTCGGTAACCTTTAAACAAAAACAGGAAAACATGCAATTCTGGATAGGTGATAATCCTGAAACATCAATGAATAGCCCTCCCGGAATCATCATTGATATCTCAAAAAGAGCCATGGAACTGCATCAGCAAATCAGCAGCAGCAATTCCCAATGCATTGATTCTGATGTTGAAGAGGAACTTGCCGGAGAAGATAAGCAAAAGCTTATGCTCATTGAAGCAATGCTGACACAGCTTCTGGGCAAAAAATTCAAATTCAAAATACCGAAAAAGATCAGAATCAACAGTGATACGCCCATTAACCGGGGTGTTCCGGCAAATCAAGGCAATGGGAACCCAAGAGCCGGGTGGGGATTGATCTACGACAGCAAATCCATTCATTATGAAAGTGAAAAGGTGTCCTTCAGCTCAACCGGAACTGTAAGAACTTCCGACGGGAGGGAAATTAAAATAGACCTCCAACTGAATATGAGCAGGGAGTTTTTCTCAAGTGAAGAAATCCACATAAGAGCGGGGGATGCGTTAAGAAAGGATCCCCTTGTCATAAATTTCGATGCTCCTTCGGCAATTCTGTCAGACAATAAATTCAGTTTCGATATTGACTGTGACGGAAGCCCTGACCAGATATCCCGGCTGCTTGCGGGAAGCGGTTTCCTTTCTCTCGATCTCAACAATGACGGGAAAATAAATGACGGAAGCGAGCTTTTCGGCCCTCAAAGCGGCGACGGCTTTGCTGATTTATCACAATATGATTTGGATGAAAATGGATGGATAGACGAAAACGACATAATTTTCGACAGACTTAGAATATGGACAAAGGACGAATATGGAAATGACACGCTTTTTGCTCTCGGCGAGAAGGGTATAGGCGCAATATACCTGGGCAGCGCAGGAACGGCCTTCAGCTTGAGAGGAGAAGAAAACAAGGAAAACGGAGTCATTCAGAAAACCGGCATTTTCCTTCATGAGAACGGTACTGCCGGATCGGTGCAGCATGTGGATTTGATAGTTTAAAAGGTAAGAAGCGCACTTCTTACCTTTCTACTTTTTCGACCATCTGTATTTTTGTACCGTCGCTTTTCATCTTAAATAATCTGTATGAGGCAGAATCAACAATGAAGTACAGCCATCCGTCAGCGATATTTATAAACTTGGAGCTTTCGTAGTTCAGAATTGCCTTATCTGTGCCATCCTTTTTTATCCTGAATATCCTGTTGCCGTTATATCCATTGCTATAATATACCCATTCCTCCGATACATTTATGAAGAGGGCTTCTTCCTTTGTAAGCTCAGTATTCTCAGTTCCGTCAGTCCTGATTTTATAGAGCTTGTTCCCGTCAGAACCGTTGCTGTAGTATATCCAGTCTTCGTCCACATTTATATATGCTGCCGAATCCTCCGACACTCTGACATTTTCCGTTCCGTCAATGCTGACCTTATATATTCGCTTTTTATCGTCTCCGTTAGTGTAATAAATCCACCCATCATGCACATTCAAATATGAGGAAAAGTTGTCCCCGATGAGTGTTCTTTCCGTGCCGTCAGTTTTGATCTTGTAAATTCGCCTGTTATCGGAAGCATTGCTGTAATAAATCCATTCATTCACAACATTTATGAAGGATGCAGAGTCGTTAGTCAGCTTTGCCCTTTTAGTGCCGTCTGTTTTTACTTTATATATGCTGCTTTTTTCCGTTTCTTCAATATTGCTGTAATAAACCCAGTCTCCCTGCACATTCAGGAACATTGACTTATCACTGTTTAATTTGGTTTTTTCCGATCCGTTTATTCTCATTTTGTATATATTTACATCATCATTGCCGCTGCAGTAATATACCCAGCCTTCCTGAAATGCCACAACACCGCCGTTTGTTATATTTCCCAGGGTATTGCCGTAACCCTCTGAAGGCATTCCGACCATATCTTCAGGGAGATCTGCCCCCTTGATAAAGCAGCCTGAAACAGCAAACATAATTAAAAGCACCAATGCAAAAATTCTGATAAGCTTCTTCATTTATTTCCCCTCACATATTTATTCCCTTCATATATTCTACACAGTTTGCGATTTTCCTTTAACTGTAACGTAATAAATGAATAATGCGACGGGGACATGGGGACGCGGGACATTATTCTTCTTATCAGGCAAGTGCAAAGGTTTATGCTGTACTGCTGCCGCAAAAAAAGCTATAATTATATAAAGCATATAAGGCTAATTCTTTACATATCGGGAATAATAAAGCAATACGAATTAATTATGCGAGGTGAACCTATGAGCGTTCCCAGCTTTAAAAGGCTTCCGATGCACATTGGAGTTATTCCCGACGGAAACAGGAGATGGGCCCTGGGAAAGGGCTTAGAGAAGCAGGATGGATACTGCCACGGAATAAAACCGGGCTTTGAGCTTTACAAACTATGTATTGAGCTTGGAATAAAAGAGTTAACCCTATACGGCTTTACAGAAGACAATACCAGGAGGCCCTCCATACAGACACAAGCCTTCAGAAAAGCTTGCGTCGATGCTGTAATGGAACTTACAGGGAAGGATGCGGAGCTATTGGTCGTTGGGAATACCAGCTCCCCCATGTTCCCCCGGGAGCTTCTTCCTTATACTAAGAGGGTAAAGTTCGGGCAGGGGCTTATTAAAATCAACTTCCTGGTCAATTATGGATGGAGCTGGGATTTGAGCCATGCAGGACATATTGCCTCTGCCGACATTTCAAGAGTGGACCTGATTATCCGATGGGGCGGAAGGCGCAGGCTCAGCGGTTTTCTGCCTATACAATCGGTGTACGCTGATTTTTATATTGTCGATGACCTGTGGCCGGATTTTAAATCGGAGCATCTGTATAAAGCCCTTGAGTGGTATCAGTATCAGGATGTGACCCTTGGAGGATAAAAACGGAGGGACGGTATATGAAATACGATATTGAAATCCCCATACCCCGGAAGGTTCAATTTATACTGGATAAGCTGCATGAGCACAATTACCAAGCTTTCATCGTAGGAGGCTGCGTAAGGGACAGCATACTTGGTAAAGTGCCCGAAGACTGGGATATTGCAACTGATGCGTTACCCGGAGAGGTAAAAGAATTATTCCAAAAAACTGCGGATACGGGGATCCGGCATGGCACCGTCACAGTAATAATTGAGAAAAGCCTCTTTGAGGTTACCACTTACCGTATAGACGGTGAATACGCTGATTTCAGGAAACCCAAGGCTGTAACCTTTACTTCTTCCATTGAAGAAGACCTTTCAAGGAGGGATTTCACCATAAATGCCATTGCTTACAGCCCTGAAGCCGGAATTGTGGATCCCTTTGGCGGTACAGCGGATATCAGGAAAGGAATTATAAGAACAGTAGGAGACCCTGAAGTAAGATTCAGTGAAGATGCCCTTCGTATGCTGAGGGCCGTACGTTTCTCCGCGCAGCTCGGATTTTCTGTTGATGAGAGAACGCTGAAATCCATTGAAACAAACAGCAGCCTGATAGGAAGTATAAGCCCCCAGCGTATTAGAGATGAACTTACAAAAATACTATTATCCGATAACCCCCTTTGCTTTTCACTGCTGATGGATACAAAGCTGATAAAATATACTCTGCCGGAGTTTGAGCCCTGCTTTATAACCAATCAGAACAATCCCTACCATTCGTATAATGTAGCTGAGCATACGCTGCGCTCAGTAGCCCATGTTGAAAAGGACAAGATCCTCAGATGGGCAATGCTGCTGCATGATATAGGAAAGCCGGGCACAAAAACCACAGACAGCAAAGGAATAGATCATTTTTATAATCACCAGCAGCTAAGTGTCAAGCTTTCCGGAACAGTCATGTCAAGGCTGAGATTTGACAAAAAGTCCATGGACAAAATACTTCTGCTGGTGCGATGCCATGATATGCACATAAAGGCCGATGCAAAATCAGTCAGGAAAGCCATGTCCAGAGTTGGAGATGATATGTTTGAAAGCCTTCTTAAGGTCATCGAGGCGGATAAAAAGGCTCAGAACCCCGGACTTCTTAAGGAACGCACCGGGAAATTCATAAAAATATGGGAATTATATAAGGATATCAAGGAAAAAGGCCAGTGTACAAGCCTGAAATCTCTTGCAGTAAACGGTGATGATCTTATTGCATTGGGTATTAAACCCGGGAAGAAAATAAAAGAACTCCTCAACAGCCTTTTAGAAAAGGTTATTGAAGAGCCCGAGCTTAACAAAAAGGAAATATTACTAAGTTTAATTAGCCAACATCACAGAGCCGAATGATATTGCCAGAGCAACCAGCCACATTACTGCCACTATAATGATGCTCTTCTTTTCAGGAATGCCTGATACTGCAGATATTCCGAATACCATAAGTATTGACTGCCAGATGACAAATGGATCAAGGTTGTTAAGCAGTACGTCTTTAAATGTTGGACTTAAATCCAAATATAGAAGGTTGCCTGTGAAATACATGTAGGCAAACTTTACCGCCATACCAACAATAGATGCCATATATGCCAGAGTATAGACTGCCAAAACCTGTTTGTATTTTATTTCACCCTTGAGTGCTCTGATAAATGCCTTATATACAAGTGCAATCAGCAGAATGATGGCGACTGTTGATATTGCTGCTACAGCAGCAGAAATTAGGTTCATCATAGGCGTATTCATAAAAGCAATTGATGACCTTAATGCTTCAGCCTGTTCAGGCGGCATAGCTGCTGCCTTTTCTTCCATCATTTCAATAAACAAATCCTCGCCGAGAATCTTGGTTCCATAGGTATATAAGCCTATCACAAGAGCTATAACGAACAGCTTCAATGCCCAGACAGGCTTCTCGATGTAATCCCTGAACAGCTCCGTTGGTTTGACAAAAAACAGCTTCAGCTTTTTAAGCATTTTATTACCCCCACAAACAAAATATTGAGTCCGCCATAGATATTATACAGAATTTGGAACCATAAGTAAATAAGGCCTTAGGCCTTATTCCAATTCATGTATGGTAACTTTTCTTGTGTGCAGAGTATGGTTCCAATCTTTGTTCTTCCTCAGCAATGCTTGATGATACATTATTAATTCATATTTTGCAGATAGCCAAGAGCCTTTTGGCTCAAATAGGTTATCCTGTTCTGAGGCACAGCGAACTCCTTCTCCACGAAGGATCTTCCTCCTTCATTATTGTTGAGCCAAACCATATAGTATATAACAATATCGTCCTTCAATACACTGGCTCTGTCGTATATCATGTCAGGGCACCTGCCCAGGCAGTCAGATACCGCTGATATTACATCATTCATCATGGAAGGAATCCTGCTCAGGGATATTATTATTTCATCTTCGGTGGCAGTAACCACTATTATACTGTCGTTTTCCATATTCTTCACAGTCACTACCGACTTTCTCATTATGGCTTCCGTCAATGCGTCCAATAATACTCTATGAAATTCAATTTCCATATGAATACTTATCCTTTCCTATACAATTAAAAGTGCGTCTCGCGCCGCACTTTTTCGCTAGGGAACCCTATGGTTCCCTTCGACGCTGCTCTGCAGCTGAGCACCCTCCTTTATCGGCAGGGGGCTTCCCCCCTTGCATCCCCCATTGTATAGGAAAGTATCCTTTCCTATACAATTAACATTGCCGCAGTAACAAGGTTTGATACCAGGTGGGCGGTTACGGCACCATAAAAGCCCTTTCTCTCATATATGAATGTACAGTAAAGCCCCAACCCCAAAAAGGTGGGAATGCCTGATATATTAAAATGCAGCAGAGTAAAAATTAATGTTGATATGATGGCAGCTGCCGCATGGGGCATACTTTTCAGTAAAAGCTTATCATAAATATAATATCTGAAGATATATTCCTCTACAAAAGGTGCCAATATTACCACCAAAATAAAAAGCATCACTTTGTAGTACATCTCTCCGCCGGCAAATTCTTCTACTATTTCTTGAGGTTTGGCGTCCATATTGAAATATATGTTTAAAATGTACACATATAACTTATTTATCTGATTGATTACCGCTTTAAAAACCAGGGTGGCACCGGCAACAAAAATAATATCCCCGGCTGTTGCCGACCATATATTGATATTCCTTTCATGAATTTCAACCTCTGCTTTCCTGTGAACTTTGGAAAGCAGAATAAGCACCCCGATAAAAGGAGCCAGTTCATGAATCAAAAACGCAGCAGACCAATAAACCACTCCTACGGCAAACTTTGCGATTAAGCTCATATCCTTGAATACATATTCGTACAGTGAGATAAAAATCGGGACATTAAGCAGCAAAAAAGTAAGAATAATAATAAATGCCTCATATACCTCCAATAGTGTCCCCCCCAATCAAATAAGCCTACTTCCAGGTCAGCAGTACCTCCCAGAGTTCCTCTCTCCCCACATGGGTCTCAGAGGAGTAAGGAATTAAAATATCATTTTGATTAATATCAAGTTTTTGCTTAATTATATTCAAGTTCTTGTTCACTGATGACCGGGTGATTTTATCCAGCTTCGTCGCAACAACAGTTACAGACTTTCTGTAATACTTAATAAAATCATACATAAGCTTATCATCAGCTGTGGGCTCATGGCGTATATCTACCAGCAGAACAACATTCTTCAGGTTTTCCCTGTACCTCAGATAATTCTCAATTATCTTACCCCAGGCCTGCCTCTGGCTTTTTGACACGGCTGCATATCCATAGCCCGGTAAATCAACCAGAACAAACTCATCATTAATCATAAAAAAGTTAATCAATCTGGTCTTTCCTGGGCTAGAGCTTGTCTTAACAAGCTTCTTACGATTAAGAAGCGAATTAATAAGCGAGGATTTCCCGACATTAGATCTGCCGGAAAAAGCTATTTCCGGCAGATCAAGCTCTGGATACTGGTTTTGGTGAACTGCACTTTTAATAAACTCACATTTCTTAATTATCATGTTTCTCATCCCTTATCAATGCATGGGACAGGACCTCGTCCATATCTGATACCAGCACAAAGGTCATGTTTTTCTTTACGGTATCCGGAATTTCCTCAATGTCCTTTTCATTCTCATAAGGAAGAATTACTTTCTTTATGCCTGCACGCTTGGCAGCAAGCACCTTCTCCTTCAAACCGCCTATGGGCAGCACCCTTCCCCTTAAAGTGACTTCTCCGGTCATTGCTACGTTTCTGTGCACCGGAATCTTTGCAAGAGCCGATACCAAGGCTGTTGTCATGGTTATTCCTGCTGAAGGGCCGTCCTTTGGTGTGGCACCCTCCGGGACATGTATATGAATATCCGTATTCTTCGTAAATTCTTTATCAATGCCAAATTCCTCACATCTGGAGCGAATGTAGCTTAAGCCCGCTCTTGCAGACTCCTTCATAACATCTCCGAGATGTCCCGTAAGCTCAAGCTTTCCTGTGCCGGGCATTACGGAAACCTCAATGAACAATGTATCTCCGCCGACAGGTGTCCAGGCCAAACCGGTTACTACACCTATCTCGTTCTTCTGGTTTATCAAATCATGCCTGTATTTTTGAATCCCGAGATATTTTTTCAGATTACCGGGAGTAACTCTGACTCTTTTTTTGTTATTCTCCACTATTTGAGTAGCGCATTTTCTAATAATATTTGCAATTTCGCGCTCCAGGTTCCTTACCCCTGCTTCCCTTGTATAACCGTTAATAACCGCTCTTATGACAGCTTCAGAAATAGAAACGCTTTCATCCTTCAGTGAATGCTCTTTTATCTGCTTGGGCACCAGATAGTCAGCGGCTATATGAAGCTTCTCCTCTTCCGTATATCCTGAAATATATATTACCTCCATCCTGTCCAACAATGCCGGAGGTATGGTATCCGTCGAATTTGCGGTGGTTAAGAACATAACCTTTGAAAGATCGAAGGGCAATTCCAGATAGTGATCCCTGAATTCCTTGTTCTGTTCCGAATCAAGGACTTCAAGCAGTGCGGAAGCCGGGTCCCCTCTGAAGTCACTGGCCAGTTTATCTATTTCATCGAAGAGGAACAAAGGATTCCTTGAACCTGCCTGCTTTATGGAGTATATAATACGGCCCGGAATAGCTCCGATATATGTCCTGCGATGTCCCCTTATCTCCGCTTCATCACGGACTCCGCCCAGGGACATCCTGGCAAACTTCCTCCCCATAGCCCTTGCAATGGATCTGGCTATGGAGGTTTTGCCCACTCCCGGAGGCCCGACCAGGCACAATATTGGCCCCTTCATATTGTTGGAAAGCTGCCTGATAGCCATGTACTCAAGCACTCTCTCCTTGACCTTTTTAAGTCCGTAATGATCCTCGTCAAGCACCTTTCTTGCATTCTTTATATCAAGATTATCTTCCGTCAGAGTATTCCAAGGCAAGTCAAAAATCCAATCCAGGTAAGTCCTTGTCACGCCTACCTCGGGAGAGCCCTGGGACATTTTGGACAGCCTATCCAGCTCCTTTTCCACCTTTTCCTTTACCTCATCGGGTACTTCGAGCTTTGAAAGCTTTTCAGCATATTGCTCAATTTCCTCTCCGTGTCCTTCCTTTTCTCCCAGTTCCCGCTGAATAGCCTTAAGCTGCTCCCTCAGATAATATTCCTTCTGGGACTTGTCTATCTGTTTTCTGACTCTGGAGTTTATCTTCCTCTCTATTTCAAGTATTTCAAGCTCCCTGGAGAGTATTTCAAATATTTTCTCCATTCTTTCCTTTACATCAAACAAGGACAATATTTCCTGCTTCTCTTCTATCTTAATGGTGAGATTTGAGGCTATCACGTCCGCAAACCTGGACGCATCATCTATGTCTGATACCGTGATAAGGGTTTCCGGTGCAACCTTGGGATTTGCTTTAATATATTCATCGAAAACCTCCATTACACTTCTTCTTAATGCCTCAAGCTCCAAATCTCCCGACAGCTGTATATCCTGATGTTCCAGCACATCCACAAGGAAAAAAGCATCCTCGGAAATTATATCCCTTATCTCTGCTCTGTTGATTCCTTCAACAAGCACTCTTATGGTGTCCCCCGGCAGCTTCAGAAGCTGTTTTATCTTTGATATTGTACCAACTTCATAGAAATCTTTCACTGTGGGCAAATCAGTATGAGCATCCCTCTGAGTAACAAGAAATATAAGCTGATCATTTATCATAGCCTCTTCCAGTGCTCTTATTGACTTCTCCCTGCCTACATCAAAGTGCAAAACCATGTATGGAAAAATACTTAAGCCTCTCAGTGGCAGCAACGGCAATCTCTTAATATCTTCTTTTCTTTTCTGCATTTTATCAACTCCCGTAATACCATGTGTCTAATCTATTATATCTTTACATAAATTTTTTATCAATATTTTTAATAAAGATGTCCTTCTTTCCATTACTGTTTTATATCGCTCATAGCCTGCATTGAAGGAGCTTTGGCAATTTTTGATGCCGTTAGTATATTTCCCTCGGAAGACTGAGCCTTCAGGTGCTTCACTTCCGCCTGCCTCATGGTGGCTATGTTGACAGCTTCAACAATACTTTCCACCGATATTACTTCAATATCATAAGTACTGAATATCTCCTGCCAATTCTCCTTTGGAATGATGACCTTTTTTACCCCTGCGCGGACAGCAGCTTCAATCTTGGGAATAATACCTCCTACGCCCTTTACTTTCCCTCTTATTGATACTTCTCCCGTCATTGCAATCCGGTTGTCTACGTAGCTGTTGGTTATTGCGGAATATATCGCCACTGCTATTGTAATACCGGCAGAAGGGCCGTCCACCGGTGTGCCTCCGGGAAAATTCAAATGAATGTCGTATTCCCCCGGATCTATGCCCAAATATTTTTTGATTGCAGTGATTACATTGTCGGTGGAAGCCTTTGCCATGCTTTTTCTTTTAATGGTTCTTCCGTCTCTTGAGCCTATTTCCTCTTCTTCGACTATTCCCGTGACCAGAAGCCGTCCGGTTCCCCGGCCGGCTCTTACCGCAATTGCTTCTATTTCCATAAGAGTGCCCATATTTGGCCCATATACTGCAAGTCCGTTTACATAACCTATTTGCGGTTCATCATTTATCTTCCTTTCCGGCCTTGGACTGTACTGTCCGTTGTTAAGCACCCATTCTATATCGCTTATAGTAACTTTATTCCTTTTCTCATTTATATTAACTCCGACTGCTGTTTGTATAATGTTTACAGCTTCCCTTCCGTTTGTCGCATACTTCCCTATAAGCTCGGGAACTCCTTCTTCGCAGTCAAATTTAATCTTGTTAAGGGCATTGGAGGTCACTATCCCGATTTCCTCAGAGGTCAGTCCTCTGAAATAAATCTCGAGGCATCTTGACCTCAGTGCAGGCGGAATTGACTCCGGCCCCCTTGTGGTAGCCCCGATAAGCCTGAAATCAGCCGGCAGCCCGTTTTGAAAGATATCATGTATATGGAAAGGAATATTGGCATCTTCCGAGCTGTAATATGCGCTCTCCAGGAATACCTTCCTGTCTTCCAGCACTTTGAGCAGCTTATTCATTTGTATAGGATGCAGTTCTCCAATCTCGTCTATGAAGAGTATCCCTCCATGGGCTTTGGTTACTGCGCCGACTTTTGGCTGTGGAATTCCTGCTACTCCCATCGCACCTGCTCCCTGATATATGGGGTCATGAACCGAGCCTATAAGAGGATCTGCAATACCTCTTTCATCAAATCTTACCGTTGTGGCATCAACCTCAACAAACTTTGCATCCTGGCGGAAGGGACAATTCGGCGTCTTTTTCGCCTCTTCCAGTATTAGTCTGGCAGCCGCCGTCTTCCCTATCCCGGGAGGGCCATATATTATCACATGCTGTGGATTTGGGCTGCATATTGCCGCCCTTAATGCCTTTATACCGTTCTCCTGGCCTATTATCTCCCTAAAATCAGAAGGCCGGGTGATCTCAGACAGCGGCTTTGTCAGCTGAATATCTCTCATATGCTGCAGTTTTTCCATTTCTTTTCGCGATTCTTTTTCTATAGCAACTTTGTTTCCCTGTTGGCCTCTCAGAAGGTTTAAGAAGTACATTCCTATTACAACAGCAAAAAAAAGCTGGATAGCAATAAGCAATTGTGACATGGTATTTTCCTCCCTCATATTTGAGTGTCAATAGTATTATTATATTGAAGGCGGGAAAGTATTCATAACCATGCATTCGAACAGCAGCAGCCAGGAGCGGCAATTCCAAATTAAAAGACCGGTTGCTCTAACCGGTCTTGTATTTATGCCGTACCTTTCCTTGCTTTCTGGCCTTTCCTGGGCTGCTTTTTCACAGTCTTCTTTGTCCCAGGCTCAAGGTATACTATATCGGGCTCCTTGTGCTCCAATATAGTCTCTTTTTTAACTATGCACTTATCTATATCATCCCTGGACGGAATCTCAAACATTACATTGAGCATATTCTCCTCGAATATCGCCCTTAAGCCCCTGGCTCCCGTTTTCCTGTCCAAAGCTTTTTGCGCAATCTCTTCGATGGCGTCATCTTCAAATTCCAGATCCACATTGTCAAGCTCAAAAAGCTTCTGATACTGTTTAACCAGAGCATTCTTCGGCTCGGTTAGTATCTTCATCAGTGCATCTTTATCCAGAGGATTTAACGTCACTATTATCGGAATTCTTCCGACAAATTCCGGTATGAGGCCGAATTTCAGCAAATCCTCCGGCATTATCTTTTTAAGAATCTCTCCGATATCCTGATGATTCCTGGAATGTATATCCGCAACAAAGCCCATTGATTTTTTGCCTGTCCTGTTCATTATTATCTTCTCAAGGCCGTCAAAGGCTCCGCCGCATATGAACAATATATTTGTAGTATCAATCTGTATGAACTCCTGATGAGGATGCTTCCTTCCGCCCTGGGGAGGAACACTTGCCACAGTGCCTTCAAGAATCTTGAGAAGAGCCTGCTGCACGCCTTCACCGGAAACATCCCTTGTTATTGAAGGATTCTCAGACTTTCTTGCAATCTTGTCAATCTCATCAATATACACTATACCTTTTTGTGCTCTTTCAATGTCGTAGTCTGCATTCTGAATCAGCTTCAGAAGTATGTTCTCCACATCTTCTCCCACATAACCGGCTTCAGTCAGGGAAGTTGCATCCGCTATGGCAAAAGGTACATTCAGCATCTTGGCCAGAGTCTGAGCAAGCAATGTCTTTCCCGAGCCTGTGGGGCCTATAAGTGCTATATTGCTCTTCTGAAGCTCTACATCATCTATCTTGTAGTCAGAGTTTATTCTTTTATAATGGTTGTATACAGCAACTGCCAATGCTTTTTTGGCTTCTTCCTGGCCAATAACATATTGGTCAAGGAATTCCTTGATCTGTGCAGGCTTTGGAACATCCTGCAGCTCTGTATCCAATTCCTCATAGAATTCCTCGTCAATGATTTCCTGGCAAAGCTCAATACATTCGTCACAAATATACACACCCGGCCCTGCTATTAATCTTCTGACCTGCTCCTGATTTTTCCCGCAGAAAGAACATTTCAGCTGCTTTTTATCATCAAATTTAGCCATGATATCACCTCACTTTACTTCCTCTTGACAAGGATATCATCAATAAGCCCATATTCCTTTGCTTCTGCCGCTGACATGAAATAATCCCTTTCAACATCTCTTTCTATTTTTTCTATCGGCTGTCCGGTTTTTGCACTGAGAATCTCATTTAATTTCTTGCGGCTCCTGATAAGCCTTTCTGCATATATTCCCACGTCGGTGGCCTTGCCTTGCGCTCCGCCGGAAGGCTGGTGAATCATAACCTCACTGTTCGGAAGGCAAAATCTCTTTCCTTTCGCTCCGGCTGCCAGCAGAAATGCACCCATACTTGCCGCCAAACCTACGCATATGGTAGAGACATCAGGCTTAATATACTGCATGGTATCATATATGGCAAAGCCCGCCGTTATTGATCCTCCGGGGCTGTTTATATAAAAATTGATATCTTTATCCGGATCGTCAGCTTCCAGGAATAAGAGCTGCGCTACCACCAGACTTGCTGTAACATCATTGACTTCGTCGCCCAGAAAAACTATCCTGTCCTTCAGAAGCCTCGAGTAAATATCGTAAGAGCGTTCTCCTCTGTTAGTCTGTTCTACAACTATCGGTACCAAACTCATAGGTATCCTCCCTTTCCATGAAAATAACTATATGGCCACGCTGTTATCGACAAGGAAGTCGATGGCCTTCTGGATGACTATCCCATCCTTTATATATGTTATTTCGTCTTCTTTCAAAGTTTTCTTGAATTTTTCCAAATCCTGATTGTAATGCTTTGCCGTCTTCTCAATTTCGGCATTCAAATCTTCTTCTGCAGCAGCAATTCCCTCAACTTCCGCCACTTTTTCCAGCACCAGCTGGCTCTTCACTCTGCTTTTTGCTGTATCTCTGTATGATTCCTTAAGCTTTTCAATATCCATATTCATATATTTAAGGTATGCTTCAAGATTCAAGCCCTGATATCTCAGCTGATAATCAAAGTCTCTCAGCATTATTCTTACTTGTGCATCTACCATTACCTCAGGAATATCAACAGTTGCATTCTCAACAGCCTTGTTTATCACTTCATCCTCATACTGCTGCTTTTCCAGTCTTTTGTACTGCTCTTCCTTCTTTTTCCTTATATCTTCCTTCAGCTCATCCAGAGTATCAAATTCGCTTACATCCTTGGCGAATTCATCATCCAACTCAGCTAACTGTTTTTCCTTTATTTCCTTAACGGTAACCTTGAATAAGGCAGGTTTTCCTGCCAGCTCTTCGCTATTATATTCCTTAGGAAACTGAACATTAACATCTATTTCCTTGCCTAACTCCGCACCAACCAGCTGCTCTTCGAAACCCGGTATGAACTGTCCGGAACCTACCTCAAGACTATAGTTCTCTGAAGTGCCGCCCGCAAACTGTTTATCCTCAACAAAGCCCTTAAAGTCAATAATTGTTATGTCTCCGTTCTTTACCGGCCTGTCGCTTATATCTATGAGTCTGGCATTCTTTTCTCTTATTGTCTCAATTTCCTTATCCACTTCCTCATCAGTTACATTATACTCCTTTTTTTCTGCTTCTATTCCTTTATACTGTCCCAATGCAACTTCAGGTTTCACAGTAACGACAGCCTTGAAAACCAAGCCTTTACCGCTTTCAATATCAACTATGTCTATATCAGGGCGGTCGACAGGCTCCAGATTGTGTTCCTTGACAGCCTCATCATATGCGTCAGGACATATGATATTTATGGCATCCTCATAAAATACCGCTTCACCATAATGCCTCTCTATTATTTTCCTTGGTGCTTTTCCTTTTCTAAAACCGGCTATATTGAATTTCTTGACATTCTTCAAGTATGACTTCATTATCCCTTCTTCAAGCTTTTCAGCCGATACTGATATCTCCAATGTCGCAACATTGTTTTCAAGTTTCTCTAATTTTGAGTTCATTTGTTTCCTCCTTAATTATGTAATAGTGTATCTTTGTCATAAACTGTACAAAACACTATAATCCATTCGCAAATATTAGTTGTTGCTTAATCCCCTATATTATAACATAACTGTTACCTTAATCAACTTTTTTTGAATTTTTCTGCTATTCCACTGCCGATTCAAGTATGCATACGGTTTTGCTGCAGGTATCAATTGATACCTCTGCGCCTATGGGAACTGTGAAGTTAGGCTTGCAGTGTCCTATTTTCAAGCCCTTCAGAACAGGCTTACCCAAGCCCTTGAAAATGTCTTCAAAAACCTCTTCAAGGCTGAGGCTTTTCTCTGGTTCCTCCGGCTCCGAGTTCCCCCAATCTCCCAGTATAATTCCTGCGGCACTCTTAAGCTTGCCGGCCAGCTTGAGCTGTGTCAGCATTCGGTCTACACTATAGGGTTCCTCAAATACATCCTCCAGCAGCAATATCCTGTTTCGGGTGTCCACTTCGTAAGGCGTACCCAGAGAAGCCGCAACTATTGAAAGATTGCCCCCCGCCAATTTACCCGATGCTTTTCCCTCTTCTACAACCTCCGGGGTTACAGGATTCGGCAGCTCTCCTGCCGGCTCGGTGCTTTCCAGAATGTTTTTCATAGCTCTCTTTGTACGCTTTTCCAGCCCCCCTGCAAAATCTCCTCCCATAGGGCCGTGAAAAGTAATAAGCCCGCACTTCTGGTAAATTGCATTCAATAAGGCTGTAATATCACTATAGCCCATGAATATTTTAGGGTTACTGCTAATCCTTTCGAAGTCCACCAAATCCAATATGCGCTGTGAACCGTAACCCCCCCTTAAACAGAATACAGCACTTATCTCATCATCCGCAAACATATCATTGATGTCGGAAGCCCTCAATTCATCCGCCCCCGCCAAATACCCCCTGCTGCTGTAAACCGATTTGCCCGCCTTGACTGAATATCCCATATCGGTTATATGTTTGATTGCCCTTTCTGCTTTTAAGGTTTCCGATGGGCTTGCAGGAGCCACTATGCCTATTGTATCTCCGGTTTTTAGTCTCTTTGCTTTCATAATAAACACCTCGTTAACGGTTTGATACAGTTTTACCCCAGAATTATTCTATCTTGAAGTCAATAAATTTTGTACCCTTATATGTCAGCATTCCCGTATCGCCTTCTGCATATATTTCGGAAAAACTGCTGCTTACAGGAAACTCCAGCCGCTCTCCATTTTCAGTTTCAAAGGCAGCATAATAGCTGATACGGATATCCGTATCCCCATATCCGCCCCAATCATGTGTCCTCTTCGCTGCAAGCCTTGCCGGGATGGTTTTCTTCGGAGCGCTTTTGTTTCTAAGATATTGTCCCAATCCCTCCGTAAAGGATGTTATGAAGGTCATGGTCACTATGACGAAAATAATAAACATAAAAAACGGGACAACAGAAAACAAAAAATCGTTAAATGAATTTGCAAATCCCACAAATATTACCTCCCGAGTCTTTATCCCACCAATATATTGTAATCAAAAAGATGAAATATGTGAATAGAATAAATGGAGGATTCCGTGCAGAGCATTTAAATGTCCGTACTTATGTAAAATAATACCAAGAAAACTATCTTTCATCTATATTATAACAAAAATGTATCTGCCGATGCACTTAATTTGCATAAAAACAATAGCGTTCCGCATTACTGCGGAACGCTACTGAATCTATTGCTACTGCAGTCTTTCCGGAGTTAGCCCCCTTACAAGCTCGTTAAGCTCATTTCTGAAGTTATCTCCTAAATTACCGTTTCCGGCACCATCGCTGATTCTTCTCAGCCTTTCAAAGAAATTTGTGTCAGTGCTGACATATACAGTCTGAATCTGGGGATTAGCTGCTTTTACCTTCTGGGCACATTGTTGTTTTACCTCTGACAGATCGTTTGCATTTCCGTAGGCGATATTTCTGCCGGTAAGATCACCATCAGTATCTACGCCTATATAGCATGTGTTGCCCGATATGACACAAGTTGCATTATCGACACCGGGCACTGCTTCACAGGCTCTTGCAAGTCTCTGGGCTTGGGTTGTATTAAGCCTTGTATTGTTCATTCCTACGTTAGGAGAATAATTGCTGCCTCCCATGTTCCTGTATTCATTTCCATATCCCCCATACATGCCGTTGTTATAGCCGCCATAGCCGCCATAACCTCCGTAATATGAAGGGAATTCACCATATCCGGTGTCATAGGGATTTGTGGTGCTGGGTCCAATTCCTGTATATGTGCCGGTACGGCCTGCAGTATCCTGCCCCGGCTGTGCCGGTGTCTGAAGAGGCCTTCTTGCAGCACAGGCGCTAAACATCAATGCAAAACACAATACCAAGGCCAATATTACGATATTTTTTCTTCTCATAGGCTGTTATTCCTCCATATTTTTTATTGTATAGGAAAGCGTACTTTCCTATACAATAAAAAATCTGAGATAGCCCATCACAAGCTGCCTTCTCTTTTAGTTCTGCGTTAATATTTTTTGCTTAAATAATAATATTATTAAGAAAAAAAGCTGCAATTAATGCAGCTTTTGGATGTCAACCGGTTTTATTTAAAAAAACAGCTATCGCCAATGAATTCTCTCAGTATTGAATTGGAAGGAATTGCATTCATATCTGCTTCCAGGAAGTATTGCAAAAATTTCTTAATTCTCTTTGCTTCAATATACTCATGTACTCCGTTGTCAATCTTCTCAAGCAGCGGCAATGCAATCTGATTTAACATAGACAGCTCATACACCAGGGATGAGTTGAACATAACATCCGCCTCCTCCTGGAAGGGATAAATGTATTTTTCCTCACCTCTTCTTACTGAATCCCACCGCTTAATTGTGGAAAGCGCATCAGCGGATCTGAACTGGTAATCCCTTACTATACGTCTTATGAGCCTTAAATCGGATGTGGGAATCCTGTTATGGTCATCTATGCTGAGATGCGTAAGGGCACTAATATATATCTTGAACTTCTGCTCCTTCGGGATGCACTGTGTGAGTATTTCATTCAGCCCATGTATTCCCTCCACCACCAGAACCTGTTCTTTACCTATTTTCAGTTTTCTGCCCTTCCATTCCCTGTTTCCCGTATGGAAGTTAAATACCGGCATTTCCACTTCTTCACCATTAATAAGCCTCATAATGACATCGTTAAAGGTTACAACATCAATTGCATCTATAGTTTCAAAATCATATTCTCCATCCTCACCAATAGGGGTATCCTCTCTGTTCTTGAAAAAGTCATCAATGGATATTGCTACCGGCTTCAGTCCGTTTACCCTAAGCTGAACAGACAGCCGCTCCGCAAAGGTTGTTTTACCCGAGGATGACGGGCCTGCAATGAGCACAAGCTTTTTATTTCCTGAAGCAACAATCATATCTGCAATCTGTGCAATCTTTTTTTCATGAAGCCCTTCCGCAACTCGTATCACGTCATTTATTCTGCCATCCATGATTGCATCATTCAGATGGCTGATATTCTCCAGCTCCAGAATCTTCCCCCATTCTTCAAACTCTCTGAATATGCTGAAGAGTTTCTTCTGCTCCTTGAACTCAGGCAGCTTATTGGGCTCTGACCTTTCCGGATATCTAAGGATAAGTCCCGGTCCATTGGCTTTCAGTTCAAAAATCTTGAGATATCCGGTGGAAGGAACCATATAGCCATAGAAATAATCATAATGTCCGTGACAGCTGTAAATATTTATATGCTTTTTCTTTCGATACCTTATCAGGTTTACCTTATCAAACTGCTGAGTTCGTGTAAAAATTCCGATAGCCTCGGTACTGGTCATCTTCCTTTTAACAAAGGGTATATCCATATTCCGGAATTCCCGCATTTTCTCTTCAATTCTTGCAATATCTTCCCCTGTCAATGGCTTATCCTTATGAACCTCGCAATAAAGGCCCTTGCTGAGGGAATGCTCTACCGTAACCCTGCAGTCTTTAAAGACCTCCTTTGCCGCAATAATAAAAAGAAAAGCCAAACTCCTGGAGTAAAACCTGTTCCCATACACAGTAGTCCTGTCGATGAACTGCAGGCTGCAGTCCTGCCGCAGCTCAACCCACAACTCCTTTAGTTCATTATTTACTATTGCTCCGACTATATCTGAATTAAAATGCTGCTGAAAATCTTTTGCAATCTCCCGAAGCTTCATACCCTTGGGATATTCGCATTTAGTATTATCGGGGAATGTCAGAGTTATCATTTCTTGCATAACCAAAACCTCCAATCGTGTTTTACGCACTAAACACATTACATTGAATCTATATAGATGATTATATCATAAATTCTTCAAAATTTATGACATCCGTCCATGTGCATGTGATTATCGTGTGATAATGTCACCTTGTAAACTATCGTGATAAAATGTCACTATGAAGAATGAGGTGCATTATCTAATGTCCCAAAATCAATTGACTCGTTTTGCTGTATTAACTAAACTAATTGATGGACACATAACTGTCAAACAAGCTGCTGAAAGTCTTGATCTTAGTGAACGCCAAATCAAGCGCTTAAAGAAAGGTGTGATGCAAGACGGCGCTGCGTTCCTCAAACATAAAAATTCTGATCGTAAACCTCAGCATGCTTTTAGTGATGAATTTGTACAAAAAATTGTTAATCTAAAAGAATCCGAATTATATAAAGATGCTAATTTCAAGCATTTTCAGGATCTTCTTGAAGAGCATGAGCATATTTCAATAAGTTATGCTGCTCTCCATGAAATACTCAAAAAAGCCGGTATTCAAAGTCCCAAAAAGAGACGCCGTTTTAAGCCCCATCGCCGTCGCAAACGCAAACCACAAGAAGGTCTTTTAATCCAAATGGATGCCACTCCATTTGAATGGTTTGGTACCAATGATAAATTTGACTTGCATGGCGGTATAGACGACTCTACGGGAAAAATTGTCGGTCTACATATGACTAAAAATGAATGCCTTCACGGATACTTTGAAGTGACAAAACAAATCATCCGTAAAAATGGCGTCCCTGTCAGTATTTATGCTGATCGCCATGCTATCTTTCTATCACAAAATGCTTCC
>JAKJBU010000001.1 GCA_022706825.1 Bacillota bacterium
CGGAAGCAGATCGGTATCTCCGGATTCTTCTATCTTGACTTTTCTCAGCATTTGTCTGACAATGACTTCTATATGCTTATCCGCAATATCAACACCCTGAAGCCTGTATACCCTCTGAACTTCCTGAAGCAGATAGGATTGCACCCCGGCTACTCCTTTGATTTTCAATATATCATGAGGATTAACCGAACCTTCGGTTATTTCATCTCCTGCTTCAATTACATCTCCGTCGGCAACCCTAAGCCTTGAGCCGTATGGTATTGTATATGTCCTGGAATCGCCGTCTTCAGCCAGCACGACAACATCTTTCTTTTTCCTCTGGTCTATTATTTTTACAACACCGGAGATTTCGGATATTATTGCAAGCCCCTTAGGCTTCCTGGCTTCAAAAAGCTCTTCGACTCTGGGAAGACCCTGGGTTATATCATCACCGGCAACGCCTCCCGTATGGAAGGTTCTCATTGTAAGCTGCGTACCGGGTTCCCCGATTGACTGAGCCGCAATTATTCCCACTGCCTCGCCGATATGCACGGGATCTCCTGTTGCCAGGTTTACCCCATAGCATTTGGTGCATACTCCATATTTTGAATGACATGTCAGTACAGACCTTATCGGAACTTTCTTAATCCCCAGCTTGACAATATTATTTGCCTTCTTTTCGGTTATAAGCTCATTCCTCTTAACCAGTACCTCCCCTGTCTCAGGATGCAGTATTTCGCTGCTGGCGTATCTGCCCATAAGCCTGTCTTTCAGCTTTTCAATTACTTCATTTCCGTCTTTGATTTCGCTGACCATCAAACCGTCTTCCGTACCGCAGTCCTCTTCTCTGGCTATTACATCCTGGCTTACGTCAACAAGGCGTCTTGTCAGATAGCCGGAGTCGGCAGTACGCAGCGCAGTATCTGCCAAGCCTTTTCTTGCGCCGTGGGTTGACGTGAAGAATTCCAGTACATCAAGGCCTTCACGGAAATTGGCCTTTATAGGAATCTCTATGATTCTGCCTGAGGTATCCGCCATCAGGCCTCTCATGCCGCACAACTGCTTGATCTGGTTTACGCTGCCCCTTGCGCCTGAGTTAGCCATCATATATACGGGATTAAGCCTCTCCAGGTTATCCATCAATGCTTTTGTTACATCTTCAGTTGCTATTTTCCAGGTCTCTATTACCTGCTCATATCTTTCATCGTTGGATATGAGGCCTCTTCTGTACATTTTTTCTATTTTGTCTACTCTCTCATCTGCTTTTGAAAGCAGCTCCTTCTTGGCCATCGGTATATCCATATCAGATATGCTTATTGTTATTGCACCCTTTGTTGAGTAATGAAAGCCCAGTCTCTTAATTTCGTCCAGCACAATTGCGGTATTTGTGTTCCCATGCATTCTGTAGCATTTATCCACTATTTTACCCAGGAGCGACTTATCCACGGGCATCAAATTTCCGTCCTTATCCCTTGGATCAAGCTCCAGAAGGAACATATCCTCTTCGGTATTTCTCTCAACAAAACCAAGGTTCTGAGGAATTGACTGATTGAATATGAATCTTCCGACAGTATTTTCAACAAACCTGCTGACCATTCTCCCGTTAATCTCTTTGGTTATTCTTACCTTAACCTTTGCGTGAAGGGAAACCTCATCCAATTGATAAGCCATGAGCATTTCGTTCAAATCTGTAAATTCCTTGCCTTCGCCCTTCTGCCCCGGCACATAAATGGTAAGGTAGTATACCCCCATAACCATATCCTGAGTCGGGCTGACAACCGGCCTTCCATCCTTGGGAGCCAGTATATTATTGGCGGACAGCATCAGAAATCTTGCCTCTGCCTGTGCTTCAACCGATAATGGTACGTGCACCGCCATCTGGTCTCCGTCAAAGTCAGCGTTATATGCAGTACATACCAGGGGATGTATCTTCAATGCCCTGCCTTGTACAAGCACAGGTTCAAAAGCCTGTATCCCCAGCCTGTGAAGTGTTGGAGCACGGTTTAAAAGCACCGGATGCTCGCTTATTACCTCTTCGAGTATGTCCCAGACCTCCGGTTTCACTCTTTCAACCATTCTCTTGGCGCTTTTGATATTATGAGCAAGCCCGTCATTAACAAGCTTCTTCATTACAAAAGGTTTAAACAGCTCCAAGGCCATCTCATTAGGTAAACCGCATTGGAAAAGCTTCAGCTCAGGCCCTACAACTATAACTGAACGGCCTGAGTAGTCCACACGTTTTCCGAGGAGGTTTTGCCTGAACCTGCCCTGCTTTCCTTTAAGCATATCACTTAAGGATTTAAGAGGCCTGTTGCCGGGGCCGGTTACGGGCCTTCCTCTCCTGCCATTGTCGATAAGTGCGTCAACTGCTTCCTGGAGCATTCTCTTTTCATTTCTGACTATGATATCGGGTGCTCCCAAGTCTAACAGCCTCTTAAGCCTATTGTTCCTGTTTATTACTCTTCTATAAAGATCATTCAGGTCGGAGGTGGCAAATCTTCCGCCATCCAGCTGCACCATCGGCCTCAAATCCGGCGGTATTACAGGTATCGCCTCAAGAATCATCCACTCAGGCTTGTTTCCGGAATTCTTGAAAGCCTCGACAACCTCCAGCCTTCTGACTGTTCTGAGCCTTTTCTGCCCTGTACTGCCTTTAAGGTCTTGCCTCAGTTCCTTTGACAGTTTTTCAAGGTCCAAATCCAGAAGCAGTTCTCTTATTGATTCAGCTCCCATTCCTGCCCTGAATCTGTTGCCGAATTTCTCAATATTTTCTCTGTATTCCTTTTCACTTAGCAGCTGCTTTTTTGAAAGAGGAGTATCACCGCTGTCAATTACAATGTATGAAGCAAAGTACAGAACCTTTTCCAAAGCCCTCGGGGACATATCAAGTATAAGCCCCATTCTGCTGGGTATCCCTTTAAAATACCAAATATGGGATACGGGAGCAGCAAGCTCTATATGCCCCATCCTTTCTCTTCTTACCTTAGCCTTGGTTATTTCAACACCGCAGCGGTCGCATACTATTCCCTTGTACCTGATTCTCTTGTATTTCCCACAGTGGCATTCCCAATCCTTTGTAGGACCGAAAATCTTCTCGCAAAAAAGTCCTTCCTTCTCAGGCTTCAGTGTCCTGTAGTTTATTGTCTCAGGCTTCTTTACCTCTCCTCTTGACCACTCTCTTATTTTCTCCGGGGATGCCAAACCAATTTTTATTGCTTCAAAGTTATTTAATTCAAACAAGGAGTTATCTCTCCCTTCTAAAAATTTTAGAACTCTTCGTCATCCTCTTCAACTTCTTCTTCAACTTCATTATCATCTATGAGAAGGTCATCCAGGTCTATCTCTGCATCAAAGTCTTCCGCTCCTTCCGATCCCATCTCATAATCCTCGTAAAGATCGTCTGGAGCGATCGTTTCCCCTTTATATGAAAGACTTGAGAAATCCATGTCTTCCCTTACTTCCATATCAGTGCCCAGATCCTCCACATCTTCTTCCACCGATTCTCTTATAGTAATCTCTTCATTCTCCTCGGTCAGAACCTTGACATCAAGGGCCAGGCTCTGGAGTTCTTTTATAAGAACCTTGAAAGATTCAGGCACGCCGGGCTCGGGTATGTTTTCGCCCTTGACAACGGATTCATAGGTCTTTACCCTTCCTACTACATCGTCAGACTTAACAGTGAGTATTTCCTGGAGTGTATGGGCTGAACCATAGGCTTCCAGTGCCCATACTTCCATTTCACCGAACCTCTGGCCGCCGAACTGAGCTTTACCGCCAAGAGGCTGCTGCGTTACAAGAGAGTATGGGCCTGTAGACCTTGCATGAATCTTGTCATCTACAAGATGCAGCAGCTTCAGTATATACATATAGCCTACTGTAACATCATTGTCGAAGTACTCTCCGGTACGCCCGTCCCTCAGTGTAACTTTTCCCGTATGATTGAGTTCAATTCCGTCAATAGGAGTTTCACTAAATGCCTTGAGTATTTTCTCAACGGACTTTAATTCCGTAAGATCTGAAGACCTTATCATTTCCCTTAAGGAGGTGAACTTGCTGTCAATGTCATAGATTTCATGATTTAACAGTTCGTAAATTATTTCAACATTTTCTTTTATTTCAGACCTGATATCCGTTTCAGCAAGCTGCTGCCCCTCATAATCTTCATCATTCTGCTTGTCGGCAATAAGAATTCTCTCTTTTATTATTCTCAGGTTTTTCTTTACCTGAAGCACCTTATTGGCACATTCGATTGTTTCTAAGATACTTTCCTCCGTTGCCCCGTCGAATACCGGAGTAGCTATTTTCCAGCCCAGTGCTTTAGCCGCAAGCCCAAGATGCACCTCAAGGACCTGGCCGATATTCATACGTGAAGGCACACCCAGAGGATTCAATACTATCTCAAGAGGTGTCCCGTTGGGCATAAAGGGCATATCCTCTTCCGGAAGCACTCTCGATATAACACCCTTGTTCCCGTGGCGCCCTGCCATCTTGTCACCGACGGATATCTTTCTCTTTTGTGCTATATAGCATCTTACCAGTTCGTTCACTCCCGGAGGAAGTTCATCTCCGTTTTCTCTGGTAAACACTTTTACGTCTACTATTATACCTGATTCACCGTGAGGAACTCTGAGCGAAGTATCTCTTACTTCCCTTGCCTTCTCACCGAATATCGCCCTTAAAAGCCTTTCCTCGGCAGTAAGCTCGGTTTCTCCTTTCGGAGTCACTTTACCTACCATTATATCTCCGGCTCTTACTTCGGCGCCTATTCTTATGATGCCCCTTTCATCCAGATCCTTCAAGGCTTCTTCCCCGACATTCGGTATATCCCTTGTTATTTCCTCGGGGCCGAGCTTTGTATCCCTTGCCTCCGCCTCGTATTCCTCTATGTGTATGGAGGTGAAGGTATCCTCTTTTACAAGCTTTTCACTGATTAGTATAGCGTCCTCGTAATTGTAGCCCTCCCAAGTCATGAAGCCAATGAGTACGTTTCTTCCCAGCGCTATTTCACCCATATCGGTAGAAGGCCCGTCAGCTATTATGTCACCTTTTTTCAGCACTTCGCCCTTTCGTGCCACAGGCCTCTGGTTTATACAGGTTCCCTGGTTGGAGCGCAGGAACTTGAGAAGCTTGTATCGCTCCCTTTCACCTAAGCTGTTCCGCATAACTATTTCATTGGCGCTGACCTTTTCAACCACGCAATCGCTGTTTGCCAATCCTATGACACCCGAATCCCTTGCGGATTTGAATTCCATGCCTGTACCCACTATAGGTGAATCGGGCTGTATTATCGGAACCGCCTGACGCTGCATGTTCGAACCCATCAAGGCCCTATTGGCGTCATCATTTTCCAGGAAAGGTATCATTGCCGTTGCAACGGATACTACCTGCTTCGGCGATACGTCCATATATTCAACTTCTGTAGTCGGTACAATAACTATTTCATTGGCATCCCTTGCCGTAACCCTTCTGTTGACGAATCTTCCTTCTTCATCCAGGGGTTCGTTTGCCTGAGCAATTACGTACTCGTCCTCAACGTCGGCAGTAAGATATACAATTTCATCAGTTACATATTTTTCACCATTATCATCAGTCTTGACAATTCTGTACGGCGTTTCGATAAATCCGTACTCATCTACCTTGGCATAAGTACTCAAAGAACCAATCAGGCCTATATTCGGCCCTTCAGGGGTCTCTATGGGGCACATTCTGCCGTAGTGGGAGTGGTGAACGTCTCTGACTTCAAACCCTGCTCTTTCTCTCGACAAACCTCCGGGTCCGAGAGCTGACAGTCTTCTCTTATGCGTAAGCTCAGCAAGGGGATTTGTCTGATCCATGAACTGTGATAACTGGGAACTTCCAAAAAACTCCTTGATTGCTGCGGCTACAGGCCTTATATTAACCAGCTGCTGCGGTGTGACAACATCAATATCCTGGATAGTCATTCTTTCCTTTACAACTCTCTCCATCCTGGATAAGCCTATTCTGAACTGGTTCTGCAGCAACTCTCCTACCGACCTGAGCCTTCTGTTGCCCAAATGGTCTATATCGTCTGTGTTCCCGATACCATTGGAAAGGTTTATATTATAATTAATAGAAGCAACTATATCATCAATCAGAATATGCTTCGGTATAAGCTCCTTAATCCGGTTCCTGATCTCTTCCTTGATTTCGCTCTCAGAACCTGCCTTTTGCAGTATATCCTTCAGCACTGATAAATTGACCAATTCCTTTATATTAAGATCCGATACATCAAAACTGAGGTATTTGTTTATATCCACAGTATTGTTCCCCAGTATCTTAACCGTCTTTCCCTCGGCTGTGACATATACTTCGTTTATACCTGCATTCTGAATTTTCACAGCTTTATCCCTGGTGATTTTCTCCCCTGCTTCCGCCAGAATCTCTCCTGTCCTGGGATCCGCCAACTCTCTGTCCAGCTTTTGCCCGGTCAGCCTGCTGCTCAGGCTTAGCTTTTTATTGAATTTATATCTTCCGAATTTGGCAAGGTCATATCTTTTTGCATCAAAAAACAAGGCTTCAAGCAGGGATTTTGCGCTTTCTACAGTCGGTGGCTCTCCCGGCCTCAGGCGCTTATACACTTCTATTAAGCCTTCTTCCTCATTCTTTGTCCCATCCTTTTGCAGGGTTGCTTTTATCCTATCATCTTCCCCCAATATTCCATCAATCTGTTCATCGGTGCCAAAGCCTAAAGCTCTCAAAAAAACAGTTATAGGGATTTTTCGGGTTCTGTCGATTCTTACCCAAAGGATATCATTGGAATCCGTCTCATATTCCAGCCATGCACCTCTATTAGGTATAACAGTGCTTGAATACAGCTTCTTCCCGGACTTGTCGATGGTCTCTGCATAATAAACCCCCGGTGACCTTACCAGCTGACTTACTATAACCCTTTCTGCGCCATTGATAATAAAAGTACCCGTGTCTGTCATCAAAGGAAAATCGCCCATGAAAACTTCCTGTTCCTTGACCTCATTGGTTTCCTTATTGATGAGTCTGATCTTAACTTTTAAAGGAGCAGAGTATGTAACGTCCCTCTCCTTGCATTCCTCAACTGAATACTTCGGTTTTCCGTCTAACGAATAATCAACAAATTCCAGAATCAGATTACCTGTGTAATCCTGAATAGGTGAAACATCATTGAAAACCTCTCTAAGACCCTCCTCCAGAAACCAGTTATAGGAGTTCTTCTGCACTTCGATCAGGTTAGGCATATCCATTACTTCGTCGATTTTTGAGTAGCTTATCCTCTGATTTCTTCCGGCAGAGATTGGATGTACCAGCATAAAGTCCTTCACCCCTTAAATTTAAATAAATTAAAATGCCCAAAAGCAAAAAAATTCCCAAAAAGTAACGCTTTTGGTTTGTCCGTACAGTTAAAGCACACCTATTTTAATATTGCCTTTTTTAATTATACTTATTCAAATGCAGCAGTATAGCGCAAAAAAACTTACTACAATGCAATATATAATGTTAACATACCAATAAATGACTGTCAAGCATAAACTGATAAAATTGGTATGTATTTTGCTAATTTTTCTATTTTCTGATTTGTCAATAGGTATTTTTATTTCGACAGCGAATACAATGCACCCAGAACAGCAGCAGTATATGAAGCTGCCGACAATAGTGCGATTGAAGCTATCTCAAGCTTGAAAACTGCTTTCTGCCTTGCTTTGTTTACTGCCAGCATATTTTTCACCGATTCAAGCTCCTTCTGTATATCCTCTACTCTCTGATACCTGTCCTCAGGCTTGCTTTCCATACATTTGGAAATTATCCTGCCGACATCGGATGCTGCCCTGCTCTTGCTGCGCCTCAGACTGTAATCGGCACTTCCGGGAAGCCTGCCATACAGCAAATGATATATGGTTACCCCCATGTTATATATATCGGTTCTCTGTTCTGTCTTTCCCCCATTTATCAACTGCTCCGGTGCCGCGTATGCACTTGTACCTGCAAAGAAGGTATCTCCGGATTCATACTCGCAGTACTCCTGAGATATCCCAAAGTCAACCAGCACCAGTCTGACCCCCTGTGCAAGTATAATATTTGACGGCTTCATATCCCTATATATAATAGGCCTCGGCTTCATGCCGTGCAGGTATTTCAGTATATCACACAGCTCCAGAAACCAGTCTGTTACTGTCTCGAGATCAAAACTGCCGTGCCTTTTAAGCAGTTTGTCCAAGGAGGAACCCTCTATATTGCTTTCTACAATATAAATACCCTGCTCATTGCGGAATGCGTCAACAACCCTTGGCAGGCTTGGGTGGTATAACCTTTTCAGTATCTCAATCTCCGACAAGGTTTTATCATTTATCTTGTCCGGCGGAATATGCTTTACAGCCCATTTGTTTCCGATCTCAATATTGGTGCATAAATAGACAGAGCCTGTCCCTCCTTTACCCAGAAGCCTTTCTATTCGGTACTTTCCATTTAACACGTCTCCGATTATCATCTTTCACCCTCCATTGCACAGTGCCGTCATTCCAGTGGCAGCGTATCATCACAGGGGGCTGCTGCAGTAGTTGCATCTTCAATACCTTCCGCTCCGGTCAGCCTGAAGGTTATCACTTCTTCACAGTCCGGGTTCTTTCGGCAGCTCTTATTTCTATGTCCTCTGATTATGTGCAGGGTAAGTGCAAGGTTTAGAATAAGAGTAAAAACTCCGATTGATATGTAAATCATATGAAGTTTCATAAGGTTACCTCCGACATGTCCTGATTTTACAGTTCTTCCTGCATCCTGAAAACATATTCGTAATTTGAAAACTTTATTCTATCATTATCCTTTATTCCGTATTCCCTGTTGCTGGGAATTTTTACGCCATTTACAAAAGTTCCATTTTTTGAGTTTAGATCTCTTATGTAATAAAACCCTTCGTTAAAGGTAATTTCTGCATGAAGCTTTCCTATTGTACCTCCCTGTATGATATGGTCTGCCATACTGCCTAATCTTCCTATTATAAAGCTATCCTTGTTTATAATCACCCTTTCAACCCTATTGGGCCCTATGCTTTCAAGATAAGGACGGCAATCCTTAGGAATTTCAGAAATGCAAACGGTGTCACAGGCTTTTACTACATCCGGCGATGAAAACACCGGTTTATACCTGCTCCTAAGGACTTCATCATGGCGGCCTGCACTTCTTTTTACTTTATCTTGTGCTATACGCTGAGTATCATCTGTTGCCGCTCTCTTACCCTGGCTGCCCGATATCCTATTAATTACGAGAATATCCAGTGCAGCTGAAATAATCACCACCCCTGCAATGGATACAATATCGCCCATTTTCCGGGATATCAAAAATAGGCATGCGGCAGCTGCAGCTACTAAAAAAATCAGCTGCAGCAGCATGATGCTTCGGATATTGCTGCTTTTTCCCGCATCTTCATATACCCTTTCCTTCGGGCTTCTGCTGCTGGGGGTGCTTATGCCGGCAGCTGCTTCTTGAACGGCTGCCCCCTGTCCATATTCATATAATTCTCCGCTGCTCCTCAAATCCACTATCAACCTGTTAAAATCAATGAGACTGAATGTATCTGATTTTAAATAATTCAGTATTCTCTGCAGATAATTATCCCTTGCATTATCATCTGCATTGGATGAATTAACCACAATATCCTTAAAAAAGGATCTTAATATCTCCGTTACATTCCTATTGCAGGAAACAGGTACATATAACAGCGAAGCTTCCGCCGTCGCAGGATTAATAAAAATATAATCCGGATGGATGATGAATCCGGAAAGATCCAATAAGTAATTACCGCTAAGCATCAGGTTTTTTGCAATGCTTCTGAGCAGATCCAAAAGCCCCGCCCTGTTAAGGCTTTTTCTTTCGATGTAATGGGATAATGATATTTTGGAGGTTATATTATAATAGATAAAGGTGTTTTCATTTTCCCGCCTTACATGGAATGGCATAAAAGCAGAATTCGGATTCTGACATAGTATCTCTACCTGATGCTTCAACAGTGCAGATTCACTGTCAATCTTAAGAACCAAATAACTGCCGGCAGCATTATTATCATAGCTGTATTCAAAATCCAATACTGTATTTCTCACATCAACTACCTCCCGGTTTAATTAAGGTATTATTACTGCCAGCACTCCTGCCAGTATAAAGGGCGCAAAAGGTATTTCGCTTTTCTTGTTGTCAGGATTCAGGCATATTAATACTATGCTGAACAAGCCGCTTAGAACTGCAGAAATCAGCATTGCGGATATTATTCTTTCAAAGCCCAGGAATATTCCTGAACAGCCAAAGAGTTTTACATCTCCGAGTCCAAGGCCGCCCTTAGTAATATAATGGATAAGAAGCAGCACCAATCCTGCTGTCACACCGCCCAAAATGCTGTTTAAAAATTCTCTTTGGGGGTCAATCAACACAAAGGCCATTCCGGCTATTGTACCTGCAAGCACCAGCTTATCCGGTATCCTCTTCTTTCTGATATCAATAATTGCTGCTGCAGCAAGTAATATGATAATTGTTAAATATGGAAGATAATGACTCATAATACCCTCCTAATGAGTATTTGCCCTATCCCAGCGGTTTGCATACCTTGCACGGAGTATAGCCCGATCCTTCGGCTTCTTCAATTAATATTGGAATCCTGCTTTTTCTAAGATATCGGCAGTCCCCTTCATGGAAGCGGATACCCGTCCTTGTAATATATATGATACTGCCTTCCGGCTCCAGGTCCAAACCTTCATCCTCGGCTGTCAGTATTCCGAAGCTGCCGTTGATCCACGCCCTTTCCACAGCTGTATGAATCATTCTTATATTGAAAGGCTCAATAAAAGGAAGTCTCACCAAATATTCGTACTCCAGCTGAAGCACAACGTCATCCCTGCTGAAATCCTTATCCGGAGTCAACCCAAGTTCACTATATATTGCTCTTTGTGACCTTGCGTTATATTCTTCCTCGCCCTGAGGAAACTCAACAAGCCGCAGCCTTATATTCTCCCGATTAATCAGCGGGCTTTCCAGGTGTTCCTTGATAAACGCTTCGGCAATATAATATTTGGCATCAGACTTCATGTCCCAATATGCAGGTGTTATTCTACCGACAACATTTCCTATTGCGCCTTTACCGTAATCCTTTAATATGTCCTGCACCGCTTCAGTGAAGTCTGTTCCTTTAAGCTCCCCCGATACAATAGCTCGAAACAGGTTACCAGAGCTGCCTCCCGAAACTTTCCCAGCCAGCTTTTCCAGTTCCTCTTCAAGAGTAGGTATTTTTGCATTCCCATACTCTTGAAGCTTTTCATCCTCCAGTTCATTAATGAAGGATATGGGATATGCCGCTGCAGCTATTTCTTTTGCTGCTTCATTTACAGCATGATCAAGCACCATCCCGGTACATGTGAATTTGATAAGAAAAAGCATCAGAAAAAAAACGCTTATGAAAACCGGAAATACAGCACAAGCCTCTACTGTTATTGAACCTTTGGAACGTAGTTTCTTATAACCTTTATGCAATTTCAACCACCCTAATAGCCTACGTATATTTGCTTACGTATTAAATACTTTCCGCTTTCAAAACTGCCGGGCAACATCCTGTCAACCTTTAGCAGGGGAAGAAAAAAAAGATTTACCTTCGCCTTAACAGAGGCGGATATGACGGTGCTGTAATCTCCCAGCCTGAAATCCGACCTTGTAAGCCCTGTATTTGCATCCACAACCTGCTTAATGTTTACTTGAATAAGCTGTCTTGCCCTTCTTAAAATTTCTTCCTCCGGCTTCATCAGAAGCAGTATCTTTAAGTGGTCCGAATACTTTAATCTAATTGCTGTAAAGCTCTTCGGGCATATTGGCACAGCCTCGCCGTTAAGCATATTGAAAATGTCCAAACTTGAGTCAAGAGCACCTTCGGCAAGGGCAAATGCCAGTCTTTGAGGCGGAAATACCACAGTGCTCCTTATAAACGCATCTATTGTATCTATTGCAAACCTCAATGCCCAAACCTGAAGCAGCACTTTTGTTACTACATAATACTCGGTATTTTTTATCGGACTGTATCCTTCCTCAATATCTGATCCGCTGATTATATACTCCACTTCACTCTTTCTGAAGTAATGACCCCTTTCTGTCCTGGAGGTCAGGAAGGTATATTTGTCCATTACATATTCAATGGTATTTACCTTTTCCAATGTGTTTGATGCAATATCTTCAATTGCTTTTACAAGCTTTTCCAAGGTTTTGATTATCGCATCATTACTTCTCTCGGCTTCTTCTTCCCGCATTGATGCGCTGAAATATGTACTTTCGTCCATTTCGCCAGAGTCCTCGCCGGTTATCAGACTGCTGTCTTCGAATTCTTCGGGCCCTATCAGCCAATCCTTTTCCAGCCTCCTGAACAATGCTTCCTTAATTTCTTTTTTTGTCTTGCTGATAAAGCTTTTCAATTCTTCCGCCTTTTTGTCCGGCAGCTGTACAGCTTCTTCATTCAAGGAATAGCCCTCAAGAGAAACCCTTCCAAGCTTCATTTTCAAATCTGACATTTTCTCATCAATTTCTGATTCCAGCTGACTTATTTTATCTTTTACCTCATCAATATCTTCTCTGGTTTCATCTATCTCGTCAGCAACACCGGCATCATCATCCTGAACATCCGAGAGCTTTTCTTTTAATTCATCCAGCTTATCCTTAAGGCTTTCAAGCTTTTCTTCCACAAGCTCAAGCTCCCTCTGCAAGGGCTTAACCAGAAGAAGTGTCTTATCTATCTCCTTTATATACATTTGAATCCCGGGAGTCAGGTTTTCATTGTTTTTCTTTATGCTGTCAAACTCCCGGGACTGATTTCCTACAAACTGGCCTTCCTCAGCCTTAATGTTCGTTTCATCCCTGCTTTGGATATAATCGGCAAGAAGGCCTCCGGCATTCTCATTGCAAACTAAGCTGTTGATTTCCAAGATTTCTGACAGCTCACCCCTTATATCCTCAAGTTTTTTCGCGCTTATATTTGTCAGCTTCTTCTTAATACCTGTAAGTTTTATATTTACTTCACTTGCCTTGGCTCTTAGCTCACTTGCCTTATCTCTGGTAATCTTCTCACTTTTTGCAAATTCAATCCCTTTATTCAGCTTAATATTCTGCAGCTGCTCTATAAGGCTGCCGGTTGCTGAAATTACTGTTCTGTATTTCATATATTCCTGGACCTGTCTCTTGAAAGCCTCATGGTTCAACAGGTTTTCCATGCCTTCTATTTCAATATCCTCATAATCTATACTGATATCTATGAATTTTATGTTCTTATGCCGCTCCTTCAGATTTACACTCATATATCTATAAAAGTCCTCTTTTACATTTCCTTCTGCAGCATTCACTCCGTATATTCCATAGCTGCCCATAAGCTCACTGTCATAGTCTGCCAATACAGACCTGGCTGAGGTGTTCAGTGCACTTTGAACTCTCCGGTCGGCAGCGATAATTCTCACAATATCAATTACTGTTCCTGCAAAAATTATCAGAGACATGAAAATAAGCGCCAGAAAAACAGTAATTGCCCCTTTCTCTTTTCTTATGCTGCCATCCCTTTGGTACATTTGCCTCTCCCCTTTGATGACCAATCATCTCAACGTTTTGCCCCTATTCTGCCTGCCAGTTCACCGAGGTCAAGTTCCTCTCCAAGCCTCTTTGATAACTCCAGTATAAGGTCAACATTCCTTATATACTCATCCGGCTCTGATACTGCTGCTTCGGATTGAACACTCAAAGTCAGAGTATCCTTACCGTCAAAGAATTCCTTTATGCCGCCTAAAGGCACCTTAATCTCCTGGATTAACTCAACTATGAGTCTTCCCCTAAGAGCGTTGTTATTGAATGTAATCCTTATTCTTGTACTTTCGGGCTTCAGGATTGTGCTTTCAATCTTTTTGCACAAATCCTCCCCAATCAGAAGGGCTTTATGCCCGGGCAGATTATTCCCCGCATCCATTTTAAAAACCACCCTGGTTTTGCCATTGTCAGATGCTTCTCTTTCAAAATATCCTTCATAGGTTGTACTTGAAAACAGCAGATTGTCAAAAATTCTGTAGCCCATTGAATCTTCAGGCCTTTTATTGTTTATTTTCCCATCCTCCATATTTCTTCTGCTGTCAAGCCATAACTCCGCCCCCTGCTGAGCAGCAAAGGAGGCAAAGCTTTCAAGGCTTGCCCTTTGCCCCATGTATAAGAATGTAAACAAAAGTGCCAATAAGGCCAGCATAATCGTCACAAACACCATGGAGGCTTCAACAGTATAGCTTCCCCTGTCACATATATGCTTGTCCAGCAATCATCACCTCCGCACCCTTTTCAGGAAGTAAATATCCTGTACAAGGCGCTAGTCCGTCGGCAACGGTGCAGTCATGTCAATTTCGTTATTTTCAACAGCAGGGGCAGTATCAATAAAATTTCTTATAACCCTCTGCACATAAGCAGTTATCGACTTTCTGAAGAGCAATGCTATTCCTATAAGAATTGCAATTATTACCACAATTTCAACCGTGCTTATGCCATCCTCCTCAACAATAAATCCTTTTACTTCCTTTAACATTTTGCTACCTCCTTTTACAATATCTATTTTATATTCCTTAAACTCCGCATCCTTGAAATCCGACATTCCTTTCTCCGGCCTGCTCAAATCTCGCGTCTCATATTTACAGATACCTTAACTGCATAACTGCAGGGAGTATTACAATAATAAGTATTCCTACAAACATAATCATCAGCGGAAGCACCAGCTTGGTTGAAGCCTCTTCTCCCAGCCTCTTCGCCATATTTTTTCTAAGCTGCCAGCATTCATTCGATTGAAGCTTCAGCAGCGGGACCAAATCACTATTGCCTTTTTTCAGGTTCTGTATCACAGCAGTAATGAACTTGGTTATTTCCTTTACCCTGCATCGTCTTGCAAAATCCTCATAAGCTTCCATTTCAGGCTTTCCGTTCTTAATCTCAATATAGGTTGTTCTTAATTCTTCATATAGGGGAGTTATGTTTTTTCTGTCCCTGACTATCTTCTCCCAAGCCCTGGGTACAGTCATTCCTGCATTGATAAGGAGCACCATCTTATTAAGAAAATCAGGGAAATCGTATCGGATGTTAAAATTCCTTTTTTTGATTTTTTCATCCAACTCTCTGTCTGAAGCATAGAAAACAATCCCCAGCGCTGACAATGCAAATATTGCATAGCTGATATCAGGCTTTTCCATTAATGCCCCCAACAGAGTAACTGATAACAGTGCAATAATCATGTGAATTACCTTATGTACAAAATGGAGCTTGAGCATGTACTTTATGTCCCTGCCTCCGTAAAGTTCAGCCAGCTTTATGCTGAGCTTCCTTTCATAAGCAATGAACCTCCCTGCAATGAGCTTGTCTGTAATGAATAAAGCGGCAGGCGCCAAAACTTTGTATATATGCCTTTTTTTAAAGCCTGTTTCGGTAAAATCTTCATATTTGCCCTTTACATAAAAGCAAATAAATCCAAGAACAATAATTTCCGTAATAAATACCGGCAGCATAAGCTATACCTCAATATCCATGATTTTTCTCGATACAAAATAAGCGGCTCCAAAAAGCACTAATGAAAAAGTCATTGCCGCTCTGCCAAGGGGCTCCGAAAATACCGGAGCCATGAATTCCTCAGCGCTGGCGGACAGCAGAAGCACGATAAGCACCGGCATCAGGTTAAGCACTTTATGTTCCAGCCTTTTTTCCATAAGCAGAAGATTTATCTCCTGCCTTATATCAATTTTCTCGGTTATTATTTCCGCAGTATTCTTTACTACCTGGACAAGATTACCTCCTGTGCGCTTGCATATTGCAAAAACATCGGCAAAGTTTATTATATCCTCCAAATGCGACCTTGCAGCAAAGTCAGCCAATGCTTCCTCTATGGTTTCATTCATCTCAATTCTTCTGCTTATATGCTCAAGCTCGATCAATATATATGTATCATTGTTGGGATACTGTATGGAAAGCTCCTTAATAGAGCCCTTGATCGCAGTTTCTATTGACTTTCCGGCAGACAGAGAAGATGACAATGAGTAAAGGGCTTCTCTGAACTGCAAGTTGAGTTCGTTTTTTCTTTTTTTTATTATTTCTTTTGTCCTGAATCCGGGATACAAAAGGGCAAAGGGCGTTAATAGCAGCGATAACAAAGCACTTCTGTAGAAAATATAACCTGTCGCAAATATAACTGTACCCGCCATAAATATGCATAAAAGCTTTTCTTTTAATGACATTATATAAGTATCATAGTCTGCGAGAGATGCATGTGCAGCAGTACCCCTCCCATATTCGTACTCCGTTGAGACTGCCGGCCATTTTCTAAGATCCATAAAAAATCACCTCATATCACTTCATTCAACCCTGCCATTCTGAGCTTTGCCAGGTTTTTCATAGTATTGCCGGTTCTTACAAGACACCCTTCAACCTTTTCTGACATTGATCCGCCTCTCTCCACAAATTCAAAGAGAGGATTAAGCCCTATCATTCCTTCTCTGCAGTCTGTTACCTCCACTATTTCCACTACTTTTCTCGTGCTGTCCCTGAACCTTGAAAGGTGTATCATAATATCAACGGCTGAAGCAATCTGCTGCCTAATAGCCTCCAAAGGCATCATTGCGCCGCTCAGCACCATGGTTTCAAGCCGTGAGAGCATATCAGCGGTGGAATTTCCATGGCCTGTTGAAATTGAACCGTCATGACCGGTATTCATTGCCTGAAGCATATCAAAGGCTTCAGCTCCTCTTACTTCACCAATGATGATTCTCTCAGGCCTCATCCTCAATGAGGTCCTTATCAGATCCCTTATGGTTATTTCTCCTTTACCCTCGGTGTTTGCATTTCTGGTTTCCAGCTTGACTATGTTCTTTATATTCTTTATTTGCAGCTCAGCCGGATCCTCAATGGTGACAATTCTTTCATCCCGGGGAATGAAATCTGAAAGGGCGTTGAGGAAAGAAGTTTTGCCTGATCCCGTACCCCCGCATATGAAAATGTTATATTTGGCCTTTACCAACCTTTCCAGGACTTCGGCAGCCTCTTCCGTAATAGAGCCCCATTCAATCAAGTCCTTCATTGATATGGGCCTTTCAGAAAACTTCCTTATTGTTAGTATAGGCCCGTTCAATGCAATAGGGGGAAGCACCACATTTACTCTTGATCCGTCCGCCAATCTGGCATCCGCTATCGGCGAAGCTTCATTTACGACTCTGTTTACCTTCGAAACAACTGATTGTATGACGTCCTCGAGCTTCTGCCGGCTTTCAAAGCTGCTTTCAATACTGTATATCCTTCCGTGTTTTTCAATAAAAATATTATCCTCACCGTTTACCATTATCTCGGTTATGGACTTGTCATCAATAAGAGGCTGCAGTATATCAAGCTTCCGTATGGAATTGAAAAGCACGGATATAAGTTCCTGCTTTTCCCTAATGCTCAAAGACCGCAGCCTGGCCTCCTCAAAAACCTTATCTGTTATCAGTTCATTTATATCTTCATCAGTGACTTGGCTTTTAATGTCCAGACTATCTCTTATTTCTTTTCTCAAATTATTTATCACCAAGTTCTTCGCATCATCATCCATGTACTCCACCTCAACGGCCTGCTATAACAAGATTTCAATGAGGGTTTTTGCATACTTGCAAAAACCTACCCGAGCGTTTCAACGAGGCGAGATATGCTCACTGCCTGTGGGGCAACGAAAGGGGTTCCCGTCACTTGTAGAAGTGGTAACATCCTTTCGCCTCGTTATAATATCAATAATCCGGTTAACGGCTTTCCTGAAATCATCATTTTCAATAAAAATCCTCCCATCCTCTCTGATCAGTGTCCTTGAGTATTCAGGAATCTTAACTGCTGCAGCGGCATTTTCTCCAAAGCTTTCGAAGTCTTCATCCCCTTTGTTTTTATACTTGTTTACCACTGTAATGAATTTATCGGAAATGCTTCCACCGTCCGTATCCCGCAGCTTGGCAAGCTCATTCAGCAATACTCTTTCTTTATACGATGCAATTGGCTCCCGCAAAGTAACAAGTACAATACGGTCACATAAGTTCATTATCTTGTAATTTTTTGAGTCAAAATTGCTGGACATATCGATAAAAACATAGTCACAGCATCCCATGCCTTTTATCCCTTTTATAAGCTGTTCCAATTCCTCCGGATTTATTTCCTCGTATTCCATGGGGCTATCAGGAGGATTGAAATATTCCACCCCATCATCTGTACTTTTTATCCCCTCCATTTTAAAGGAGAGGTTCCGGCTTTTTTCTTTGATATAGTAATAAACATAAGAAAGATTTCTTTTGCTGCCTAAACCGAAAAACATTCCGGTGGATTGAATGGACTCTAGATTCAAATAAAATGATTTCAAGCCCAGTTCGGCACATTGTGTTGATAAGGATGTCGCTATTGTAGTTTTTCCTGTACCCCCTGCAGGAGAATATACACCTATGAACTCAGTATCCTTTGAACAGGATGAAAGCCTAATCTCTTGGGGATTGGCCCTGGAGTACAAATACAGCAAATCCCGAATCAGCTTGTCTCCGGTACTGTACTTACTGATGGCCTGAAACCCGGGATACTCCCTGTTCAAAGCTTCCCCTGAAAGTATTACCTTAAGCTTAATATTCGGATATTCAACCGAAATATCATAAAAATCGGAACTGATTGCCAGAATATCGGTTGGAGGCTGCTTCTCAAAATATCCGGCAAAAGAATCAAGCTTTGTAAAGCAGCTGACCATGAAGGATGAGGAATGATTTGAATTGATATATTCAAACAGCCCCCTTGCATAACTTTCGTCGCAATCTGCGATAACCAGATTCAATCTTGCCATATTCAAACTCCCCTCATTATTATGGCTGCCGCAGTTCCTGATGCTATAGCTATTGAAAAATGAAACTTCCCTCCGTCCTGCCTATTTTTTAAGTCGGTATATTGAAGAATATCCATAGTCAGAAAACAACTTTTGAGGTACACAAAAAGATGATTGAATCTTTCTGAAGCATTTTCCCTTGCCAGCATTAGGCCTGAAGCAATAAAACCTCCAAAGATAAATGAATATATTGCGGCATATAAGGCAAATGCTGCGCCCATTACCGCTCCTACAGCGCATAAAAGCTTTACATCCCCTGCTCCTACAATCCTTGTAACATATAAGACAAAAAGGCATGCGGCGGGAATTATAATGCCCTGCAGTGAAAATACCAGGCCCCCAATACCTTCTATTGCAAGATTTACTGCCAGTCCTATCAGCATGAAGCCGTAAGTAATGTAATTTTTAACACTGTAAGTCCTGAAATCAGATACTAATGCAAGCAGCATAAGCATTGAAACTATAATCAGCTTAAATACTATTGCAATCACTCCCAATTGCATTGTATAACATATTACATTTTATACAAATTTTATATGATTTTGTTAAATTATAGCATATAATTGAAATTTTTGTATATATATGATATATTTGGTATGTCCTATTATACGAATGAATAATACAGTCTATTTACTGTATTTTTACATCCCCCACTGTGCAGGAAAATATTTTTCCTGCATAATAATTGCAAATAAAAAAGCCGCAATAAATGCGGCTTCTTATACCTGGTATGACTTACTTTATTTCTATCTTTGCGCCTGTTTCTGCAAACTTTGCAGCTATTTCTTCTGCTTCCTGCTTGCTTACAGCTTCTTTTACAGGCTTTGGAGCACCGTCAACCAGATCCTTTGCTTCCTTGAGCCCAAGACCGGTAACTTCTCTAACAACCTTGATAACCTTGATCTTTTCTGCTCCTACTTCTGCAAGAACTACGTTGAACTCAGTCTGTTCTTCTGCCGGAGCTGCTGCTGCACCTGCTGCTGCCGGTCCTGCAACTGCTACAGGAGCTGCTGCTGTTACGCCGAATTCCTCTTCAATTGCCTTAACCAATTCAGCCAGTTCGAGAACTGTCATATTCTTTATTTCTTCAATAAACTTTAAAGTCTTTTCACTTGCCATTTTAAATTACCTCCTAATTTTTTAATTAAGCTTCCGCTTCTTTCTTTTCTTTAATAGTATTAAGCGCATATGCGAGATTTCTGATTGAACCCTGTAATCCTCCAAGGAGCATTGCAATGAGCACTTCTCTTGATGGAAGGTCTCCCAAGGCCTTTACTTCATCAACGTTCATAATCTTGCCTTCAATATATCCGGCTTTTATTGATATCGGCGTCTTGGGATTATCCTTAACAAACTGATTGATGGTCTTCGCGGGTGCAACTGCATCGTCATATCCGAAAGCAACTGCAACTGTGCCCTGAAGATATTCATGAAGCGCTTCCATGCCCAATTCTGATGCTGCTCTTTTGAAAAGGGTATTTTTGTACACCTTATAGTCAACGCCGGCCTCTCTGAACCTTTTTCTCAAATCGGTCACATCTTCAACACTTATTCCCTTATAGTCCACCAATACAACTGCATTGGACTTCTGAAGCTTTTCTTTCACTTCACTTACTTGCTGTTTTTTCTGTTCAAGGTTTTTTGCCATTTTTACACCTCCTCATGGTAAAGCTTAAATCTCTCTTATGGATAAGGCCTTCATAAAATCAAAAGACCTCTCCGTAGACATAGAGAGGTCATAATATCTTTATGACAAACCTCGGCAGGAATTTACGGCCTGAGCCAACCTACTGTCTACGGTATATATTCGTTTCAAACACGGGCACTAATCGGTTACGCGGGTAGGATTGATTTTTATAGCCGGTCCCATAGTGCTTGTAACTACAACGCTCTTAAGGTAAGTACCCTTTGCAGCTGCCGGCTTTGCCTTTATAACTGCTTCCATAAGAGTCCTGAAGTTGTCAAGAAGCTTTTCCGTACCGAAAGAGACCTTCCCAAAACCAACGTGAACTATTGATGTCTTGTCTACCCTGTACTCAACCTTACCGGCTTTGATTTCATTGATGGCTCTTTCAACATCAAAGGTGACCGTACCGGATTTCGGGTTTGGCATTAGGCCTTTAGGTCCAAGTATCTTACCAAGTCTTCCGACTACACCCATCATATCCGGAGTAGCAACTACCACGTCATAATCAAACCAGTTTTCACCCTGGATTTTTGCAACCAATTCTTCAGCACCTACATAGTCAGCTCCTGCTGCCTCTGCTTCCTTGGCCTTGTCGCCTTTTGCAAATACCAAGACCTTAAGGGTCTTGCCTGTACCATGGGGAAGCACAACAACTCCTCTGACCTGCTGGTCTGCATGTCTTGGATCAACACCAAGCTTTACGTGAATTTCAACAGACTCATCAAATTTAGCCTTTGCTGTCTGCTGAACAAGCTCCATAGCTTCCTTAGGGTCATATAATTTGGTTCTGTCAATAAGCTTTGCACTTTCCTGATATTTCTTTCCTCTAAACATTACAAATTCCTCCTTGTGGTATTAGCGGAACATGTCCTCCCACTGATATTAATCTTCTACTGATATACCCATACTTCTTGCCGTACCGGCAACCATGCTCATTGCCGTCTCAATGCTTCCTGCATTCAAGTCAGGCATCTTCATCTCTGCGATTTCTCTGACCTTGGCTTTTGAAATCTTTCCTACCTTGGTCTTGTTCGGTATACCTGATCCGCTTTCGATACCGGCCGCTTTCTTTATAAGTACCGATGCCGGCGGAGTCTTGAGTATGAATGTAAATGATCTGTCCTGATAAACAGTTATTACTACAGGAATAATAAGTCCTGCCTGTTTAGCCGTTCTTTCATTGAACTCTTTGCAGAATCCCATGATGTTGACACCATGCTGACCTAAAGCCGGGCCTATTGGTGGTGCCGGAGTTGCTTTACCTGCCGGAACCTGCAGCTTAACCAATGCTGAAACCTTCTTTGCCATTATTACACCTCCTCTCAGCAAATGATATATGTCTATCCGGGTCTATAGCCTTTCAATCTGAGTAAACTCCAGTTCCACAGGAGTCTCCCTCCCGAACATCGAAATCATAACCTTTACCTTATGCTTCTCGTTATTGATCTCTTGTATTACACCGACGAAATTTTCAAAAGGCCCGGAAATAACTCTTATATGATCCTTAACCTTCGCATCCAACTTGATTGGAATCTTTTCAACGCCTAAATTCTTTATTTCCGCATCGGTAAGAGGCACAGGCTTAGATCCAGGTCCTACAAATCCGGTAACCCCTCTTGTATTCCGAACAACATACCATGATTCATCCGTCATAATCATCTTGACCAGTACATATCCCGGAAATACTTTTTTCTGGGTTATTTTTTTCTTACCGCCTTTGATTTCGACCTGTTCTTCTACCGGCACTTTTACTTCGAAGATAACATCCTGCATGTTTCTGTTTTCTACTATCTTCAAAATATTAGCCATTACCTTGTTTTCGTAGCCCGAATAAGTGTGGACTACATACCATTTGCCTCTTTCTTCCATAGATGCACAACCCTAAAGTATCTTTAAGGTTTTCCTCCTAATCAATAATATGGTTATACAGAAGCCCTTCTATTTAATTAAAAGGTTAAGCACTTTCCCAAATATAAAGTCTATCACCCAAAGAACTGCTCCTACCAGTATAATTGAAGTAATAACCACTTCGGTATGCTGTAAAAGCTCCTTCCTGTTGGGCCAGGTAACCTTCTTGACTTCTGCTTTTGTCTCTTTAAAAGATTTTGCCACATCAAATCTTTTTGCTGCACCAGCCATGCCATTCACATCCTTTACAGGCTATTTCGTTTCCTTATGCGATGTATGCTTCCTGCAGAATCTGCAGTACTTGTTCATTTCCATTCTATCCGGGTTGTTCTTTTTGTTCTTCATGGAATCATAGTTCCTTTGTTTGCATTCGCTGCAAGCAAGTGTTATTTTAACTCTCATATCTACACCTCCCAACGACTTGGCACTACAATACTGTATAATAAAGATACTAAAATGCCGCAAAAATACATAAAAATTGCATTTTGAGACTACTCAATAAAATCTATCATAATTTAACTTCAATGTCAATAATATTTTGTGCCCTCCCTCATGCATAACAGCAGTATACATGAGACGTTGCCCTGCTTATAGTATTGCCTGTTTTAGACATGTTAATCGCAATAAGCCCAATCCGGCTTAAATCTGCAATTAAGTTTTCAGGTATTATGCTTTTTAAAGGACTAGGATCAAAGACCTAGTCCTTAGCTAACTCTGCACTCTGAAGCTCTTCTCTGAGATCCTGCGAATAGGCGCAGCCTATTCGATTACCGATGCAACAGCACCTGATCCGACTGTTCTTCCGCCTTCACGTATAGCGAATCTCAAGCCTTCTTCTATTGCTATCGGAGTGATAAGCTTTATTGTCATTTCTATATGGTCACCGGGCATGCACATTTCTACTCCTGCCGGTAATTCAATTACTCCCGTTACGTCTGTTGTCCTGAAATAAAACTGCGGCCTGTATCCGTTGAAGAATGGAGTATGCCTTCCGCCTTCTTCCTTTGTCAGTACGTATACCTGTGCTTTGTAGTGTGTATGAGGCTTTATTGATCCGGGCTTTGCAAGTACCTGCCCTCTTTCTATCTCATTCCTCTGTACTCCTCTTAACAGTACTCCTATGTTGTCTCCTGCCTGTGCCTGCTCAAGAAGCTTCCTGAACATTTCCACTCCTGTTACTACCGTGGATCTCGGCGCATCTGCAAGCCCTACTATTTCTACCGTATCCGATACCTTTACTGTTCCTCTTTCTACTCTTCCTGTCGCCACTGTTCCTCTTCCCGTTATCGAGAATACGTCTTCCACAGGCATAAGGAACGGTTTGTCTGTCTGTCTCTGTGGTGTGGGTATATAGGTATCTACTGCATTCATAAGCTCATGTACGCTCTTGCACCATTCACAGTCTTCTTTTCCGCATCCGCACTCCAGTGCCTTTAATGCCGATCCCGCTATAATCGGGGTATTATCTCCATCGAATTCATACTCTGTAAGCAGTTCCCTTACTTCCATTTCTACAAGTTCGATAAGTTCTGCGTCATCTACCATGTCAACCTTGTTCAGAAATACCACTATGTAGGGTACTCCTACCTGACGGGACAACAGTATGTGCTCTCTTGTCTGAGGCATCGGACCGTCTGCCGCCGATACGACAAGGATTGCTCCGTCCATCTGTGCTGCTCCTGTTATCATATTCTTTACATAGTCAGCGTGGCCCGGGCAGTCAACATGGGCATAATGCCTGTTGGCTGTCTCATACTCAACATGGGCTGTGTTTATTGTTATTCCTCTTTCCTTTTCTTCCGGTGCCTTGTCTATTTCGTCATACTTTGTTGCAGTTGCCTGACCATACTTTGAAAGCACAACTGTTATAGCTGCTGTAAGTGTAGTCTTGCCATGGTCAACATGACCTATTGTCCCTATGTTTACATGGGGTTTGGTCCTTTCATATTTTGCCTTTGCCATTATACTTCTCCTCCTCTAAGTTTCAAGATTATAGGTTAAACGTGCAGACAGCCCGAAACTATCTGTACAGCATACTCGCCGGCTCCAATCCGGCTGCTCACTAAAGCCGCCATAGAGTTGCAGCAAACTCATCCGTGTGTGTCTATATAAAGATGGAGCTCACGAGCGGGCTTGAACCGCCGAACCTCTTCCTTACCAAGGAAGTGCTCTACCTACTGAGCTACGTGAGCATAACACATTATATTGGAGCGGGCAACGGGAATCGAACCCGCATAGCCAGCTTGGGAAGCTGGTATTCTACCACTGAACTATGCCCGCAAATGGTGGAGAGGGATGGATTTGAACCATCGAAGTCTGCGACAACAGATTTACAGTCTGCCCCCTTTGGCCACTCGGGAACCTCTCCGTACAATATGGTATTATAATGCTAATTTATAGTTTTGTCAATATGGTTAAAGCCTAGAGAAATATATAACTCAAGAGTATATTACATGCAATTAATGTGACATTTAATACTTTTTATATAATGTCCGGGCGGGAATATATGCTTGCTTTTAATTTTGTTTCATCATAAATATTATGAAACTTTTTATAATATTTATTAACGCATTTTGATAACACATGAGGAAGCATAAATTTCCCTTGTAATGCTTCTCTGAATGTATTACACAATTGCTGAAGAGAGGTATTGAAATTAAATATATATTGGGTTACAATAATAGTGTACTATATTATAGAATATTGTTCTGCATTATAGTACGTTATGGCGGGGAGGGATCGTATTGAATAAATCCGGTGAAAATGTAATACAGTCAGTATGCAGAGCAATACAAATAATTCGCTGTTTTGAAAAAAATGAAGAACTGGGAGTTACCGAAATAAGCAAAATAGCCGGGCTTCATAAAAGTACTGCTTTTGGTTTAATATCCACACTTGAAGCAAACAAATTGATTGAAAAGAATGAGCTTACCGGAAAGTACAGATTGGGGCTTGAATTGTTCAGGCTGGGTACCAAGGTTAACTCCGCCCTTAGGCACATAGCCGTACCATACCTGGAACAGCTGGTAAAAATGTATCAGGAAACAGCAAACCTTGTTGTTATGGACGACCTTTCCATTATCTACCTTGAAAAAGTTGAGAGCACACAGTCAATGCGTATCAGCACCTTGGTAGGAGGCAGGCTGCCTCTGTATTGTACTGCGGTGGGAAAAGCGATATTGGCCAATCTTCCCCCGGAGGAGCTTAACAGCAAACTCAAAAGGATGGAATTCAGAAAATACACCGGCAATACCGTTTCTGACAGAAACTCGCTGATGGAATCCCTTGAATTAACAAGAAACAGAGGGTATGCAGAGGATAACGAAGAGCTTGAGATAGGGCTAAGCTGCATAGCTGCACCCATTTATAACCACTTCAATATTCCCTTTGCCGCTATAAGCTTATCCGGCCCAACCTTTAGAATGGACGAGGTCTTCCGAAAGGAAGCAAGTGTGACATTAATGAATTACACTGGGGAAATATCTATGAAACTCGGGTATGACAATAATAATCAATAAAATATCAAAATTTAAGGAGGAATTCAAATGGCAAAGAAAAAATCAATCAACGACTTCTATGAAATGAAGAAGACGGGGGAAAAAGTTTCATGGATTACCGCCTACGATTTTCCGATGGCCTCATTTGCTGAACAGGCCGGCATGGACATGATACTTGTGGGTGACTCTTTAGGTATGGTTGTATTGGGATATCAAGGTACAGTTCCGGTTACAATGGACGATTGCATATCTCACTGCCAGGCTGTCAGAAGAGGTGCTCCGAATACTTTTGCAATAGGTGATATGCCCTTTGGTTCATATCAGGTATCTGATGAAGAAGCAGTAAGAAACGCATGCAGATTCCTGAAGGAAGCCGATATGGATGCCATAAAGCTTGAAGGCGGAATTCGTGTACTAAGCAGGATTAAAGCAATCTCTGACGCAGGAATCGTTGTATTCGGGCATATAGGCTTAACACCTCAAAGCTCAGGACAGTTGGGAGGATTCAAAGCACAGGGAAGAACAGTTGACAGTGCAAGAGAATTGATTAAGGATGCCCTCGCAATTCAGGAAGCGGGAGCAAGAGCACTGCTTCTGGAAGCAGTTCCTCCGGAATTGACAGAATACTTAAGCCATAAATTGACTATCCCGGTATATTCCATTGGTGCAGGACTTCCCTGCGACGGCCAGTTAATAATATGCGGGGATATGCTGGGCCTTTTCCAGGCCTTCACTCCAAAATTCGTCAAAAAATATGCAAATGTAGCTGAAGTTATTATTAATGCATTCAAAGAATACGTGGCAGATGTCAAAGAGGAAAAATTCCCCGAAGACAAGCATGTATACCATGCAATAGACAGCAAGGAAGCCTTTGAAGCTTTATTCAAGGAATTTGAGTAAATAAACATTGACATCTTGCAGATATTTACATAGAATAAAATATGAAAGTCGTAGAAATCAATAATTTGATAAACGCCGAAATTTAAAGTTCGAGGTATTTTATGTCTGAGAGTGTTCATAACTAGATAAATGAATCTAGCATCGAAAGGGAATCCTATTAATTGCTTTGCGCATTAATAGGCTTGGTTAGTTGCCCTTTTGATATTATGAACACGGAACCAATTGTATATATTGTACAGTACCGTGCTCTTGCACGGTTTTTTCATATTTGGCGTTTATCTGCAGGATACGTATGACTGTACCGGATATAAAGGTTGTGATTGGACGTGGTCTGATTACGGCCTTTTCCCATTTAAGGAGGAATATAAATTGAATTCAACAGCTATTAAAATTTTAGAATTTGATAAAATCAAGGAACTGCTGAAAACCTATACAGTATCCAATCTGGGAAAGGATTTGGCAGACAAGCTTGAACCATCTCTGAATACTGACACCATATTGTCGTGGATGAATGAAACTACCGAGGCTTGTGCCATATTGCAGAGGAGCGGCAGCGTGCCAATCCACAGCCTTAACGGTATAGAAAGTATTGTTGGCAAGTTAGGAAAGAATATGACTCTGCTTCCCGAAGAATTCGAAGTAATACTTGGATTGCTCCAGGAGGTGGGCAAACTTAAGCGGTTCATGGAGGATAAATCGGCAATAGCCCCTATAGTAAGCAGCTTTGCCTTGTCCGCCTATGAGCTTGAGGAGTTGTCCGAGGAAATAGAAAGGTGCATTCAGAACGGAGCGGTTGCTGACAAGGCCAGCAGCGAGCTGTCCAGAGTAAGAAAGAAAATAATAATACTTGAAGACAGGATAAAGGGCAAGCTTGAAAGTATTTTGAGATCCCCGGCCTATGCCAGGTATCTTCAGGACGGAATAATAAGTACCCGAAACGGCAGATATGTTATACCCGTTAAAAGAGAGTACCGTAAAAATGTAGACGGAGAAGTGATGGACAGTTCAGTCAGCGGGTCTACTGTCTTCATTGAGCCTTCGGAAGTAAGAAAGCTCCAGGATGAACTGAATCACTGCAGGATAGAGGAAGAAAAAGAAGTCTACAGGATATTGTCAATGCTCACAAATCTTGTAGAATCATACAAAAAGGAAATAACAACCAATATACAGGTTATGTCATATTATGACTTCCTGTTCGCCAAGGGAAGGTTCAGCAGGTCTCTGGAAGCCAACCCTGTAAGCGTCAATACCTGCAGCAGGCTGGATATACGCGGAGCAAGGCACCCATTAATAGGAAAGTCAGCTGTGCCTCTGGATGTAAGCATTGGGGATTCATACAGGACATTGGTCATAACAGGCCCCAATACAGGAGGCAAAACTGTGGCTTTAAAAACTATAGGCCTGCTGACGCTTATGGTACAGTCGGGGCTCCATGTACCGGCAGATCCCGGGAGTGAATTTGCCGTCTTTACCGACATACTTGCCGATATCGGAGACGGCCAAAGCATTGAACAATCCTTAAGCACCTTCTCCTCCCACATCAGAAATATAATAAGCATTGTAGAGTGCGCAGGCGGCAATACACTGGTCATATTGGATGAACTGGGGGCAGGCACCGACCCCGGAGAAGGCATGGGCCTTGCCATTGCAATTCTGGAAGAGGCATACAGGAAAGGTGCGGTCACAATTGCCACTACCCATTACAGCGAGATAAAGCACTACGCATATGAAAAGGACGGATTTGAAAACGGCTGCATGGAATTTGACCTTGATACGCTGCAGCCCCTGTATAGATTGAAAATAGGAGAGCCGGGTGAAAGCAATGCTTTTCTTATTGCCTTAAGACTGGGAATGAAACGGGATATAATCGAAAGGGCCCATGAAATCACCTATAAGGAAAGGAAAGCTTACGATGAATTCATTTCCCCGGGCAGGATAACCCAGGTCAAGAACACCGAGATGGTTCAAAAACACGCGGAACAGACAAATAAAAGCGTTAAACTGAAGGAGGATAAAAAGAATTATGAAAAAACCTCACGTCAAACCTCTTTTAAAATCGGTGATTGTGTGTATATAAGCACTATGGACCGCACCGGAATCGTGTGTGAGCAGGAGGACGGAAAAGGGAATCTCGGAGTCATGGTGATGCACAAGAAGTTCATAATAAACAGAAAGAGGCTCTCCCTTTATATAGATTCAAAGGAGCTTTACCCGGAAGATTATGATTTTGATGTGATATTGGAGAGCAAGGATAACAGAAAGAAGAGAAAAGCAATGGGGAAAAGGCATATGGAAGGCATGACAATTGAAATAAAGGAATAAAAAATGCGTCTCACGACGCATTTTTTTATATATCTTTAATTTCCAGATACTTTTCAAGCTTTCTCTTCACTCGCTGAAGTGCATTGTCGATGGATTTCACATGCCTGTCCAAATCACAGGCAATCTCCTGGTAGGACTTCCCTTGAAGATATGACATCAGCACCTCAAGCTCCAATTCGCTCAATATCTCACCAATTTTGGATTCTATTGAGACAAGCTCCTCCCTGCTGATTATCAGCTCTTCGGGGTCTGTTATTTTTGTTGCGGTAAGTATGTCAAGGAGTGTCCTGTCTGATTCTTCGTCATAAATGGGCTTATTCAGCGAAACATATGAATTAAGCGGAATATGCTTCTGCCTCGTGGCAGTCTTTATAGCCGTTATTATCTGCCTGGTGATGCAAAGCTCTGCAAAGGCTCTGAAGGAAGACAGCTTATCATTTCTAAAATCTCTTATGGCTTTATATAATCCTATCATGCCTTCCTGTACTATGTCCTCCTTGTCGGCGCCTATCAGGAAGTAGGATCTGGCTTTCGCCCTTACAAAGTTCTTGTACTTGTTTATAATATACTCAAGAGATGTGGCATTCCCATCCCTGGCACTAAGCACTATTTCTTCATCAAACATGCTGTCGTATCTTTCAACGTATTTTTCTTCTGCATTTACTTCCAATCTATCGCCTCCATGTATCAGACATAGAAAACCACACTATTATTATACATATACCTGCAGTTTTAGTCAAGTTTTAGCGGTTCGCCCGCTGCTTTTGAATCTCAAACAGTATAATCGCGGCAGAAACGGCTGCATTAAGCGATGAGATCTTTCCTTTCATCGGGATGCTGACAAGGTAATCGCAGTTTTCCTTGATAAGGCGTCCGAGTCCTTCACCTTCGCTGCCGATTACCAACGCAACAGGGCCGGTCATGTCCTTGCCGTAATATGGTTCTCCTCCCATTTCAGCCCCCGCAATCCACAGGCCTTCTTTTTTCAGATACTCTATTGTATGGTTCAGATTGGTTACTTTTGCAACAGGCACATATTCAATTGCACCTGCGGAAATCTTTGCCACAGCAGGCGTAAGCCCGACAGCTCTCCTTTTTGGTATGATTATGCCGTGAACTCCCGCCGCTTCAGCTGTTCGAAGTACTGAGCCAAGATTATTGTTGTCGGTTATTTCATCAAGTATTACGATAAAGGGTTCTTCACCCTTTTCCCTTGCAGCTTGCAGAATATCATCCACTTCATAATACTTGTATAAAGCTGCCGAAGCTATCACTCCCTGATGGTTCCTTGTCCTTGAAAGGCCGTCCAGCTTGGCTTTATCCACTTCCTTTATAAGTATCTTCTTTTCTCTGGCAATGGCTATTATCTGCCTTATGGAACCTTCTCCAACGCCTTTCTGTACAAAAATCTTATCGATTTCTCTGCCGGATTTCAGAGCTTCAAGTACGGGATTTCTTCCTTCAATCAGATTGATATTGTCGTCATCTTCTTCTTCCTGCCGGAAGTCAGCTTTAAACATATTCTTCGGCTTACCTGCCTCATAAGGTGCGGCCTTTTCAAAAGGCCTTTTCTTTTCAAAAGGCTTCTCTGTCTTTTTGTCTTTGACAGAACCCTTGGAATACCTGCCTTCATCCTTTACAAACCTGCTGTCTTTCTTTTGGGTTTTTCCCGGCCTTCCCGGCCTTGAAGGTTTTGAATAATTCTTATTAAACGCCATAATTCTCATCCTTTATAGTTAGTTTTGCCTCGGGTATAGTTCCGGTATTCATATGCTTATTATCTGTAATTTTTTTATAAAAATTTAATGTTTTTATATTTTGTAAATCTATAATTGATATCCTTGTATGTATGTAAATCACTTACTGATACCAATTCCCATTCCTCTTCGCTGTCCAAATTTGGGAAATATTTGTCTGCTTCATACTTGTGCTCTATTTTTGTTACATAAGCCTCGGTACAATAGGGCAGAAACTGTTTATATACTGATTCCCCGCCGATTACAAATACATCCTCACTCTTATATCCCTTCAGCATGTCAAAAATATCCTCTGCCGAATGACATATAGTAATTCTGCCATCCCCGTAGCCTTCCTTCCTGCTTAATATGATGTTTTTTCTGTCTTTAAGGGGCTCCCTGCCCGGTAATGATTCAAAGGTTTCTCTTCCCATAATTACAGCTTTCCCCAACGTCATCTCTTTAAAAAATCTCATATCCTCAGGAATCCTCACCAATAAGCTGCCTTTATACCCTATTCCCCAATTCATGTCTGCAGCAACAATTGCCTTCATGCCATCTCTCCTTATTACACAGCAACAGGAATACCTTTGATCTGTTGGCCGCTCTGGTACCCCTCCAACTCAAAATCTTCAACCTTGAAGTCATAAAAGTCTTTTACTTCTTTGTTTATCAACAGCTTTGGCGCCGGATACGGGTTCCTTTGAATAAGCTCCTCAACTAGCGGGATATGCCTGTCGTATATATGGGCATCCGCAATAACGTGCACGAACTCCCCAACCTCAAGGCCACTAACTTGTGCCATCATATGCATAAGAATTGAATATTGTGCGACATTCCAATTGTTGGCAACCAGAACGTCCTGTGACCTCTGGTTAAGTATTCCGTTAAGCTTCCTGCCCGTAACATTAAAAGTCATGCTGTAAGCACAGGGGTATAAGTGCATTTCATGCAAATCGCTGTGATTGTATATATTAGTCATAATCCTTCTGCTGTAAGGATTATGCTTTAAATCGTATATTACCCGGTCAACCTGGTCGAATTCTCCTTCGGGATATTTATGCTTGATACCCAGCTGATATCCATATGCCTTTCCTATGGATCCGCTCTCATCCGCCCAACTATCCCAAATATGACTCTTAAGGTATTTGATATTGTTGGACTTCTTTTGCCATATCCAAAGCAGTTCGTCAATTGCAGCTTTTAGGTTTGTCGGCCTTAATGTAAGAATCGGAAACTCTTCTGAAAGATCATACCTATTGATTACGCAAAACTTCTTAATCGTATGGGCCGGACTGCCATCCTCCCACTTGGCTCTCACATTTTGCCCTTCTGTTGAAAAACCGTTTTTTAAAATGTCTTTACACATCTCAATAAATATTTTATCAGCCTTACTCAATACAAAACACCTCACTTACATTTTATCCTGCGGGCCTGCAAAAACATCCTATTTATTACATTCTACCCGTAAAATCCATCCCATGTCCAGACAATTCTACTTCTGCCGGCCTGTTTTTACATTGATTACCATCCTTATTACTTCCATTAGGCGGTCAATCTGTCCGGTCAGATACAAGTATCCTATCAGGGCTTCAAAACCGGTAGCATACCTGTAGTCAAGAATGTCTGCGTTTTTCGGCATGGTTGACGACTTTGTATTTCTTCCCCTCCGTACAATGTCCTGCTCTTCGGGAGTCAACAGCTCATTTATCTCCCCCAGAATATCCGCCTGGGCTTTTGCCTTCACAAACTCAATAGACATTTTGTGAAGCTTCGCAACCTGCCCGTGGCCTCCGAATACCAGCAGGGTCCTGACGAAAGTGTCATAGACTGAATCCCCCGCATATGCAAGCACGAGAGGGTTCAGCATCTTGACATCCGTAGCCGAAAGCTTGCCGCTGTCCATCATAAGCTGATGCAGCTCCTCCAGCAGTTTTTTGTAGTTCTTTTCCAAATAATCATTTCCCATAATATACCTGCTATTCCAATCTCTAATCCTCTTTTGCGGAAGCTATCTGGGAGAAGTCCTCGTCATCGGCTTCTTCCAGCAGCATCTCAGCATCCTCCGATGCCAGCTCCTGCACATTCTTCAGCTTTCTGCCTATGCTTCTGGATCTTCTTGCAGCATCTTCAATTGTGTTGCTTGCCTCCTGAAGCTTTTTCCGTGTTTTGTCCAGTATGTCACCGAACTTTCCGAATTCTGTCTTGACCGTCCCAAGGAGGCTCCATACCTCGCTGGAACGCTTTTCTATCGCAATAGTCCTGAAGCCCATCTGCAGGCTGTTTAATAATGCAATCAATGTTGTGGGCCCGGCTATAACTATCCTGTATTCCCGCTGCAGACAGTCGCACAGCCCCGGCCTTCTTAAAATCTCGGCATAAAGGCCTTCCGTAGGTAAAAACATTATTCCAAAGTCAGTTGTCCAGGGGGGGCTTATGTATTTATCCCTTATATCCCTGGCAAAGCCTTTTACCTTAAACTCCATAGCCTTTGCCGCTTCTTCCGCTTTAACGGGATTCCCATTCTCCTGCGCATCCAGCAGCCTCTGATAATCCTCCTGAGGGAACTTGGAATCAATAGGCAGCCATACCGTTTCTGTCCCCTTTATATCTCTCCCCGGCAGCTTTACTGCAAATTCAACCCTTTCAGAGGAACCCTTTACTGTAGCCACGTTCTTCGAGTACTGCTCCGGTGTCAAAATCTGTTCCAGTATGTTGCCAAGCTGGATTTCTCCCCAGGTCCCTCTGGCCTTGACATTGGTAAGCACCTTTTTTAGGTCCCCCACTCCCGAGGCCAGTGTCTGCATTTCTCCCAGGCCCTTGTGAACCATTTCCAGCCTTTCGCTTACCAACCTGAAGGATTCCCCAAGCCGCTGCTCAAGGGTGGAGCTTAGCCTTTCGTCCACAGTTGCCCTCATCTGGTCAAGCTTTTTACTGTTATCCTCCTGCAGATACTTCAGCTTTTCCTCTATTGTATCCCTCATTCTGTCAAGCCTGTATTCGTTGGTCTGCGTAAGATTTGCAAGCTGTTGGGAAAATATGTCCAGCTGGTTGCGCTGCATATTGGATATTTCCGACATTTGAGAGGCTATCATTTCGTTAAATATCTTTATCGAGCCTGAAATCTCCTCTCTGTTCTGCAGCATCCCCTCCATAATCGTCCTGTCCAGCTTGTCAATGCTCTTCTCCATGGCATCAAGCCTGGCTTCAAGCTTTATCAGCTTACCAGCCGGGCTGGTATTCATTATGATAATAAGAATAATTGAATTTATTGCAAGCAAGCCTATGACAATATAAAGCATTATATCAGACATGGTTATACTTCCTTTATTTAAATTTTATACCCTTTTCCACTTGACTCCCTCGGGGGTATCCTCAAGAATTATTCCCTGTTCTTTCAGATCATCTCTTATTTTGTCGGCCAATGCCCAGTTCTTTTCCTTTCTTGCCTTCTGCCTTTCCTCTATAAGCTTTTCGATTTCCGAATCCAGGCTTTCTTCCTTTTTGTAAAGCAAGCCCAGTACTCCCGTAAGCTCCATAAGCATGTCATAGGATACTTTCACCAATTCTGCCGGGGATTCTGCCTTGACGTTGGAATTTATATCTCTTACCATGTCAAAAATAACAGCCAATCCGTCAGCGGTATTCAAGTCATCATCCATAGCCTCGTTGAACTTGTTCCTGTACCCCAAAAGAGCCTCTTTGAAATCCTTCTCCTCCTGAACCAAAGGCTTCTCCTCTGACTTATCCATAAGATAAACAAGGTTGTTCTTTGCATTATACAGCCTTTCCAGTGCACTTTTTGCCTGATCCAAAAGCTCGGCGCTGAAATTCAAAGGACTCCTGTAATGAGCCGAAATCATAAAAAGCCTGAAGACCTCAAGGTCAAATTTTTCTTCAATATCCCTTACTGTGAAAAAGTTGTTCAGGGATTTGGACATCTTTTCATTATTTATATTGAGGAACGCATTATGCAGCCAGTACCTGGCAAAAGGCTTTCCCGTCGCGCCTTCACTCTGTGCGATTTCATTTTCATGATGGGGAAATACCAGGTCCTGTCCTCCTGAATGGATATCTATAGTCTCTCCCAGGTATTTCATAGACATGGCGGAGCATTCAATGTGCCATCCCGGCCTGCCCATTCCCCAGGGGCTTTCCCATGCAGGCTCTCCGGGCTTTTGAGCCTTCCAAAGCACAAAATCAAAGGGATTCCTTTTTACCTCATTTACATCTACCCTGGCGCCTGCCTCCAGCTCTTCGAGATTCTGCTTGGAAAGCTTGCCGTATCCGACAAACTTCGCAGTATCATAATATACGTCTCCGCCGACAGTGTATGTAAAGCTATTGGCTTCCAGCCTTTTTATTATGTCTATTATTTCCTTGATATGCTCCGTAACCCTGGGATGATAATCAGCCTTCCTTATATTTAAGGCCTCGGCATCCTTGAAGTATTCCTTTATGTACCTGTCAGATACCTCTTTCTCTGTTGTGTTCTCATCCTTGGCTCTTTTGATTATTTTATCGTCTACATCCGTAAAATTTTGAACAAAGGTTACCTTATACCCTCTATATTCAAGATATCTCCTTAGAATATCGAATATTATGAATGGCCTTGCATTTCCTATATGAAAGAAGTTGTAGACAGTCGGCCCGCAGGAGTACATTTTTACTTCCCCCGGCGTCATCGGTTCAAACTCTTCCTTTTTCCTTGTCATTGTGTTGTACAGCTTCATTTTTAACACCTTCCCATTAATTATTATCGTTTACAGTATTATGTCAATACTTATTTTTATATGCATTGCCTCTATTCTCTTAACGCCTCATAGCGCCGGTATTTACGAAATCCTTCGTACACATAGATCTCTTCCTGAGTGTCGGTACCTCTTCGGACAAGTATTATAAATCCTTCCTCGCTTACCGGCCTCTTCCGCACGAACATAAACGGAAGACCCTTCACAGTCTCCGCATACTCATATTTTACATTATTATAATGCATTGTATCGGGATATTCTATCTCCTTCTGGGGCGATATAAGCCTAAAAATATATATGACTGCGATTATCATTATAATCGAAATAAATGTGAATTTGTTTCCGCTGCCTTTATTTCTTATTATAAACATTTTCAGGCGCCTCCTTCGTATAAAATGGCTGGAAGCGAGCAAGACAACTCAGTATTGCGACGCTTACGGACATTTTATTTATATATGATTGCTGCGGCATAAGCCGCAATTCCTTCACCTCTGCCGGTAAAACCCAAACCTTCCGAAGTGGTGGCCTTGATACCTATGCAATTCTTGTCAAGCTGCAGCACTGCTGCTATATTTGCCTTCATTTCATCTATAAACGGCGAAAGTTTTGGTTTTTCAGCTATTATTGTACTGTCAATATTTGAAATCCGATATCCCTTGGAATAAAGAATATCCTTGACTTTTTTCAATAGAACAAGGCTTGATATCCCTTTATAGGATATATCACTGTCAGGAAAGTGCCTGCCTATATCCGATTCCCCGCAGGCACCCAATAATGCATCCATTATTGAATGCACAAGCACATCTGCGTCCGAATGCCCCAACAGGCCTTTCGCATTAGGAATCTCTACGCCTCCCAGTATCAGCTTCCTTCCCTCTGCCAGCTTATGTACGTCGTAGCCGTTTCCAACCCTGAATCCATGCATGCTTTCACCTCATTCCACAGTTTTTCTCATTATCGCTTCAGCAAGAATTATATCCTCAGGAGTTGTAATCTTGATATTCTCATAGCTTCCCTCCAGCATTTTTACCTTTATCCCCATACACTCAACCAGAAACGCATCGTCAGTGCCTGATATGCCTTTGATATTGGCCATTTTGTGGGCTTTCTCAATTATATCCCTCTTAAAAGCCTGAGGCGTCTGGGTAACCCATACCTTTCCCCGCTCAGGCGTATATTGCACAAAACCCTCTTCATTCAATATCTTTATAGTTTCTTTCGCCGGCATACCGGCGGAAACCGCTCCGTAAATTTTTGCACCGTCAATGCACTTTTCAATAATTCCCTCCGGCAATATAGGCCTGGCTCCGTCATGAATTACAACTATGCTGCAATCATCTTCCAGTTCCAGTATACCATTGTAAACCGACTGCTGGCGCTCACTGCCCCCGGAGACCAGCTTGTCCACTTTATCGAAGCCATAGACATCAAGTATTTGCTCCTTGCAGGTCTTAAGCTCCTCCCTGCCTGCAACAAGTATGATGCTGTCTATTGCACTGCAGCTTTGAAAAGCCGCCAGAGTCTGTGCAAGAAGAGGCTTATCATTTATCAGCATAAACTGCTTGTTCATTCCTGCATTCATTCTGGTCCCTTTGCCTGCAGCAAGTACAATTGCAGTATTCATAGCCCTTCAATCCCCCATTTTTTAATAAATATACCCTAAGCGGACTTTATTTCTGCTTAGGGTAAAACAAATGCGGCTTGCGCCGCAATGTTTTACGATACTTTATCTGCGGCGGATTTTGGCTTTACAAATATCATCCTTCCGGCTGCAGTCTGCAGAACGCTTGTCACTACAACCTCAATAGTGTCTCCAATGTACCGTTTTCCGCCATCTACAACTATCATTGTCCCGTCATCAAGATATGCGACTCCTTGGCCAAACTCCTTGCCGTCTTTTATTACCTGCACTACCATTTCTTCTCCCGGAAGTACAACAGGCTTCACCGCGTTTGCAAGCTCATTGATATTCAAAACAGGCACCCTTTGGAATTCCGCCACTTTATTCAGATTGTAATCGTTTGTTATTACCTTGCCGTTCATATACTGAGCCAGCTTCAAAAGCTTGGTATCAACCTCGGTCAGTTCTTCAAAATCCTTTTCCACTATTTCTACGTTTATATCCAGTTCCTTTTGAATCCTGTTTAGTATATCCAAACCTCTGCGGCCCCTGTTTCTTTTTAATGCATCCGATGAATCCGCAATATGTCTGAGTTCCTCCAGGACAAATGCAGGTATGATAAGCGGGCCTTCAATAAACCCTGTCTTACATATATCCGCTATTCTTCCATCTATGATAACACTTGTATCGAGAATTTTGGGCTGCATAACGCTTTCAACCTTTGCAGCCTGCTTTTCCTTGTCCTTCTGCACTAATCTTTTCCAAGGAATAAGCAATCCTAATATGTCCTCCCTTTTTTTAGTTGCTATACTTACTCCCAGGTATCCCAGAAGCAAATATATCAGTATTGACAACAAAGTGCCCAACCATGCAAAAGGTATAAGCTTTATAGGACCGCTGCTTATAAGATAAGCAATAATAAGCCCTGTAATCAGTCCTATCGCTCCCACCAGCATTTCGCTGGTTGGTATTTTTTGAAGCATTCTCTCAACTCTTGTGGTAGACTCCTTACCAAAATTAATAAGCCAGGAAGATATTAAATAAAATATAATTCCACCAATAACCCCGCCGAATAAAACCGGCACAATAGAACCTGAACCTGAAAAGTCAAAACCGAGAAACCGTGTCACTTTAAAATAATTCGTAAGAAGATATACCGACTCCGCACCCAGAGCGGCACCCAGAATCATTAACACCCAAACAATAACTTTTCGCATTTACAACTTCACCTCCTTTTATCTAGTATATCCAGTTTGATACTTTTTAAGCTATAATAAACCAATTATAAGGCCAATTATATTATAACAAATAAATCTGCATTAAAGAATAACAATTGCCTATTTATTTGAACCAAATATATAAATAATTTACTGTTTTATAATGCCCAGCACCTTTTTCTCTATTTTCTCATAGGGCTCATCCAACATAAGCATAAGCTCGCTTACCAGCAGCTGCCTTACGTTTTCAAGCATCCTTTTCTCCCCTGTGGACAATCTTTTCCCGCGATCTGCAACCGTAAGGTTTTTTACAAGTTCAGATATCTCGAAAACATCGCCCCTCCTTATTATTGCCTCATTCTCCCTGTACCTCTTGCTCCAGCTCTTGCACATACAGCTTGTTTCTCCCGACAGTATATTATATATATCGTCAATTCTGTCCCTGGATGTTATATTTCTGATGCCATGAAACTCCGTCTTGCTTATGGGCACCATCACCTTCATATCTCCCAATGCAATCCTTATAACATAATACTTGCATTTTTCACCAAGAACTTCTTTTTCCTCAATACCTTCAATTATCCCTGCCCCATGACGGGGATAATATATCATATCACCTATACTAAACATTGATTTGCCTCCAGTTGATTTTTTGCAATCTTACTTGATTTCCATAATCTTCTATAGCCGATAGAATGTCCACATTGCAATTATAAATTGACATTGGAATTCCTTATACTTATAATGGATATATAACAAAGCTGAAACAGCAGCTGACAATATCAGTTTGATACTATATTTTATGTTTACTTTTATATAGGAGTGATACCTGATGAAAGATTTGCTTTATGATAACTTCCAGGACAGCGTTGGTGAACTCTTGGTACGCCACAAAAGTATTCTTGATGTGCTGACGAAATATCAGGAGTCGCAGTCGAGAGTGAGCAGAGCTGTGGTTAAGGCGGTAACCTCCTGCGGATGTATAGAAATCAACTCGAAAAAACAGAACTACGATAATGAGATAACGCTGCAGGAGCTGAAGAATTATATGGATACCCATCTTAAGGGAAGCCTTTGTGCGAATTGCAGAGATGTTATTGAAAAAGAGCTGGGCAATAATCTTTTCTATATTGCAGCTCTATGCAACATAATGGATATCAGCATGTATGACGTACTTCTGAAGGAATATGAAAAAATGCATACCCTTGGAATTTACAATTTGTTTTAAATAAATAAATGAGACAGGGGGACGTTTCTCTTGTCCCGCAAACGGGACAAGAGAAACGTCCCCCTGTCTCATCCCCCTGTCTCATTATATATGCCTTTCGGTCTGTATCTGCTCATATACTCTCTTGAGGCTTTCCTTGATTATCCTGGCCCTGACCTCTCCTATGCCCTCCACTTCATCCAGCTCCTCGATGGAAGCCCCAAGAATCCTTTGCAGCCTTTCAAAATCAGATACCAGGTTTTCAATTATGTTCATGGGCAGCCTTGGAATTTTACTCAGTATCCTATATCCTCTTGTTGATATCGGAAGGTCTAAAGTATTGATATTATTCCCCAATCCCAATATCCTGGCTACAAAAGGCAGCTCAAGGAGGTCCTCTGAAGACTGGTTCCTCAAGGTTCTGGTTATTTCCTTATAATTATTTTCCTCTCCCCTGGGCAGATAGTCCCTGATCAGGAGTACTTCCTCCTCCTTCAGGCCTGCAACAAGTTCTTCCAGCTGCATACTGACAAGCTTTCCTTCAACGCCCAGTTCATATATGTATTGTTCAACCTCAGTCACAATCCTGTTTACAATCTCAATTTTCTGTACTGCCAGCGCTACATCCAGCACAGTTGCAATATCATCAAACTCTAAAGCCCCAAGATTCGCCAAGGTTCCGTCCAGCACCGATTTATACTTGGTCAGGGTCTGCAGCGCCTGATTGGCTTTGGACAGTATTATACTTATATCCTTAAGAACATATTTCAGATATCCTTTATAAATAGTTATGACGTTCCTTCTTTGAGAAATAGAAATAACCAATTCCCCGGTCTGCCGTGCAACCCTCTCCGCTGTTCTGTGCCTGATACCGGTTTCGGAAGATGGTATTGAAGGATCGGGAATCAATTGAGTATTGGCATATAGTATTTTCTTGCAATCCCTGCTGAGTATGATTGCACCGTCCATCTTTGCCAACTCGTACATGTACGCCGGCAAGAAGTCCGAATTGATATGAAAGCCTCCATCTACAAGGGACATAACCTCCTTACTGTCACCAACCACAATGAGTCCGCCTGTTTTCGCCTTCAGTACGCTTTCCAGGCCTTCCCTCAGAGGAGTGCCGGGAGCAATCATCCTGAGGCAGCTCTGAAGGCCGTCATCCCTTCCCATTTCATCTCTCATATGCCTATCCTCCTATTATTATGTCAAGCATATTATTTACATTTGACACCCCAAGTACCTCTATGCCTGATTTATCATTAAGCCTGCTTAAATTGTTCGCGGGTATTATGCATCTTTTAAAACCAAGCTTCGCAGCTTCGTTTACCCTCTTCTCGGCAAAGTTCACCGCTCTTACTTCTCCGGCAAGCCCTACTTCTCCAATAATTACAGTGCTGCCGTCAATTTCCCTGTCTCTGAAGCTGGAGGCAATAGCTGCAACTATTCCAAGGTCTGCTGCAGGCTCGTTAAGCTTGATCCCGCCTACTACATTCACATATGAATCACTGCTCCCAAGCTGCATGCCGACTCTCTTCTCCAGTACGGCCATCAGCAGCGCAACCCTGTTGTAATCAACTCCCGTAGCATTCCTTCTTGGAACCCCGAAACCTGTATGGCTGAGTAAAGCCTGAACCTCTACCAGCATTGCCCTTGTACCTTCCATAGCAGAAATAACACAGGATCCGGTGGCTCCCTCCATTCTTCCGGACAAAAGCATCTCAGAAGGATTGGGCACCTCTGTAAGCCCTTTATCTCCCATTTCAAATATTCCTATCTCATTTGTGGAGCCGTATCTGTTTTTAACAGCCCTAAGCACTCTGTATGACATATGGGTCTCTCCTTCAAAATAAAGAACAGTGTCAACCATATGTTCAAGCACCCTGGGGCCTGCTATTGCTCCCTGCTTTGTCACATGCCCCACAATAAAAGTCGCTATACCGTCCTGTTTTGCAATTTTCATAAGCCCGAGGGTCGCCTCCCTGACTTGGCTGACACTGCCGGGAGCCGATGTTATTACAGGGCTGTACATTGTTTGTATAGAATCCACCACCAGAATATCAGGCTTCATGTCCCTGACATAAATATCAACATTCTGAGTGTTGTTTTCGGATACCAGAAATATATTCCCCGATCTGATGCCCATTCGGAATGCCCTCAGCTTTATCTGCGCGGTTGATTCTTCTCCGGATACATATAAGACTTTTTTGCCGTTGTTTCCTATATTGTTTGCAATCTGAAGCAGCAAGGTTGACTTCCCGATTCCCGGATCTCCTCCTACGAGTACCAGGGAACCTTTGACAATGCCCCCTCCCAGAACCCTGTCCAATTCATAGCTGCCTGTGCTTAGTCTTTCCTCAATATCCTCCGAAATATCCAACAGGGACTCCGGCTTCGACAGAATTCCTGCAAAACTTTGCTGAGCCTGGGAATCCCTCTGTTCCACTTCTTCAACAAGAGTATTCCACTGTCCGCACTCGGGGCATTTGCCCATCCATTTGGGTGATTCGCTTCCACATTCGCTGCATACAAATTTTGTTCTTATTTTAGCCATTTAAACACCTCAAGAATTATATCGGAATTTTCACAGATTTTGTAAATCAGTATGAGTATTTCCCAATCATTCCAACTTTTTTCATTAAAATATATTTCTATTATACTATATTTGACATCGTCATAACCATACAAAATTGCTAAAAGCAAAGGGGTATCGCCAGCCATTTGATTCAAGCGGTTTTGCGATACCCCCGGATATTTTATTTATTCCTGAAAATCAACTTGTCATCCTCAACATCTACCAACACTTCCGAACCCGGCTTTATTTCTCCCTTAAGCATTTCCTCTGACAACCGATCCTCTACCATCTTTTGTATGGCACGGCGCAGAGGCCTTGCCCCATAAGTCTGGTCATAGCCCTTTTCTGCCAGAAATGCTCTTGCCTTATCGGTAACTTCCACATTGATATTCATTTCCCTGATTCTGACAAGCAGCGACTTAAGCATCAAATCTACAATCTTTCGGATATGTTCTTCCTGCAGCTGGTGGAATACAATAATTTCATCGACCCTGTTCAGGAACTCCGGCCTGAAGGTTTTTTTAAGCTCTTCCAGGACATTTTCTTTCATTTTTTCATAGGCATCTTCTCTCTCGTTAGATGATGTGGCAAACCCAAGAACAGCCTGCTTTCTTATTGTACTTACCCCAACATTGGAGGTCATAATAACAACTGAGTTTTTGAAGTCAACCGTTCTTCCCTTGCCGTCAGTCAGTCTGCCGTCATCGAGTATCTGAAGCAGTACATTGAATACATCCGGGTGAGCCTTTTCTATCTCATCAAGAAGTATGACCGAATATGGCTTTCTTCTTACCTTTTCAGTCAGCTGCCCCCCTTCCTCATAACCCACATAGCCCGGAGGGGAACCTATAAGCTTTGAAACTGTATGCTTTTCCATGTATTCGGACATATCAATCCTGATTACTGCATTTTCATCACCGAACAATGCTTCTGCCAGAGCCTTGGAAAGCTCTGTTTTCCCTACTCCTGTGGGGCCCAGGAATATAAAGGAACCCACCGGCCTTTTAGGATCCTTCAGCCCTACTCTCGCCCTTCTGATTGCCTTGGAGACTGCCAATACCGCCTCTTCCTGCCCAATAACCCGCTGATGCAATATTGATTCCAGATTAAGCAGTCTCTCGGATTCCTCCTCTGCCAGCTTGGTTACAGGAATCCCGGTCCAGCCGGATACGATGGAAGCAATGTCTTCTTCGGTAACAACGGAATCCTTTAAGCTGGCCTTGTCATTCCAGTTCTTCCTGCTATCCTCCAGCTTTTGCCTGATTTGCTGCAATCTATCCCGAAGCTCTGCCGCCCTCTCATAATTCTGAAGGCTTATTGCTTCAGCCTTTTCCTTTTCCAAAGCCGCGAGATCCTCCTCCATTTTTTTAAGATCCGGAGGTGCGGTAAATATCTTTATTCTGACTTTGGACGCAGCTTCATCCACCAGGTCTATGGCCTTATCGGGAAGGAACCTGTCTGCAATATACCTGTCGGACAATTCGACTGCCGCCTTTATTGCTTCATCGGTTATCTTAACCTTGTGATGGGCTTCATACTTGTCTCTCAGCCCCTCAAGTATAAGCAAAGTCTCCTCTTTTGTGGGTTCCCCCACCATCACAGGCTGAAAACGCCTTTCCAGTGCCGCATCCTTCTCAACATGCTTGCGGTACTCATCAAGAGTTGTCGCCCCGATTGCCTGAATTTCACCTCTTGCCAAAGCAGGTTTCAATATATTGGAAGCGTCTATAGCCCCTTCAGCTCCGCCTGCTCCGATAATGGTATGCATTTCATCCAGAAAAAGTATCACATTCTTTGATTCACGTATCTCATTCATTACGTTCTTGAGTCTTTCCTCAAATTCACCCCTGTACTTGGAGCCGGCCACCATGGAAGACAAATCCAATGTAACGACCCTTTTCCCTTTTAGTATTTCGGGAATATTCCCTTCAATTATTTTCTGGGCCAATCCTTCTGCAATGGCTGTTTTGCCTACCCCGGGATCGCCGATCAAGGCCGGATTGTTTTTTGTCCTTCTGCTCAATATCTGTATTACACGCTCTATTTCTTTTTCTCTTCCTATAATAGGGTCCAGCTTCCCCTCCCTGGCCATTTCAGTCAGATCCCTGCCGTATTGATTCAGATTCGGTGTGTTGGAGCCTTTTGCCGATGCCTCGCCGCGCTTGCCCCTTGCCCCTTCGCTGTCCAGCAGTCCTATTATCTCCTGCCTTATACTGTCGAAATTCAGGCCCATTGCCGCAAGTATCTGTGCCGCCACACCTTCACCTTCGCGGATTAACGCCAAAAGCAGATGTTCAGTTCCGATATAGTTTTGCCCCAAGCTTCTTGCCTCTTCTACACTCAGTTCAAGAATCGTCTTTGTTCTCGGAGTATAGCCTACAACCTGTCCAACTTCCTGCTGCCCCTTTCCGACTAAGGCCTCCACCTGCTGTCTCACAGTATCCAAATTAACTCCCTTATTATTAAGCACTTGGGCGGCAATGCCCTCTCCTTCCCTTAGGATACCCAGTAATATGTGTTCAGTGCCTATATAGTTGTAATTCTGCCGGATAGCTTCCTCCTGTGAATATACCATTACCTTTTGGGCTCTCTCAGTAAATCTATCAAATAATCCCATATTATTTCCTCCTATATGTCTTGCTGCGGGCTTCGCAGCTTAGCTCTTCCATTGAAGCCCTGTTTGAAATTCCCGTATCTAACTGTCAAGTTTGCTTCTTACCATCTCTGCTCTTATTATATCTCTCTCATCCGGGGTTAATTCTTTCCTGCTGCTCTTTTGTATATTTGCTGTTTGGGCCTCTATCATGATTTCATTCAAAAGCCTTGTGGGGATATTGCCGATAATATTCAAATCCACCCCCAGCCTTACATCCGAAAGCAGCTTCATACACTCCTGCGAACTCATCACTCTGGCATTTTTCATAATACCCCATGAACGCCAGATTTTATCCTCTATCTTTATCCTGTTGCTTTCCAGCAGCACCCTTCTTGCTTCCTTTTCCTTGTCAATTATTTGCTTTGTTACAGCAGTGAGATTTTCTACTATTTCCTCCTCCGCTCTTCCAAGGGTTATTTGGTTGGAAATCTGAAATATATTACCCACAATTTCTGTGCCTTCGCCATACAAGCCTCTTATTGTAAGGCCTATATGAGCTACTGTCTGAAGTATCTTGTTCATATTGCCCGTTATATTGAGTGCCGGCAGATGCACCATTACAGATGCTCTCATACCTGTGCCCACATTAGTAGGGCAGCTTGTAAGATAGCCCCAGTTTTCACTGTACGCGTATTCAAGGCTCTGCTCCAAAATATCATCTATATCACTGGCCATTTTCCAGGACTTCTTTATTTGAAGCCCCGGAAGTATTGTCTGTATCCTTATATGATCCTCCTCATTGACCATTATGCTTACCAATTCGTCGCTGCTTATAAGCGCCGCCCCTCCGGCGCAGTTCCTGGAAAGCCCCGGACTTATAAGGTGCCTTTCCACAAAACACTGTCTCTCCAAGGACGGAAGCTTCTGCATGATATATTCCTTGAATTCCAATTTTGATTCCGGCTTGGAAAGACTATTTCTGACACTATCCACAACTTCTTTTGCTTTTTCAGCACTTAATCCTGACGGAAACGGAATATCCGCTATGTTTCTGGCCAACCTTATACGGCTGCTCAAAATTATGTCGCTCTGAGGGCCGTTGCCCAGCACCCAGCCTTTCATCATGCTTCCTCCTTTCCTGCCTTGTTCAAATCCCTAATCTTATCCCTTATAGCTGCGGCTTTTTCATACTCTTCATTTCGTATTGCCTCATCCAACTGCTGTTTGAGTTTTTCGACCTCCCGCAGCACCTTTATCCTGCCGCCTGCCCTGTTTGGTATCTTGCCTGTATGGCCGGTATTGCCATGAACCTTTTTAAAAAGCGGATTAAGCCTTTCACCAAACACTTTGTAGCAATTACCGCATCCGAACCTTCCGGTTTCCCTGAACTTCCCATAGGACAATCCGCAAACATTACATTTGATATCATTCACCATTTCGGTCTTAATATGAGATGCTCCTCCTGAATTCAACAATCCGGCCAATAAATCATTCACCGAAAAGCTTGTGCTTAAACTCAGCAGGTTCTTCTGCATGGCACACTGCTCACACAAATGCATATCCGACTTTTTCCCATTCTCAACCTTTGTTATATGAACCGCTGCCGGCCTTTTCCCGCATTCATCACAAATCAAAACAATAACCTCCTAACGAAGTAATCTAAACCAGTGCTGCAACAATTACAGCCTTCAATATCTCTGCCCTCAAATTGTCCCTGTATGGTTTTCCCACCTTGGAGAGGGTACTGTCATCGGTTGCTGCCTTAAGAATATTCACAGTATTACGGTCAATCAGCTTCTGCTTGTACAAAGCTTCCGCCAGGGCAAAAGCCCCTTCCTTGTTGATGCTGTCCCCTATACTGGTGGAAAGCATATTCATCAGATAATCATCCTTGTCAATGTCAATACGGGTGATCTTAATACAGCCTCCGCCGCCCCTCCGGGATTCTATGAAATAACCTCTTTCGGTAGTGAACCTTGTCATCAGCACATAGTTTATCTGTGATGGGGCACAATCGAAATAATTGGCCATTTCATTTCTCTGAATCTCAACAACACCCTTGCTCTCTTCTATCATGTCACTTATGAACTTTTCAATTAAATCACTAATCCTTGACATATCATCACTCTTTCTGACTTTGACTTTCTTTGACCTTGACTATATTATATTATACATGATGTCACTTTTTCAAGTATTATGCAAAAATATTATTTATTATCTTTAGTATTTTTCAGTTAAATTATTATGGAACTGCTGCATAAAGTAGGAATAATGCGACGTGAGGACATGGGGACGTTTCTCCCGGGGACACGGGGACGTTTCGCGTGTCCCACTGGAAGTGGGACAGGGGAAACGTCCCCGTGTCCCCGCGTCCCCATGTCCCCGTCGCATTATTCTTCGCATATGAAAAAAGTGCCGCTAACTGCTTAAATAGTTTGCGGCACCCATTCTGTAAGATATAGTTTATTTTCTATTTTTGATTCCCTTGGGCTTTCCTATGGACTGCAAGTGCTGAGCCTTGTTTTTCTGTTCTTCTGAACTCACCCAATAATTGTAGGTAGACATGAATTCTCCGTACAAGCTGATATCGTTAAGTTTGTCTTCAAGTTCCTTGTTATTATCATTTTGATCCATGTTACTCCTCCTTACGGTAGTTTATAACTTTTTTCTGGCTATGATGTAGTAGTCCCTGCCCCCATGTCCGCCTTTGGTAGACCACTCAAAGTTGTTTTTTTCCAGTACCGAAAAAATATTTTGGGCATTGTATGAATCCTGACTGTTCATTGATACCACCAACTGCTCATTCGTATCCATATGCTTGACAGTATCAACAATTCTTCTCACATCGTTCAACGTAACATTTCCTCCAACACTTATCATCCTCTCAACCATTCAACTGCCTCCTATTATTGAGTGCTTTTCACAAAAATCCATGAAATTGCTCATTTATAGTTTATGAAACAGTTTTTTAAATATACACAACAAAAAAAACTGTCTCACGACGTTTTTTTTTCGCTAGGGAACCCTATGGTTCCCTTCGACGGATGCAGAATGCATCCTGAGCACCCTCCTTCCACGGCAGGTGGATTCTCCCCCTTGCATCCCCCCATTTTATAGGAAAGTATCCTTTCCTATAAAATAAAAAAATGCAATAAAAAAACATGGCAAGTTTTTAATTTGCCATGTTGTTTCTGTTCCCTATTCCTTTTCTCTTTCTGCATTAGCCGCTTCGATAATCTTCTGGGCTATCTGTGCAGGTACTTCCTCATATCTTTCAAATTCCATCGTAAAGCTTCCTCTTGCCTGGGTCATAGATCTTAAGTCGGTAGCATATTTGAACATCTCAGCCAAAGGCGCTTCCGCAGAAACCTTCTGCATCTTTCCGCAGGGTTCCATTCCTAAAATCCTGCCTCTCTTTTTGTTCAAATCTCCGATTATATCTCCCATGTATTCATCCGGAACCAGCACTTCCACATGATATATTGGCTCAAGCAATACGGGGCTTGCAGCTGCCATACCCTTCTTATATGCCAGAGATGCTGCAATCTTAAAAGGCATTTCCGCCGAGTCAACAGGGTGGAAGGATCCGTCATAAAGAGTGCATCTGAGATTAACAACCGGATAACCTGCCAGCACACCTTCTTCGATGCATTCCCTGAGTCCCTTCTCAACTGCAGGTATATACTGCCTTGGAACTACGCCTCCAACTATCTTGTCAACAAATTCAAAATCAGCGCTTCCGTCAAGTATCGGCTCAAACTCAACCCAAACATGGCCGTACTGTCCATGTCCGCCGGACTGCTTCTTATGCTTTCCTTCAGCCTTAGCCGATTTTCTTATGGTTTCTCTGAAAGGTATCTTTGGATCCTTAAGAACCACTTCCACACCAAATTTATTCTGCAGCTTCTTTGTTACAACTTCAAGATGCTGCTCGCCCATTCCCGAAATCAATGTCTGTTTTGTTTCGGTATTCTTCTCTACTTTTAAAGTAGGATCTTCTTCAACAAGCCTTTGCAGGCCGCTTCCTATCTTATCTTCGTCCCCTTTTGCCTTGGGCTCAATAGCCATTGAAATACTTGGAGCCGGGAATTGTATGGGTTCAAATACCACCGGATTATTGGCATCACACAGGGTATCTCCTGTAGTAGTAAACTGTAATTTTGCAACTGCAGCTATATCTCCTGCCACAAGCTTATCTGCAGCCACCTGCTTCTTACCTCTTAAAAGGAACAGGCTGCTGAGCTTTTCCTTCTTTTCCTTGCTGCTGTTTAATACTTCCATATCTGCAGTCAATTTTCCCGACATTACCTTGAACATTGAAATCTTTCCGACAAAGGGGTCGGCAACTGTTTTGTATACCTGTGCGCTGAAAGGAGCATTTACATCAGCGGGAATCTTAACCTTCTCATTGCTCTTTGGGTTGACTGCTTCAGGAGCCTGTGCATCAGCCGGTGACGGCATATAATTCATTACAGTGTCCATGAGCACATCTATTCCTATATTCTTTATTGCAGCGCCGCATAGTACCGGCGCTACATCCCCGGCTACAACTCCAAGCCTCAGCCCTCTTATTATCTCTTCTCTTGAAAGCTCTTCGCCGCCGAAGTATTTGTCCATGAGTTCTTCATCAGTCTGGGCCGCTGCTTCTATTATCGCATTCCTGTATTCTTCGGCTTCAGCTTTGAGTTCTGCGGGAATATCCCCTTCAACAGTTTTATTGCCCTCTCTAATCTTGGCCTTCATATCTATAATATCGACTATTCCCTTGAAGCTTGCTTCTGATCCTATCGGAAGAGCAAAAGGAACTATTTTATTTCCAAAAACTCCCCTAAGCTGTTCAACAACCTTCGAGAAGCTTGCATTTTCTCTGTCAAGCTTGTTTACGAAGAACACACATGCCTTCTTGCCTTCGTTAACAAAATCCCAAGCCTTCTCCGCACCTACTTCAACTCCTCCGATGCTGTCAAGAGCTATTACCGCTCCGTCAACAACCTTCAGGCTTGCAACTGTTTCACCTACAAAGTCGAAATATCCGGGAATATCAATTGCATTGATTCTGCATTCCTTCCAGTCACATGGAGCTGTTGCCGCACTAATGGAAATTTTTCTTTTGATTTCTTCCGGGTCAAAGTCTGTAACAGTATTTCCATCATCAACCTTTCCGAACCTATCCAGAACTCCGGTATTAAACAGCATAGCTTCTGCTATTGTTGTCTTTCCGGCGCTGCCGTGGCCAAATAAACCAATATTCCTTAGGTTTTCCGTTTTGTAATCTTTCATAAAAATTCCCCCTTTTTATGTTTATTCTGTCCGTCATTAGCAATTTTAAACGTGCAAATACTTTATTAACATACCCTGCTTCCTGCTGTTCAATGTATCAGCACACTTTCCAATGTGTGCCCTGAGGATATATGTGCACTGTAACTCTAATTTTATCTTTCCGTGAAATAAATGTAAAGAGGAAAATAGCAAATGACTGGTTTCAAACCTCTATCCTTTCAAAAAGCCTTACTCCTATCGTTGAGAGTATATTGTACAGCAGCAGGTCCAATATCCCAAAGACCAGCACCAGTGTAAGCAATGTTATCCACAGGGTAAAGTGCAATGCTATAATTGTAAAAATCGGTATACCCGCGACTAATACACTGACAAGCATATTGAGCACAACATTAAAATTCTGCTTTACCGCCTTCTGTTCATTATCCCATATAAGCTTTGGAAAGTTCAGGTCTATAAGTATTCCCGCAAAGGAGCTGAAAGCTATTCCAAAAATACTTACAACAGCAATAAGCAGCATGAGGTAGGCCGGAACCGTTATAAATACTGCAGCTGTCAATAGCATTGAAAGTGTGCCAACCATACCTATGCTCATACCGGATAGCACCTTTGCCGTTATCTGAGTCTTATAGCTTACAGGCAGATACTTGCACACTAATATGTTAGTGCCCTCCCTGGATATTGCGGAAGCTGCAATTCCATTTGTTGAAGTGACAAAAACACTTATGCCGAAGGCCGCCGCCAAAGCTATGGCACTCCCTCTTTCACCACTTAAATATATGCTTAATCCTTGAAGCTCCTTCATTTCATCAGGCTGCACAATAAAAGGCAGTATAATAAATAACGGAAAAATTAAACTCGTCAGCACACAGTTCATAAAATATACCGGAGTCCTGAAAAGCAGCTTAAGCTCCTTTATGGTATATGCCCTCAGAACCGGCTTCTGCCTGCCGTACCTTTCAAGCTCGGTTTCTGAAAACTTCTTCCTTTTGACGGAAGCCTCCGATATGCCCACCACACCTTTGTAATACACTCCTTCTCCAAAGCTCAGGAACAAAATCACAAAAAGCATACAAATAAGCATAAACAGAGCCAGGTTCACAAAGCCCTTCAGTACTTCACTGTTCAGCAGCGCCAGCACCGCAAACCTATTGCTGAAAAAAATACCCGATATGATTTCCGCATAGGAATTGTTGCCCTGTTCCAGCAGTTTCTGAAGCTCCAGGGCGCTCGTGGTGGAACTGGTGAGTTTTGTTACAAAAGCGTTTATCCCTACAGCCAAAAACATGGCTGTTATCCCGCCCGCTATCCTGAACCTGTCTTTATTTTTGGCAAGGTTGGTAAACCCCATTACCAGCATGCTTATTGCAGAGGCATATACAAGGGGCAGCACCGGCAACGCAAGAAACAGAAGGGTACCGTATAAATAGTATAACAACCCCGCCTTGCTTGCAATTCCGTAGCCTATGAGAATAGGCCCCAGGAATATCGCTTCTGTCAGGTATTCATAAAGCATAGCAACTGTAAACTTGGCCGCCAGTATTTCCGACGGCTTTAAAGGCAGCGGCAGCAGGCTTTCGATGTCCTTGGAAAAATAAAAAACACTCATAACGTAGAATATGCCGAAAAAGAATATTGTCAGGCTGGATATGGAAAAGCCTGTTACAAGGATCAAACCCTCCTGCCGGATCTCAAAAAGCACGTCATATCCTACCATGGCCAGACTGCCGATACCTAACATCATGGGTAAAAACGCGGCAAATATCAGCAGGGATAGCAATATTCCCCTAATGGGATTTTTGCCGGATTTCCCCAGCCTCAAATTCAGCAAATTGAAATTTTTCAGCATTACTCCGGTAAGTACAATATATCTATTCATTTTCCGTCAGCTCCAGGAATATTTTTTCAAGAGACCCGTTGCTTCTGAAGTTTTCCCGCATCTCCTCCATAGTACCATAGAACAGCAGCTTGCCTTTATTGATAATGGCCACCCTGTCGCACAGCTTCTCTGCCACCTCAAGGACGTGGGTGGAGAAGAACACCGTTTTACCAGCGGCTGCATGGGTTTTCATCATCTCCTTGAGAGTGAAGGAGGACTTGGGGTCGAGTCCCGTCATCGGCTCATCCAATATCCACACCGAAGGATCATGGATAAGCACTCCCATAATGACTATCTTCTGTCTCATTCCATGAGAATAACTCTGTATCTGATCCGTAAGAGCCGCTTCCATTTCAAAGCTTTCAGCAAGCCCCTTAATCCTTTCCCTTCTCAGTTCACCGGGGACATTATAAATGTCAGCCATGAAATTCAGGTACTCCATACCCTTCAAGCGAAGGAACATATCAGGGTTATCAGGGACATAACCGAACTGCCTTTTTGCCTCAAGAGGGTTCTCCCTGATATTTGTCCCATTAATGGTTATGCTTCCGCTGTCGGCATTCAGTACTCCCGTTATAATTTTTATGGTAGTTGTCTTTCCCGCCCCATTGGGGCCCAGAAATCCTGTGATCTGACCTTCCGGGATGGTGAGAGTCAGATCATCCACTGCCTTTACAATACCGCTGTATGACTTGTTTACATTAATCAGCTCTATCATGTGTTTCCCTCCCGTCTGGCTATTTTTGCCATTTAATTATAACATATATGTCAGAAAAATAAAGCCTTCTAAGTAATATTTCACTATCGGAAGGCTTTCATACACTTTAGTGTTCCTTCCATACATACCCTGGACTTACAGTATTCTACAGCATACTATTTACAAAGGAAAGCTATTATCTTATGATATTGATATAATCATTTATTAACATTATTTACTTGGAGGAATGAATTAATGAAAAATGCTGTTAATATCGAATGGAATAAGCTGGGGTTCTCCTATATTAAAACAGATTACCGCTACGTTTCGTACTGGAAAGAAGGTGCCTGGGACAACGGAAAGCTTACTTCCGACAACAGTATTACAATCAGCGAGGGTTCCCCCTGCCTGCATTACGGCCAGCAGTGCTTTGAAGGTTTGAAGGCTTACACCACAAAGGAAGGCAAAATACAGCTTTTCAGGCCCGACCAGAATGCAAAGCGTATGATAAAGAGCTGTAAAAGGCTTTTCATGCCGGAAGTACCTGAAGAAAAATTCATTGACACCTGTATACAGGTAGTAAAAGCCAATGAAGCCTGGGTTCCTCCTTACGGAACGGGGGCTACACTTTACATCAGGCCTCTGGTCATTGGTGTCGGAGACAATATCGGTGTAAGACCCGCCACTGAATATCTATTTACAGTATTCTGCATGCCGGTAGGCCCGTATTTCAAAGGCGGATTGACACCTTTGAATTTCTCGGTTTCGGACTATGACAGGGCAGCGCCTCAGGGAACCGGTGCGGCCAAAGTGGGAGGCAATTATGCGGCAAGCCTGCTTCCTCATGAACAGGCAAGGGAAGAGGGTTATGCCGACTGCATATATCTTGATCCGGCGACCCATACAAAGATTGAGGAAGTAGGCGCTGCGAATTTCTTCGGCATAACAAAAGACAACAGGTTTGTCACTCCCATATCGGATTCCATTTTGCCCAGTATAACAAAGTATTCCCTTCTGCATGTGGCAAAAGAATATTTGGAGCTTAAAACGGAAGAAAGAGACATATATATCGACAAGCTTGATGAGCTTGCTGAAGCAGGGGCATGCGGAACGGCCGCAGTTATTTCGCCAATAGGAAGCATTACCTACAAGGGCAAAAAACATGTATTCCACAGCCTGACTGAGGTAGGGCCTGTAACAAAAAAGCTGTATGATACGCTTGTCGGAATCCAATTCGGAGATGTAAAGGCTCCCGAAGGCTGGATAGTGGAAGTGAAGTAACAAAGAGAGGCATATCCCATAATGATATGCCTCTTATGCAATCCTGTCATGCCCCCAGCAAACTTTCATCAAAAGCGAATAATGCCTCGTTTATCTCAAATATATTATAATTTCCTTCTCTTATGAAATACTCCACAATCAGGTCAAAGCGGCTGCCGGGAGATAGGGCATATCCTGCCCGGCGGAGCAAATCGGCGGTTCGGTCAAGGTCCAGCTCCAATGCAACAGCCAGGGCTAATGCGGTGTTCTTGCCGGGCTTATACTTCAGATTGCTGCTTATCTTTAAAAACTGCTTTCGGTCAAGGTTGGCGCGTTTATATACCTCCGGATCGGCTTTACCGCTTTCATCGATAAGCCGAAGCAGCATTTCGGTAAAGCTCTCGCCGATACGGTTTCCCACATCGTCCGGATTTATGCGTGAAGTATGCTTCTCCGCATACTTCTCATCTATATATGCCTTAATTGGCTTAAATAATTTATCACTTATTTTATATGCCGCCCTGTCAAATATGACAATATAAACCATCATATCGTACTTCAGGAGAAAGCTTCCGATGGCCGATACAGCCACTCTCAGAGCTTCGTCCTTAGGGTATCCGAAAATACCGGAGGATATGAGAGGGAAGGCAACGGAACTGAGCCCATGCTTCAAAGCAAGCTCCAGAGTATTTGTATAACATGAGGAAAGAAGTTTTTCCTCGTTATAACCGCCGCCTTGCCATACCGGGCCGACGGTATGAATAATATGCTTCGCAGGGAGCGCATAACCGTCGGTAATAACCGCGCTTCCAACCGGGCAATAGCCGATTCGGTTACATTCATCCCGAAGCTTGTCCGCTCCGGCTGCGGCAAAAATTGCGCCGCAGGCACCACCCCCTTGCTGCAGGCGGCTGTTGGCTGCATTTACAATAGCGTCAACACGCATTTTAGTTATATCGTTGCAGATAATTTCCAGTGGCATTGATTACACTCCCTTCAGAATATTATTACTCAAAAACCTCCACAAGACTTCCGAACAGTTCACTGTTCTCCCTGATTTTTATTTCACTTCCCAATACACAATAGCTCCGTCTCTTAATAAGCTCAAACATCATATCGGACAGTTCCCTGATATCCTGCTGCCTTGTGCCGAGAATTTCCTCCCTCTCCTTCTGCAAATCCTCTGATGTGATTTTCCTCATGTAATTCTCAATGGCCCTTTCCCCCTTCATATACGGGGTCAACGGCAAGTCCAGCTTGCTGATTGTTCCGATAATATATTTTGTCATTTCTCTTTCTTCAATCTGAAAATTCCTCATATAGTCATACATTTCATCGTATACCTTTAAGGTTTCCTTCAGGTTTGGATCCCTGTACGAAACCATAAACATATTGCCGTTCTTTTCAAAGCCTGAAAAAGCGCCGTAAGCTCCCCCCTGAACCCTGATACGGTTCCATAGGTAGCTGTATCTGGATATTGTCCTTAATACCTGCAGTTTCCCCGTATAGGGATAACCCAGCCTGATGAAGTTATAGCCCTGAGCTACGTACTGAACCTTACCCTGGGTCATCAGCCCTTCATTAAGGGACTCAACTTTAAAAGCGTATTTAAACGCCGGATGCTTCTCATTGCTTAAATCCTTAAGCACCAGACCCAGGCCCCCGGCAAACCTGTTGTAATCATCCTCTTCACAGGTCACTCCTGCAATAAGGCCTTCTTTTCTGAATATCAGCCTCTGCAGCTTCTGAAGGTTTTCTTTCACCTTTTCTATTCTGTTTTCAAAATTCCTTTCTATATCGGCGATGAACCTGTAATAAGTCAGCCCGGAAATAGCCTCCAGATAGCTCCCTTCCTGGGAGAAGTACGAGAACAGCCTTTTGCAGGCAATTGTGTATCCCTCATTGGATATCCTCATTTCGATTCTGGACCTGAGTTCTTGTATTATTTCCTTGATCCTTCTGGAATCATCGAATTTAGTCCTTGCAACAATCTCACTTATGAGTTCAAACATCTTTTCCGTCTTGCTTGCAAGAGCCCTGCCCCTTATTGAAAATACAGGGTGGTATTTGCTGTCATCATCCTTTTCGCCGTAGACCTGTGTGCTGAACCTGATGCCTCCGGTATGCATGTCAATTTCCTTTGAAAGCTCCCCATAGCTGTAGTTTTCAGTGCTTATCCTCCCCAGTATCCCTGACAGCAAAGGAATATACGGCAGCAGCTCCTGGGGCACCGCCGTTGTATCAAATAAAAGGCCGGCATATACAATGTCATTGGTAAACATGTGGTGTGCAAGCACCTTAACCCCCGCTTCCTCCTTAACCTGCTGAGGAAGCACCTCGCCCTTCCTGTCTATGTCCTCTATTGAAAGCATCGGTATAAGCGCAAGCTGCTCGGGTGTATCAGGAGTATTCTGCCACTTTTTAAGCTCTCCGGTCTCCTTCACCAACTCCCGAAGCTGCTCTTCGCTCATTTTGGCCTTGATGCTCCTGAGCTTTTCTTTTGTTTCTTTATCCTTCTCCTCTGACAGGCCTTTCTTGGGCTTAAGCACCAGCAGCGAGCTGTGGTTGTTTTTCAGCAAGTATTTTTCTATCAGGCCTTCAAAATACCTGTTATTGAATTCTGCTCTTATCTTTTCAAATATGCGCTCATAACGGAGATGCATTGTGGGATCCTTGTCGTAAAGCCAGCTGTCCATGATTTTTATATTATATATCAAACCCTTGGGATAACCTTCAAAATCCGCTTCCCTCAGTTGGAACTCTTTCAGGTTGACCGCCGCCTCCGCCAATTGACTGTCCAGCCCGTTACGAACAAGGCCTTCCAAGGTATTTGAGACCACTCTTTTAAAATCTTCCAGGACTTCTGTATTTGAGTTTTTTACAATAATACTGAAAACAGGCTGAAGTATGCTGTTGTCATATTTACCAAAAACATCCCTGCCAAGATCGGCTTCAATCAATGCTTTCTTCAGAGGAGATGCCGGAGTTGCCAGCAGTATATGCTCCAATATCTCCATTGCAATATAAAGCTCGGGGTCGGTAGACAGCCCTACGGCATAATTCAGGCTGAGATATGTCTTGTCTCTTTCATCTTCCTGGGCGGATATGGGGTATTCCAGTTCATAGCTTTGCATTTCCTCAAAAGCTTTCTGCACCGGTATGGCTGAATCCACATGGATTGCTTCAAAATCCTTAAGGTATTCTTCATCAATAAACTTCAGGCGTCCAAGCACATCCAGCTTGCCATACAGGAACATATAACTGTTTGAAGGATAATAGTACTTTTTATGGAAGGAAATAAACCCCTCCTGTGTAAGCTCCGGTATCACCTCAGGGTCGCCCCCGGATTCGTAACCGTATGGGCCGTCCGGAAACAAGGTCTCCTGGAGCTTTCTCGAAAGCACCGATTCCGGCGATGAGAGTGCCCCCTTCATTTCATTATATACGACACCCTTGTATTTCAGCTCCCCGGAAGTGTCTTCCAACTCATAGTGCCAGCCTTCCTGCTTAAGAATCTCCGGATATTTGTATATGTTGGGATGGAATACTGAATCCAGATAAACATCCATCAGGTTCTCAAAGTCCTTGTCGTTCCTGCTTGCTACCGGATACATCGTCTTGTCTCCGAAGGTAAAGGCATTCAGGAAGGTATTCAGGGAGCCTTTCACCAACTCCACGAAGGGCTCCTTTGTGGGAAACTTCCTGGAGCCGCAGAGTACGGAATGTTCCAGTATATGGGGCAGTCCCGTACTGTCCCTGGGGGGTGTTCTGAAAGTAACCGAAAACACCTTGTTATCATCTTCATTTTCCATATAAAAGAGTCTGGCTCCGCTCTTTTCATGCCTAAAAAGCCTAACTTTCGAATTTGTTTCCTTGATATCATTTTCCTCAACCAACCGGAAACCGTGATATATGTCACCAACTTTAAATTGCATCCCTTTCCAGCCTCCAACAAAATATTTCATCATTTATATTAATTATAATATATGCCCGCCGTGTTTTACATATTATTATGTGAACACTACCTTACATATAAATGGGTGCGCCGTGCAAAAGCGGTTCTTTTCCACCGGTGCTTGATCCACGGTATCACATAATAGTCCAGGCCGAAAGCCCTCCCTGCTCCGCCGAACATTGCAATGCCGGCAAATATATACCAGAATATTTCAGAGCCTGCCATTGCCGACAATATGAAATTCAGGCACAAAAATATAGAGCCCAGAGATGCAAGTATGGTGAATAAGCCTGCAATAAGTGCAAGGCCTATAGCTACTTCCGTAAGTACAATCAAGACCTGGAACAGGTAGGCGTTCGGCTCTATAAAGGTTTCCATGAACCACTGAAATACCCGGGGGGGCTCTTTAAGCAGCGGTTCCGGATAATACTGTGTAACCTGAGTTGCATTAGTTACGGCATCGGTGGATTCCAGGGGCACATCTTCAGGCCTCGGCATTGCCTCAATAAAGCTCTTCCCCGGGTCAAGCCAACCCTCATTTATTTTCTTTACGCCTTCAATGAGCCATATAACACCAAGGTATACCCTGAGTATGGCCAGCCACAATATAGGCGTCCTGGCGGACAAGTGGCCTCCCAGTATGGATCTGCCCTCCCTCACATAAATAAATTCATGCATTATATAATCCCATATCCTTGCAAATCCTCCCACCCCATATTGATAGTGGATATTTACCAGATGCTTCAGCGCCATTGCGAAGAATCCGTCCATGGATCTTCCCCCTATGTTGGCTACTGCATACCGGCCTCCTATGGATACCATGAATCCGTGGTAATTGGACCTGAAGGGCTTTTTATCCCTCTTATCAATTGATGCAAGTATGTTATGCACCGCTGTCTCCGCAGTCTGGAGTGCCGCTTCTACAATCTGGGGGATTGGCTTCTTTCCGCCTTTGCCGTCCGGCTCTTCATAGAATGCATTGTCTCCTACGGCAAAGACATTTTGGTAATCTACCGACTGCATGTATTCATTAACCTGTATCCTCCCCCTGCCTCCGTGAGTAAGCTCTGTTTTGGCGGCAAAGTCGCTCCCCTGCACGCCGCAGGTCCAGATGAGGGTTCTGGCAGGTATCTCCCTTCCGTCCTTCAGTATTATGAACTCCTTTTTTACCTCTGTTATGGGTGCTGATGTTATTATTTCAACATCATGCCTCTTCATATATCTTTCGGATTTCTTTATGAGCCTCTCATTGAGTATCGGAAGTATGCTGCCCATTGCCTCCACAACCATAAGGCTTACTTCCCTGCTGTCGATTTCGTATTCCCTGCAAAGCTCCTTTCTCCACTCCAGAAGCTCCCCCATGGTCTCTATCCCCGTAAAGCCTGCCCCCGCTACGATAAATGTAAGCATTGCCCTTCTTCTGCTTTGGTCCTTTTCTGCCCTGGCATTGTCAAACATATTTTTCACATGTTCCCTGATCCTTATTGCGTCTTCAAAGGACCATAGAGTAAAACCATTTTCCTTTACTCCCGGTGTTCCGAAAAAAGCAGGTTCCGCTCCTGTATCTATAATGAGATAATCGTAGGAATAGCTTTCTGATTCAGATTCAAGCTTCCGGCCCTTAAAATCTATGCTCTTGATTTCATCTGTTGCCACATGAACCCCTGATGCGCCGAATATCTCCCTAAGGTCTATCTGTACCGATTCAGCCTCTACTCTGTTTCCTGCCACCTCATGGAGTTCCGTCATCAAGGTGTGATACGGCTTTTTGTCCACCAGCAGCACGCTGATATCCGCTCCTTTTCGGGCAGCCTTGCCTAAAAGCCTTGCTGCGTGAACTCCTCCGTAACCGCCGCCTATTATTGCTATTTGCTTTGTATCTTTTCCCATTTTATCAAGATTCACTTCCTTATGATTTTAAATACAATCAATAAGAAGTATTCCACAAATACTTTCGCAATATGAATTCTTCAAAAAACAATAAAATGAAACAAGCAAGGCACTTCGAGGGAAGTGCCTTGCTTGCGTGTCCTGCAATCATCAGTCAGCCCGTATTTGTATATATCTGTATGTTGCTATGTCGCCTGAATCATAGATGACTCCGCCCGAGCCGTCTGCGCTTGTACTGGCACAGAAAGCCTCAGCATTATCGAGTACAGGAGCCTTGTTCATCGCCAGCGCATCCTTGCCTGCCGCTATGACGGTGCTGCCGGATATGTAAATAGAACCTGTATCCGCATAAATACCGCTGCCTGTGCCGGGTCCTCCGAAATCACTGCACCTTGCGGTTACCGCTGCGCTGCCGGTGATTGCGACCCCGGCGGCGGCGTAAATTCCGTAGCCATTAGCAGACTGCGAAGTGATATATACCGTTCCGCCGGTGATTGCCACGTTGTTCCCATAGATTCCGTAATAGTTGAATACGTCGTCGGGGTATTCAATTCCGGAGTTGAGCGCGTTGACCGTGCTTTCGCTAATCGCCGCGTCGCCGGATGCGTAAATACCGCTGGGCGTATTTACTGTACTGTTGGTAATGTCTATATCCCCGCTTGCGTAAATACCGCAGCGGATGCCATTTGCCGATTCATTACTTGAAGCTAAGACCGTGCTGTCTGTGATATATACGTCTTCCGCAAAAATGCCGCAGCTGTTAAAGGTAGCGCCCGTGCTTTTAGCTATTACGGCAGCGTCGTTCTCTATAGTGATGGTTCCGGCTGCGTAAATACCATAGCAAACAACTTGGTCGGCTAAGCTCATGAAGTTTGGTGTACCCAAAGCGGTGAGCGTGCCCGGCCCCTGAATTATCAAGTCGCCGTCACACAGAATGCCGTAACTGTTTATTCCTGGTCCCTTACCTGATTGCAGATAGTTGGAGCCGACCAATATGATAGTCGTGCCGTCAGGTACCTTTAAGGCAAAATTGTCAACCCCGCTATCGGTAGAATCCGGCGCTGTGATTACTACGTTGGTCAATGTGAGGGTTTGGGCTTCGTAATCCCAGTCCACACCGCTGACTGAATAGTCTTGGCTGGAATATACCGCTGTCGCTACGTCAAGCGCTTCCGAAATATTTGACGTCCACTGTGCCGTATAGGTTGTGTCCTCCGCCGGAGCTGTTCCCATAAAGGCGGGGGACCAGCCGTTAAAGGCATAGCCCTCTATTGTTCCCGGCGGGAATTCATTGAAAAAGTCGCCGTATTGGTAATCAAGCTCATTGTCTCCCGCACTGCCGCCATCTGCATCAAACTCCAGAGTAACGTTATTCCGCATATAGTATAATTTGAGGACCAGACTCCCGTCAGCTGCTATCTCTCCGGAAGCGACGGTCGGAAAACCGGCAAGATATTCAAACCCGTTATAGCTTTTCGTGCTTGCCGTCGCCGTATCTCCTTCAGCCCCGCTTAGATTCTCGATATCCGTAAGAATGTAGCCATCATCGAGATTCTCAAGATAATGCTCCACCCTATACGGAATCAGCCCAACAGCTTGCCACTGTGCCGTATAGGTTGCATTCTCCGCCGGCATAGTGGCCGGGACAGCGGGAGACCAACCGGTCAGACTGTAGCCTTCCCTCGCGACTGCGGGCGCGCTGATAGGTTCGCCGAACTTCGCCTGGCGGGTAATGCCTCCCGTACCGCCGTTAGCGTCAAAGGTCAGAGTATAGCTGTTCCGTGTATAGTACAGCTTGAGTACGAGATTGCCGTCAGATGTGACTATACCTGACGGAACCGTACCCGGGGCGTTACGGTTATAGCTAAATCCGCCATAGCTTTTTGCTGTTGCCGTTACCATCTGATTTGCGACGTCGGTGAGGTTTTCCGTTTCGGCTAAGGCATAGCTGCCGTCCAAGCCTTCTTTGTAATGTTCGACCTTATAGGCTACCTGCCCCACCGTCGTCCATTGGGCTTCGAAAGTCATATTCTGCGCGGGCATTGTCTCGGGGACAGCCGGAGACCAGCCGGCAAAAGAGTGCCTTGCCCTTGTAAAGACAGGTACGTTGATTTTTCCGCCGAACTTGACTGTGTTTTCGACGTCCGCGCCAATCTTACCGTTATTCGGTTGGAATGTTGCGCTATAGCTGTTGCGGTTATAATGAAACACATGCACAGTGCTGCCGTCAGGCAAAATCTGGACGATTTGCGGTGATGGCACTAATGTAAATCCTTCATAGCTTTTTGGTGAAACGTGAACTACTGAGTCGGTCGTGCCTGTACGATATTCTGTTTCTGCCAGCGTGTACAGGTCGTTTTCGAGGTTCTGCTTATAATGCTCCACCCTGTACTTAGTGTTAGGAGCCGGTACCCACCTGGCATAGAGTACAGTGTCCTCAGCCGGCATCGTGGCGGGGAAGGTATAGCTTTGCGTCAAGGCTTCGTCCTTATACCAGCCGCCGAATACATAGCCAGCCTTTACAGGATTCGCCGGAGGCACAATTACTCCTCTATAAGGTAATGCGATGGTGTCCACCGCGCTGCCTCCGCGTGAATTGAAGCTTATAGTATACGCGCTTTTCAGGTCCTCCCAATGCAGCGGGACCGCGCGCGCAATGGGCACGGAAGTGAAGGCAACAGGATTGCCCTTCCATATGAGAACCAACGCACCTTCGGTGATGTCCTTTTCGCCCGGCGCAACTGTGACGGTTTTCGTCGCCGGATCGTACGTAAAATCGCTGTTTGTAGTACTATAATCAAAATTAGATGGGTCATAATTTTTGCTTTCAATATCTCCCGTTTTCATATCCATATAATTCATGCTGAAGACGCTGTCCGGCAGGACAAAGCTTTTTGTCTGCTTGGCCATGAAAGCGGTTGGTGCCTCGTCGGCACTATACTCAAAGTCATAGACATCCTCCTGCGACCCGAAGGTTAGCAGCGGCCACTGGTTTTCATAAAGCGTCGCCTCGTATTCAAACATATTGTCAATCGCCTGCGCAACAAAGCTTATTTCAAGATAAATGCCAAATTCCAGGTACATCGCGCCGCCATATTTGGATGTTAAGCCTGTTGCTTGCCGATAACTTGCCTCGTAGTAAAAATATCCCCATAATTGCACATAAGCGCCCACCTCGCCTTCAATACCTATACTCGCCAAGTCTAAAGAAAACAAACCTACTTTAAGCTCAACGCTGATACCAGCGCGCAAGCCCAGCGTTCCCATAATATAAAAGGTGAAATTATACTGTTCCGGTCTGAGATCTATAGTATCGCTGGTGGCAGTCTGGGCATTTATATATAGCGAGAATATATATCTCTTTTCGCTTTCATAGGAGAAATTGCAGCCGATGGACACGTTCATTTTTGCGCCTACCACAAAGTCTACATCCATCCCGAAGACTACGATGTGGAAGGGGTCAATCGCCTGTTCAAAGGTAAATATCTCCTTTTTGTATATGTCGACCCAGTCGCTGTCCTCTTCGAGCATGGATTTGTATTTTTCCCGGAGTGTATCAGCTATAGCACTGTCCTCCGGCTTTTTGCCGTTCATGATGTCTTTTATCTGCTTACCAATATCCTGGAACTTACTTAAGTCATATTGCGCTCCTCTTTCAAAAGTGCCTATGCTGGCGTTGATATTGATACTGGTATAAGTTCCAGTATCGATACTCGCGGTCACAAGAGTGTCTTCAGCCCACCAAAACCATCCATTTAATAATGTCCATTTTGTTTCGCAGCTGACATTCAGATCGACCTTTACCTCTTGCTCAAAGGAGCCGGACAGACGTATGACAATATTATTATCTTCTCCTGCCGCCTGAAACACGATATCGCAGCTGATGGTCAGCGTCACACGGGCGCCGCTTCCGCCTAGATGCGGGAGATAACTGAAGACCCTAGCGTTAACTCTGAGATTTTTCACTTCAGGCCCGCTGCCGGGAGCTGCAAGCATGGGCATATACCCGGGGGAGGACGTGTCAGCCATGGCTATAAGATTCAACTGCCTGAAGCTGTCGGTCTTCATCGCCATCTCCATCAGATATTGGGCGGCTTCGTCCGCAAATCCGCTCTGTATCGCCTGCCGCTCAACGCTCTCTTCTAACGCGGCTATATCCACGTTTTCAAGCAGTTCATCGCCGTCAACTTCCTTTGTGGTATACAGATCCGCTGCCTCCCACATCTGCTCCGGCGTCGTGGGCATGTAGGCGATAATATAGTTATCTCCGGAAACAGTCACAGACGTGATTTCCGCATAACCCGCATTTTCCGCATCCGCCGATCCAAAGGTGCCGGTATGGAAGGCGATAAAGTCTCCGACGTCAACAGTGGTAGCGGCGTTAAGTCCAATATCCGCATATATTGCATCGGTATAAGCCATAACACTTTGAGGGACGGTGATGGAGTTGTTATCGGAAGAGCCGTCCGTGTCTGCTGTGGTACTGACCGGCAGGACATCCGGCGTAAATAAAATATCCTTTTCATCCGCTTTTACATAGGAATAGGTTGTGCCGCTGATGGCAGTGATAGTAACATAGGCGATGTCTCCCGCATCGTCATCTCTGGTATCAAGATCGCGTTGGTCCGGCCTGATTCCCTCATAAATGGCAACCGTATCGCCCACATTGATGCCGCCGCCGTCATATACAAAGGTACCCCCCTCAGCGTCAATATCGCTCGGGCCGTCGCCGGCTACCCGTACCAACGGAATGGATAGTGATTTAACGGAATAGCCATTTTGCGTCATATCGGATATCTGTCCGGCAGATAAGTATTTCATATTCTTGTTGAGGCTGAGATTCATCACTGGCGACTTGGCAATGGTGAAGGTGCAAATCCTCGTGGATTCGTCCTCTCCCTTGAATGAAAGGTTGTCGTTATCAAGAGTCAGCTTAAAGGTGCCGCCCTCGTCAAAAGCGCCTCCAATTGCAGATACGATGAATTCTCCGTCAGAGGATTCATCCACTTGAATGCCCGCAAAACCGGGATTTGAGGGAGAATCAAAGGTCATGCCCGCTTTGACTTCCGCTGCGGTCATGACCTTTGTTGAATCCACAACTGTTATTGTAAAGGTCTTATCCTGGTCAAGCTTGCTTATCGTCGGGACGCTCAGCTCTTCGGTGAAACCGGTTGAAGCCGCATATTTGGCATATAACGTCATGTTTCCGGTAATCTTGTCGGTGCTGCTTACCGGCGTTGAAAGGCTGCTGTCCTTATACCAACCCAGGAAAACAGCGTCCATTTTGTATGGAACCGGAAGATTGTTAAGTGCGGTCCCAGGCCTTAGTCTCAGATTATCAATTGCATCTCCGCCGTTTGTTGCGAAAGTAATGGTATATAAATTGTCAGATCTGCTTTCGCCCCTATCGTTCCCCAAGTCCTGTGATGACGTCGGTGTCGGCGCCGGTGTCGGTTGTTTTTTCTCCTCTTGCTGCTTCACCGTCTTGCTTATGCGCATGCAGAAAGCCGCAGCTTCGGCTCGGGTAGCGTTGGATGCAGGATTAAAATTGCCATTCCCATCTCCTGCTAACAGCCCTGCATGCCAAAGGCTTAATACAGAATCAAGAGCCCAGAAAGAAATGGCGGATGCATCTTTAGGTACGGATGCTATCTGCCTTTCAGCTTCGTAAGATAGATTACGGCTTTTAAAGTATCTCACCGTCATTGTCGCCATCTGTTCTCTTGTAATAGCTTCATCCGGCGAGAAAGTATCATTGCCTGTGCCGTAGGTGATGCCGTTTTCTACTGCCCATGCCACATAAGGTGCATACCACGCGTCAACCGCCACATCTTTAAACGCCGATGTGTTGTATTGGCTTGTATCAACACCCGCAATCCTTCCCAGCACGGTCACATACATGGCACGCGTCAAGGAAGCGCCCGGCGAAAATGTACCTTCACCGGTACCGCCGAAAATGCCATTTTCCAAACAATACGTCACAGATTCATAAAACCAGTCGGCTTTGTTAACATCTATGTACTCATTTTCGGGTTCTTGTTTTAAACTGTCCGCAAGCACAGCCGTTGGTAGTGCGAGTAGCAACATAGACATCACAAGTAAAAAACTTATTATTCTCTTTACCATGTTAAATGATCCCCCTTTCTTATATCAATTCTCAATTCATTTTCGAATGTCTTAATCCCGTATGGCGAACAGAATGTTATCCACCGTCAGACGCAAGGGTATAATACTTTTCTCGCCCGGTACCGGCTCGGGCCAGATTATGGCTTTTTCCTCCACCGTGACGTTCTTGAAACGGTTTAAGTCTTCCAGACTGCTGAAAGGTATTGTTTTTATGATATCGCGCATATTGAAGATGATCTTGTTGCCGTGCTCGAATTCCACCAGCAGGGTGTAATCTTCATTGGGCGTGACCTTGAGAATTTTACCCATCGAGTGAAACCCTCCTTTCGAGTTGGAGGACATTTTCAAACATAAAAAAACCCCCATACAAAAAAAGTATAGGGGATAATTTTTTATTTCTATATCTACCGAACGGTATATTTTGTCGAAAAATTACAAAAGCTTCAACTTTTGCGCCTTTTTTATAGCTGCCGTCCTGCCGCTGACCTCCAGTTTTTGGTAGACATTATGCAGATGGGTCTGCACGGTGCCTGCGGTAACATGAAGCTTTCCGGCGATCTCGTCCCTCTTGAGGCCCTCCGCTGCCAGGGTAAGGATTTCAAGCTCTCTTGCCGACAGGGAAACCGCGCTCTGTGTAGAGCGCTTCAGGCTCTCCATATAATGCCCGCAGGCTTCAAGAACCTCCTTTATGTATGCATCCCGCGAATCGGCATGGGCGATGTGCCTGACCATGTCTATGATGGCGGGCGCATACTCGGCGAAGGTCAGAATGATATGGTCCTCCCGGACCATATCAAATGCTTTGCGGAGAGCGGCGCAGCCAACCTCCATGCCGTAAAGAGGATATTTCGCAGCCGCCCTGAAAATCTGATTGTGCAGAAAGCCGAGCTGGTTGTGGAAGATAGCGAAATAGTGCGCAAATTCATCCGTGAGCATTTCGAGCTTGATGTAATTTTTGGAGAGCAGCAGCGCCTTGCCGTAGACGATATAGTTGAAGCCCAGACCCTCGTAAAAAAAGTGTGCGGAGGACATATCTCCGGTTTGCAGCCACAGGGGGATGCTGTCGAGCCGGGTGAGGCAGCCGTAAACATATCCTTCCACGATCTCAAGCCCGGTGTTGTAATAGGGGTTGTTCGCCAGCGTCACATCCTGCCTCAGCTGCCGCAGAAGCTCCAATGCTTCATTGGTCTTCCCTTTATAGAGATACAGCCTGATCAAAACAAAATAAGCGCAGATCACAAGACCGATCTGTTCCTTTGTCTGCGCTTTATAAATGCCTTTAAAGGCATCCAGCTCCGCCTCCTGCCAGTCGCCGGTTTCCAGCGCGTATTCGGCCCGAACCACATAGTCGCAGCCGGTGCTGCAGCCATCGGCAAGCTCGGCAAAAATCGGAAAATCCGATGCCATAAGCTCTGTAAGCTCTTTGAGGCTGCCCGGCTCCCTGTAACAGGTATAGAGAAGATGGGGAGAGCCCAAAGTGAACTCAGCTTCCCGCTTTTGCAAGAAGGAAACATCACCGTCAAGCAGGCGCTGTGCCTTCTCTATACAAGCGGCCATTTCCTTAGCATCATTGAACACGGCAAAAATCCGGGTGAGATAAAGTTCCGCAAGAACGCGGTCTCTGCCGTGCGGAACGGGGCCTTCCGCCCGCTCGCAAGCCTCCCGCAGCTCGTTCAAGCGTATCACCCCGTCCTGAAAATCGTCGGGATTGCCGTTTGTCAAAATGATGGCGATGTACTGCAAATAAGCAAGCGGATATTTATGAAGCATCTCCCGGGGCATTGCGGCGAACATGTCTAAAACGCCGTCAAAAGTGGCAGAGTCGCTGGTGATGGTATCCCCGTTGTCCAGCAGCGCGAGGATTCGCTCCGTCTCACCCGCGCGGTAGAGATAACCGTATGCAGTTCTATATTTCCTTTGCGCAAGGTACCATTCGCCAAGCCGACGATAGAGCGCGGCACGTTCTTCTTCATCCTTCTGCTTACCCCGAAGGAAATCCAGCAGCACATTGTGTATTATATAGACCCCTGCCGCCTCGTCGAAGGCAATAAATGCATTTTCGCGGCGCAACTTTTTAAGGGTTTCCTCCGATTTTTCTTCTTGCGTTACAAATACAGCCTGCTCCGCCGTGAAGCTGTCCATCACGGAAAGACGCAGCAAAAACCTTTGGATGCGCTCATCGTATGCGTTATAGAGCACCTTCTCCACCAGCTCATTGATTGTGCCGTTTCGGCCCACGGGAATACCCCGTTCCATACCGAGCATGATAAGATAAATCAATGAAATCCAGCCGCCCGTGTAATCTCCGATTTTTCTTATCTCGCCTTCGCCGGCCGTGAAACCCATCAGGGCGCAATAGTCCCGAATCTCACTGTCGGTAAACCGCAGCATATTTTGAGACACAATATAGCACAGCCCTTTTGCTGAAAGCTCTGTGATATCAAGATTTGTCGTATCACGGGTCAAGATGACAATGTGAAAATCGTCCGGCATCTCCATTACAAAGCGCCTGAACAGCGCGGTCACCCGCATGCTTCTGGCAAGGTGGAAATCGTCGATGACGAGAACGGTATCGGGTTTGTAATCCATCTCATTGATGATGGAAACAGCCATCGCCGTCTGCGGCGTGTCGGCAGGAACGCCGAGACTTTTAAGCCTGCTCTCCGCCGCCTTGTCAAATTTACCGATTTCTGCCGCAAGCCTTTCCCAAAAACCATGTGCCGTGTCTTCTTCGGATAAAAAGGAAGTCCATATGACAGGCACGCCTTTTAAAGCAAGGAATTCACTCACTGCAGTGGTCTTGCCGTAGCCCATGGGCGCTTCCACAATCGTCAGCGGATATTTAAATATATTCGTGAGTTCACGGTTAATGCGCTCACGCTTAAGTGTTCTTCGCTTTTTCATGAACTTACTTCCTTCCGAGCTAAGCAATCAACATGGATTGAGGATTTGCTTCATTTTTCTGTCAATAAGCAGCGTCCAAAGTTTATTGCAGCTTACCACCATGGTAATTTACCTCGATATAAATCTCTTCCGGATTTACCTATGTTGATTATATCACGTCCCTTGCTCGAATACATCAATTTTAACACAAAAAAAGTCAAAATTATCATATTTATGCCAAATTTAGCTACTATCTCCGAGAAGCGCCGAAAAGCCGAGAAAGTACTGGAGCAACAGTAAAGGCAGCCAGCTTGATCTGCTGTCTGCCTCGGCAAATTTTCCACGGTTCACATTATGTCCCTATGGAATGGGACATTTCGGTCCCCTTGTTATTGTATATCCTCTATCTTTTGTTTCCAAAGAAGAAAAGTGCCACTACACCCGGTCCGGTATGTGCTCCTATAACCGGCCCTACATGATTTATTATTACATCCTTTACATTATATTCCTTCTGTATCATTTTCTTAAGATATTCCGCATCCTCGATACAATCTCCATGGCTGATGGCAATTACCTGCTCCTCAGGAGCCTCTATATTCTCCTGAAGCATTTCAAAAAGCGTCTTAATGGATTTCTTTCTTCCCTTAACCTTTGATATCGGTATCAGCTTTCCCTCGTCATCAACCTTTAGAACAGGCTTGATATCAAGGAGTGTGCCCAGGAAAGCAGCCGTTCCGGATAACCGTCCTCCTCTTTTCAGATGCCCCAAATCATCTACCGTAAACCAATGGTTCACCTTGAGCTTGTTTGTCTCAAGCCAGCTTACCACTTCATCTTTTGAAGCTCCTGCCTTAAGCATCTCATTTGCATTATAGGCAAGGAGCCCTTCCCCGAGGGAGGCGCTTTTGCTGTCAACGATTGTTATATCAGCATCCTTGATTTCTTCCATAACCATATCCCTTGCAAGATATGCGCTGCTGAGACTTCCGCTCAAAGCAGAGGAAAAGCCCAGATATATAACAGATTTGCCTTCTGCTGCATATTTCTTGAAAATCTCAGTATATTCATAAACGTTAACCTGTGCCGTTGAAGGCATTTCACCATTTCTCACTGCATTAAAAAATTCTTTATAACTGATAGACTTGCCAAAATCGTCTTTATATTCCCTATCTTTAAAGTTACATACGAGACTGACAAAAGGTATCGCATTTTCATCCACATAGCTGCGCGGAAGGTCTGAGCAGGAATCAATCAAAAGTACCGTATCCATCATGTTCTCACCTCTCTGCAATATTATATTACTACTATAGTAACCATTTTTCAGGTATAAATCAATAAGACAATCAGCCTTCAGGGTAAATGGATTAAATTATGGCACTTCCTGCTTTCTCACGAATTGTATTTTCCCTGCCTTCATACTTTTCAAGCCCGAGCATCAAAACGGCAGTCATGGCCGTAAATATCCCAATAAATATCCATGCTTTTTCTATGTTAATAAAATTCAGAATCCTGCCCATAGCCATGGGGCCAACCGCATAGCCCGTACCCGTTATGGTAGTCAATACCGCACTCATCCTTCCCCTGTGCGATGCCGGTGTATGATTCACGATAAAAGGCATGACACTTATTGTCAATAGCACCTCTCCCAAAGTGAAAATCAGAGCGGAGACAAAGAAATACTGTAGCTTGTATATTAGCCCCAGCATTCCGAAGCCTATGGCATAAAGCAGTATGCCATGGACCATGATTCTGATGCCCCTTGTTTTTCTTGTGAGCCTGGTCAGAATCGGAGTAAATAACATAACCACCAAGCCGTTGAAGCTCGCTATCCATCCAAAATACTGAGCACCCATTTCACCGAAGTTCTTTACGGAATGCAGCGGCATCAAAAAATTCCACTGGGAATATGAAAATTCATATCCTAATGCAATAATTGAAAAATAAATTAGAATAGGCCTTCTGAGCAACACTGAAATAATCGAGCCCTTTTCCCTTTTTTCGAGCTTCCTGCTTTCGTCCGTTATATCATTCTTTGTGCTTTCTATGGTCTCATTGATAAAAAAGTAAATAAGGCCTGTTGCTATAAGCGCAGTTACTGCATCCCCTATGAATACAAGGGGCAGGTATCTCCTGTAAAGCAAACCTCCGAATATTGGGCCGACAGCAAAGCCCATGTTCCAGCCAAGATAGCTTAATGAATAAGCCTTTGCCCTGTTTTCCGGCGTGGTAAGGTCGGCTATCAGGGAATCATGTGCGGGTCCGGCTACAAACATAAGCGTACTTGCCCCCAGGATGACATATATAAGCTGCATGGACGGTTTAATAAAACCACAGGACATATACAACAAAGCCCCAAGGGTTCCAAATATTATTATAAGATGCTTCCTCCCAAAGGTATCGGCAAGCTTTCCCCCAAGGATTGAAGCCACGGGAAAAACCATGCTGTTCAGGCTCAGGAAAAAGCCCGCAGCCTCGTTTGACAAGCCTATCCTGTCAGTCATTATTATTGTCATTAGAGGCATTACAAAGCAGCCCATGGCATTCACTATACGTGATATGAATATTATGTATATTTCCCTCGGCATACCCTTATAAGGACTGATTAAATCCTTTATAAACGACATATTATACTTCCCCTCTCATAAAAAAATAAAAGCCATGGAACAAACACATTCCATGACCAAAAATTTCACGGTGTCTCCTCCTTAGAGCAGCCCGCAGTTATATATCCATCAATCCTAAAAAACTCTCAAAGCAGGCTGCGGCACTATAGTATTTTTTATTTCTGTAACAATATAAATTCTCATATTCGCAACCTCCTTTTCCATTTTTTCCTTTTCCCTTGTAAGTATACTCCAGTCCTTTCATTACTGTCAATCAGCAAGCAAAATCGTAATGCAATATTAATAATATGCTAATGTTTCGCATTGGCAGGCTCAATATTGATTCTCCTGCCTTTTATCTGGTTATCCTTCATTATTCTTATTACATCGCCGGCATATTCTCTCGGCACTTCAACAAAGGTGTATTTGTCATATATGTCAATGCTTCCTATTAGCTTTCCGGGAATGCCTGTTTCCCCTGCAATACCTCCGACAATATCCCCCGGCCTTATCTTCTGATTTCTGCCGATGTTGATGAACAGCCTTACCATTCCGTCCTCCGCTCCGGTGTCATTAAAATCAGTTTCCTCATGCTGCACTTCCTTATCCTTATTCCCGACAGCCATCTTTAGAAGTGCGGCGGCGATTTCAATACTGGTATAGTCTTCTCCTGCCAGCCTTTCTATAATACTGACATACTGGCTGAGATCATCTTCATCCATGATTTCTATTACTTTATCCAAAAATAAATTTGTCCTTACCTCTTCCACATCTTCTGAGGAAGGTGCCTTCTGCAGGGTAATCTTTGCCTTTGCATACCTCTGAATATCTCTTAATTTAAATATCTCTCTGCCCACAACAAAGGTAAAAGCCCTTCCTCCCCTGCCGGCTCTGGCTGTTCGTCCTATTCTGTGTACATAATCCTCTTCATCCTGGGGGAGATCATAGTTGAATACTGCTTCTATATCATCCACATCTATACCTCTGGCAGCAACGTCAGTAGCTACCAGTACGTCTACTGCTCCGCTCCTGAATTTTGACATCACCCTGTCTCTCTGAACCTGCTTCATATCTCCATGGAGGCCGTCCGCAAAATACCCCCTGCCCTGTAATTCCGCCACCAGCTCGTCTACCTTTCTTTTAGTATTGCAGAAAACCAGCGATAGCTTTGGATTATACATGTCTATAAGTCTTGACAGCACTTCGAGTTTTGTCTTTTCCTTCACCTCGAAATATACCTGCTCAACCTTGGGTACTGTCAGTTCCTTATGCACCACCATTACATGCTTAGGATCCTTCTGAAACCTTTTAGTAAGCTCCAGAATCGGCTTGGGCATAGTTGCCGAGAAAAGCATCGTCTGCCGTTCCTCCGGGACAACCTTTAATATGGTAACTATATCATCTATAAATCCCATATCCAGCATTTCATCCGCCTCATCCAGCACAACCATCCTGACCTTGTCTATTTTCAGTGTCCCTCTGTTCATGTGATCCATAACCCTTCCGGGCGTCCCTACAATGATTTGAGGTTTTCTTTTCAATGCCTTTATCTGCCTGTCAATAGGCTGACCGCCGTATATGGGAAGTACCTCTACTCCCCTTTTGAACTTGGCCAATTCCCTGATTTCTTCAGCGACCTGTATGGCAAGCTCTCTGGTTGGGCATAACACTATCCCTTGAACTGTCTTTTCTCCCTGGTTAAGCTTTTCCAGAATCGGTATACCGAAAGCAGCTGTCTTGCCGGTTCCTGTCTGAGCCTGGCCTATTATGTCCCTTCCTTCCATTATGTAAGGAATAGATTGGGCTTGTATCGGAGTCGCCTCTTCATAACCTTTATTTCCTATTGCCTTTAAAATCTCATCGGATAAATTTAATTCTTCAAACTTCAGATTTTTCATTTACTACCTTCCAATCTTTTTTAATGTAACTATATAACAATACATTTATTATGCTCAAATTGCAACTTATTTTTTCATATTAGAAGAATAATGCGACATATCTGAAGTTTGCATAACCCTCCGCAAGAGACAGTATAGTATATCATTCACACGGATTATGATTTTGACAGGCCTACTGCTATGCCTTTGGAAAAGTTCTAACGGTGCCAAAAGGTCCTCCATGACCCGTGGCACCTAAGCCGGCGTCCATGCCGGCTTCACGAACTTTTTACCAAAGCCATATCAGAGGCCTGTTACCAAAATGCATAAAAGTGTGCCCTGCTATACTATACAAGCTCTTGCTTGGTTATGCATCCTTCAGAATACTGCCTTGTATATAAAGGGAATGCAAATACCGACGTGGGGAAGATATATTCGACGAAACTTTCCATTTGACTCCGGAACGGTAATACCCCCAGGCAAAATAACCAGACGGGCCTACAGAGATGGGACCCCCGCCAGTGATTTTGCTGGCTTTGGAAAGTGAGGAGAACATACTTCCCCTACAGTCGGAGTACTTCACAAACTATTGTAATGATGTCGCACTATTCATATATTATGCAAATGCAAAATCCATGATTGATATCTCAAATTTTTGTCAATCTATGATATAATGTGTATGGTCATATACTGCCGTCTTGAGAATTTATACAAAAGAAAGGAAGTAATGTGATGAGTCTGGAAAGTGTAAGAAAATTCTTTGATGAAAATGGTTATTCGGACCTGCAGATTATTGAAAAAGATGCAAGCACTGCAACTGTCGAGCTGGCGGCAAAATCACACGGTGTTGCACCTGCGCTTATTGCAAAAACAATGGCCTTTGGATTGAAAGACAGAAATATTCTTATAGTTGTAAGCGGTGACTCAAGAATAGATAATCGCAAGTTTAAAGACTGCTTTCATGAAAAAGCCTCAATGCTTAACCCGGAAAAAGTGCTGGAAGCAACAGGTCATGCAGTGGGAGGAGTATGCCCCTTCGGCCTCAAGAATCCCATGGATATTTACCTGGATATTTCGATGAAGGAATTTGAAGTTGTATATCCCGCAGCAGGATCTGCAAATTCAGCCGTAAAAATAACCCCCGACAGATTGCAGGAAGTGACAGGCGGAGTCTGGGTGGATGTATGTAAATAGAAAGTCCTACTTAATCATTGTTTTTACAATTTCTACAGCATCATCAATATAATTTGGGATTGGCTTGGTTTCAATCCCGGCGACAGTAACATTGCATTTGCTCATAGGAATAAGTACCTTTTTTGCCGGGCTCTCCGCTATAGCCTTTGCCATAAGCGGTGTCAGCTCACCCAGCAGTGAATTTGCACTGATTATTCCTATGGGGCCCAGAATAATATCCACTCTGCAGGCATTATGAATAATGGCGTTCTCTCCCGTTGCACCTTCATCAGCGCCTGCTTTCAGCATTAATGAGGTTGCCAGGGAGTTAGTACCTAACGCAACAACTTCAACACTATCTTCAAGCTTCTGCCTGAATCTCTCAACAATAGCTTTACCTATTCCCCCGCCTTGACCGTCAATTACTGCAATTCGCATATTATTCCTCCAGTCATTAATAAAATTTTATTTACATCAAAGGCGCAAATATTTTTAGGATTGTTCTGCCTAACTTTTTGTAATGCAATTCACCTCTGCAATTACCCAAAGAAATCCTTTGGCAGATTTCCAAGGTTTTAAGGAAATCCTCCTTCACTTCTGAAATACTTTTTGTCTTATACATCCAGACACCGCATTCAAAGTGCAGAAACAGGCTGCGATAATCCAGGTTTATTGTCCCGACTACCGCATACAAATCATCCACCACAAAGGTTTTTGCATGGACAAAGCCCGGTGTATACTCATATATAGCAACTCCGCTTTCTATTAATGCTTCATAGTTACATCTCGAAACGGAATGAACATACCATTTATCCGGAATATGAGGGGTTATGATACGGACATCCACGCCTCTTTTTGCTGCCATACAAAGAGCCGAATTCATCTCATTATCAAGTATAAGATATGGTGTATAGATATAGATATATCTTTCAGCCTCACCTATCAGATTAAGGTATACCGTTTCACCTACAGCTTCATCATCAAGAGGGCTGTCGGCAAAAGGCTGTACATAACCTCCTGATTCAAGCTGCCCCGTATCCCCGGAAACCGGCCTGAATGCTTCGTAATCTTCATCTTCTTTTCTCAGAAAACTCCACATGGAAAGGAACATAACCGTAAGGCTCCATACCGCATCCCCTTGAACGGCAATAGATGCATCCTTCCAGTGCCCATGCTTTTCATAAACATTGATGTATTCGTCTGCCAGATTGATACCCCCCGTAAAGGCTATGCGTCCGTCAATTACTGCAATTTTGCGGTGATCACGGTTATTGAGGCGGATAGACAGAACCGGCACAAAGGGATTAAACACACAGCACTTTATTCCCATGCTTTCCAGTTCCTTTTCATAGCCGTAGGGCAAAGTCAGTATACAGCCTACGTCATCGTAGATAACACGAACATCTACCCCTTGCTTCGCTTTTTCTTTCAGTATTTCCAGAATAGTATCCCACATAACACCCTTATTGATAATAAAATACTCAAGGAAAATATAACGCTCCGCTTTTTTCAATTCCTCCAGCATTCGTTCAAACTTTCTCTCACCGGGTGTAAGATATTCTGTGCTTGAATTTGTATAGACAGGACAGGCGGAATATTTGACTATATACTTTGCCTGATTGGCAGCGCTTCTGTCATCCTGCTCAAGCCGCTTAAGAATTGCCTGATCCTGAACTAGATTATCCTGCATTTTATCGGCAATTTCCTTCATTTTTCGTCTGTTTCTTTTACTGGACTTATTTCCGCCAAACATCAGAAAAAACAATCCGCCGAAAATTGGGAAAAGCATTATCGGTATAATCCAGGCCAGCTTATAGGCATGATTACTCTTGCCGTTGACAATGCCCATCACCACTAATATGCTGAGCAATGCACAAACAGCATAGAAATATACAAAATAATTGCTGAATCTCCATATCACAATAACCAGGGCAAGAATCTGGATCAATATGGCAGCTCCGACCAAAACAACTCTGCTTAGCAGCATTCTTAAAAGTTTTTGCATAATATCCCCTACAATCTTATTACTTACTTAAGCATATGAGCATTCGGGACGGTTCTTCCTTCTTTTTGCTCATTTGGAAAATTGTATGATTACTATATATTATACAGTTTTCAGTTAAACATGGCAAAGAGATTCATTAGGCAGATATGAAAACAAGCCTGCTGAGCATTTTAATAACAGCCGGCTTTGTTCTTGTTTATCCTGAAAGACTTATTGTCTATTGCTCTCTGAACTGCCAATATACCATCAAGATGATCGTATTCATGCTGAATCAATTCTGATATATCCCCTTCAGGTTCAAAAATGCAATCCTTCCGCTCCAGATCCTTATAATAGACTCTGCACTTTTTATATCTTGATAATCTTACTTCCAATCCGGGAAAACTCATACAGTCATCCCACATTTCAAATTTTTCGTCACCAACCGGCTCAAGCATTGGATTAATCAATACAATTTCTTTATCATCAAAATTCATGTAGATTATCCGAAAAAACTCATTAATCTGAGGCGCAGCTATAGCTCTTCCAAAACCGTATTTTTTTCTGAAGTCTGCCATTGTGTCATGCAAATCGTCAACAATTTGTTTTGCTTTATCTATTTCTTCCTTTGAAACCTTTTTGGATACATTGTATAGATTTTCATTCCCCAGCAGCAATATCTCTCTGACGGCCATAATCTTCCCTCCTTGATGCTGCGGCAGGACGCAAAGTTTTTAAAGGTCATCTTTTCGCCTATTTATATATATTATACAATTTTAATCAAGTCCTGGCAAAAGAACCTTTATTATCTTAGTATTATTTTTTTCTGTTCCGGACAAATTAATATCGCAGGAACATAACGGTTGAGCCAAGACTCATATATGCTCCTTAGCGGGGGCTTGTATGGGTCGGCCAAAGATTGTATATGGGTCGAAAGGCCTGTATGCAGTCGGAGGGAAGATCCTGTATGGTAAGGAAAGGTTCTGTTATAGTCGACTACCCTTGATTATAGTAGGATCCCAACTTATCATACAGGGTCGAGCTAAGATTATGCAGGGTGCCGTAATGGTCATATACAGCCGGGAGGTTGTATATGGCTGTGCAGGTACTCTGCATGGTCGAACGAACCATCATTGCAGGTGGTGAACTGCTTGGTCATGGTCGAAAGATCATGGCTGGGTAATAAGCTGTCTGCATTGGTGCAAGGTAGATCGTTATGTTCCTTTTATTTTATTTTCTCATAATCGCCAAGCTTTACATCGTCAATGAGCCAACGGCCTTCAATTTTCCTGACTGCAAGAGTGATCGGCCGCTTTGCCGATATTCCGCCCTCTGCCTTTTCAGTGCTGGTTATCTCGATTATTTCACCTTTTACCTCATACTCATTTTCTGCCGATTTCTCAATAGCCAGGATCTCTATTCTATCGGGCCAGGGGCTCGAAGTCAGCCTTCCCGGAGCATTCATGGGATCCTTTGCCCATTTTGCAATAAGCTCTGAAGTCACAAAATCGCCATAACTCTCTTCCATGCTCTTTTCCAATACTTCCTTTGGAGCCAGAAGCGAGACCTCCTGAAGCTTTTTCCCAAAGCCCTCAACAATATTTGCTACTGCTTCCTTATCGGCTTCATCAGTTTGCTGCGTCTTTTCCTCATTCTCCCGGGACTGACTTCCTGCTACCGTACAGCCGATCATCGAAGCACTCAGCAGTAGTATTAAAGCAAACAACAATAATTTCTTCATGTGCTACCTCCCAAATAGTCTTTTGCTTAATAGACGCAACGAGTACCCTTTTCGTTCCATCAATCAAGCACTTCTTTAAGCCTTAATATGCCATTCCTTATATCTGTATTATTCAAATGGGCATATCCCAGAATAATCTGATGCCTATGCTTTCCTTTTATTACGGCATGTTCCTCAACCGGGAAAATCTTTAATCCCACTCCTTCAATACTCTTCATTAATTTCGGTGAAAACTCCACATCGGTAAATTCTGCAACAATATGCATTCCTGCCGTTTCACCCATAATTCTTACCTTGCCCGGAAAGTATTCATTAATGCATTCAATTAAGCTGTTACGGCGTTTTCGGTATATTTTTTTCATACGTCTGATATGCCTTTCCAATTCTCCGTTTTCTATAAAGCGCATCAGGGTCAGCTGATTCAGGGAATTCGTATGGTGATCCATGAGACGTTTAAGCTCGCTGCATTGCTCGACAAGCGAATCCGGAAGGACTATATAACCAAGCCTTACGGATGGAAACAGTGTCTTGCTGAATGTACCGATATAAATTACTCTTTCATTGTCAAGCTCCTGCAGAGAACTTATAGGCAATCCCCTATACCGGAATTCACTGTCATAATCATCCTCTACTATATAACAGCCTGTCTTCCCGGCATACCGGATGAGATCAAGCCTTCTTTGAATGGATAAAACACCTCCTAATGGGAATTGATGTGAAGGTGTGACAAATACCAAGGCAGGGGATCTGTCCTGAGGGAACAGTTCGGGCCGGATTCCTTCACTGTCTGCTTCTATTGGTGTAATACGATCAGTATGAAATAAAAATATTTTTTTTACATTTTCATTAGAAGGATCCTCTATCAATGCTTCACTTCCAGGCTGCAGCAAGAGTTTCGCCACCAGCGACAACCCCTGCTTCGCACCTGTCGTAACGATGATCTGCTCAGGGCAGATATTGATTCCCCGTGTTTTTTTCAGATAAGCTGCGAGGGTATTCCTAAGTTCCGGCCTTCCTTGGGGATAATCATAGCCAAAAGCTGAATCCGGCGCCTCTTTAATGACCTGACCGGCAATCCTGCTCCATTTATTTCGCGGAAACAGGTCAAGGGCAGGAGTCCCGCTGTGGAAGCCGATGATATCCTCCGAAAGCTCCTTGGCAGAGAAGGCTGTGACACTATAATCTATTATCCTTTCCGGCGGCTTAGCAAATTCGGCGCCTTGAGAAATAAAAATCCCTGACCCCGGCACACTTTTAATATATCCCTCGGCTATCAGCATCTCGTAGGCTGTTATTACGGTATTCCTGGATACATTTAAATTTATGGCCATTTCTCTCGTTGAAGAAAGCCTTTCATGCGCCTTCAATTCTCCTTTTATAATCATGCTCCGGACCTGCTCGTATATTTGTTTTATAAGTGAACTCCCAATTTCTTTTTGTATGTTTAAATACATATGCCAAACATCTCCTTTACTTTAAACTGGTTCAGTAAATTTATGCAAAAACCGGTTCTTTTATGGACTGCTTACTTATGCTTAAATTATATTACAGAAATGGAGGGATATAAATGGAAAATTTGAATGAGGCTGTCAGCAAAGCAGGAGAGTTATACGAAGGTAATTATCATTGCTGTGAAGCCATCATACTGGCTGTCAGTGAGTATTTAGGCTATAAGAATGACCTGCTCCTTAAGATCAGCGCTCCCTTTGGAGGAGGAATGACCAGCAACGGAGCCGCTTGCGGCTCACTTATTGCAGCTTACCTCTGCATGGGTATTTTCAAAGGAAGAGCATCGGAAAGTGAGAGCAGAAACGGCGCTTGCGAACCTGCCGGCCGGATCTACGACAAGTTCTGCCGGAAATACGGCTCACCTAACTGCAGGGATATAGTGGGTTATGATAAGAAAGACCCTGAAGCTGTCAAGCTATACGGAAAAAGGGTGAAGTGCGAGGTATGCATTCCTCTGACGAAGGAAGTAACCCGATGGATACTGGAGGAGTTGGAGCAGAAAAATGAAAGCTTATAAGCATATCAATCTTGTTATGTTCTTTTCGGCCTTGCTGTTTTCAGCCTTCGGGTATGAATTTATATTTTTCATAATGACTTTGCATATCTAAGATCTGAGTAAAAATGCGCTGAATGTCGGGATATTTACTGCATTGACCTTTATTCCCAGACTGTTTTCATCCTTGATGGGCGGCCTGGCTGATAAACTGGGAAAAAGAAAATGCCTTACGTTTTCTGCCGTCATGATAAGTGTTCTGTTGTTACTGATGTCGTACACTGCAGATATAAGGCTGATTTATGCCGTCTGGTTCATTGCTTCCATCTTTCTTACCTTTATTGTCAATGTCAGGGGTGCCTTAATGGCAGAAATTGTTTCCCAAGAGAAATATACCTCCGGCAATGCAATGGTGCTTTCCCTTCTAAATGCAGCCAAACTTCTGGGCCCGCTTCTGGGGGGATTCATCGTTGCGTTATATCATACAAAACCGTTGATATACTTTACATGCATAGTATACTTGCTGGTAGCCGTACTTTCCGCCTGTATCAGAGTTACAAGCAAAGCAGCCGAATCCAGAGCAAGCTTTTTTGATAACGCTAAAAAGGGATTCAGATTCATGATTGAAAACCGCGTTTTCGGGCTGCTGGCATCCATCGCTTTCTTCTGGCGCCTTTTTTTAGGTATGCAGCTTTCACTGTTTGTTATATATATTAAATCCTATCTTGCAGGTACCAGTGAGCAGTATGGAGTTTTTATCACTGTTATGGGTATCGGAAGCATTGCCGGAAGCTTGCTGGGCCCCTATGCTGCAAAGCGGGTTGATCCAATGCGCCTCATTGCCGCCGGTCTGGGCTTGCATTATATATCCTTTGCAGCCCTTGGAATTTGCAGGAATTATTATTGGGCATTAGCCATCATCTTTGCCAGCTATATGGTTTTTTACATGACCCTGGTGGGAATGCATTCCGTAAGAGATCGAATCACACAATTTGAGATCCGCAGCAGTGCATACGGTACAGTAACGGCAGTCTTGACTCCTGCTGCCATCATATCCATGCTTGCAGGAGGATATCTGTCCAATTGGTTCGGATCCGCAGCAGTGCTGTCGGGGGCAGGGCTGCTGGCTCTGCTGAGCCTGTTTATTATACTGTATTTAGGCAGGAATGTAAATATATCACTTAATACAGCATATAAAGATAAAGTCACGGAAAGTATATAGATAAAGCTTGAGGATTAATCCTTTTGCAGCATGCGGCTTTTTATAAGATTCCTATAGCAAACCGCTTTTGCTGTCATACCTATAATGGGTAAATTGGTATTGGCTGCAAGGTTGCTTACCATTGGCAGATTTAAAAAAGAAACCAACCTGTCCATTCCTTCGTTATCCAGGTTGTTTACATATTTTCTCAGAAGCAAAGAATTCATATAATGCTTTTCAAACCATGAGGTCAACTTATTGTAGTCCTTACCTGTAATTATTGACTCAGCGGCATGTACACCGCTTAATATCGACGGGATCTGGCCAAATCCCATAAAGGGCAGAACAAACCCTCCCGCTGCACCAGCAAGTAATATCTTTCCTATTTGCCTGGTGGTCACCCTTCCTAATTTATATTCTTCAAGCTTGAATTCAGTTTGGGGTACAGGCTCAAAACCCAATTCCTCTATTGTTCTTGACCAAAGGACATCCAGTTCCTCCGGTGAAGACGGCATTGCCACAGTACAATAGCTGGCTTCATTTTCATCAAAGGGTGCGAAATACACCATGCAATTTTTGCTCAATCTGGTATTAATCCATATTTTTGACACACCCGTATCAAACCTGCCCTTGACGATGCAGCCTTTCAAAAATGCTTCCGTGTCTGTATTCCATACCTTGAGTTCTCTTGATATAGTAGGATCTCCCGTAGCAATAATTATACGGTCAAAATCCTTTTCAAGTTCCTGCCAGGTGACCTTAGAGTTAAAATGTATCTTTGCCCTGACCTGCCTGGCCAGCTGGCGTTCCCATGAGCGGTCATCATGGCCCCGTATCGACGTATATCCCAGGTTATAACCTGTAAAAACTGCTTTATGGTTGGGGGAATGTATTTCTATTGTATGCACTATACCTGCCGGCACCAAATTTATATTATACTTTTTATTTATGTAGATGAGCGGGTCTTTCAAAGGCCTGTGTACCAGCTGAATAATGGCTTCCATATTTGGGAAGCGCTCGCCGACTCTTTCACGTTTTTCAAAAATCACCGGCTCAATATTATGATCCTCAAGATACTTTGCACATGACAAGCCAGAAAGTCCTGCACCCATTATCGCAACTTTCATGTACCTCTACTCCCTAATATATTTACTGCAATATTATATTCCCCTGAATAGTGAGCCTTTATTAATAATGATGCCGTTCATCAATACTCCCCTTGTGAATAGTAATGTCCAATGCTATAATTGCAGCATAATACACTATATGACAAAATAATCAATGAAAGAGGTGTTCCTATATGGTACTCAGGAATGCATTAGACCTGATCGGCAACACACCGGTTGTAGCCCTTGACAACATAACAGGGAATATTGAGGGAAGAATTTTTGCAAAACTGGAGTTTTGGGCTCCCGGTCTGAGTAAGAAGGACAGGGTTGCATTGCAGGTTATTGAGGACGCAGAGAAAAGCGGGAGGCTGAAACCGGGCCAGCCTGTTGTTGAACTGACCAGCGGAAATATGGGCACCGGATTGGCTATCGTCTGCAAGCTGAAAGGCTATAAATTCATAGCCGTAATTTCAAAGGGCAACTCTATAGAAAGGGCTAAAATGATGAAGGCCTTCGGTGCTGAGGTTGTCCTTGTAGATCAGATGCCGGATTCAATACCGGGGCAGGTATCCGGAAAGGACCTGGAACTGGTGGAAATTGAGGCTCAAAGGCTTACAAAAGAGCTGAATGCTTTCAGGGTAGACCAGTTCTGTAATCCCAGCACCTCCCGTGCGGGGGAAATCGGGGTTGCCAATGAGATAATTCAGCAAATAGATGAAAGAATTGATGCTTTCGTTGATTTCATGGGTACCGGAGGCAGCTTTATCGGCGTTACCACAGCATTAAAAAAACACTTCCCCGATATAAAGTGTTTTGGAGTTGAACCTGAAAATGCAAGGCGCTACAGCAATCCTCAGGATATCGGAAGCGGAAAGCATAAGATACAAGGGGGAGGCTATAATATGGAGCTGCCCCTGATGACAGAGGATAAGCTGAAGCTGGTCGACGGTTTCATAACCGTATCAGATGAAGAAGCAATTCAGGCAGCCAGAAGGCTGGCATGTGAGGAATGCATTTTTGCAGGCTTCTCAGCCGGGGCGAATCTGGCAGCGGCACTAAAGCTGCTTAAGGTAGATTTTAAGGGAAAAAACATTGTAATATTGCTGCCGGACTCCGGCACAAAATATCTGAGCACTGATTTGTGGTAGGGCGCCTGGCGATATATAAAGAATTCGACTTATCTGAAGTTTGCATAACCCTCCGCAAGAGACAGTATAGTATATCGAGGCACACGGATTATGATTTTGACAGGCCTACTGTGAAGCAAAACAAATTAATACGAATCCGCCTCACGCTGGTTAATTTGCCGCTTTTCTTCGTTATCCTCATTGATTGGCGCCAGCCAATCTGCTTCCGCTGCCTCGAAAAGCAACAAATTTCCTCGGCGTGAGGTCAATAGATTTTCGAGTGAGCTGATTTGTTTTGTGGCAAGGCGGGCGCTCGCAGTAATGCCATTCGCATTACAAGAGCGGACAACACAGCCACAGAGCAAATCAGCCGCTCTAAAACGGATTCGTATCAGTTTGTTTTGCTTAACCTTTGGAAAAGTTCTACCGGTGTCAAAAGGCCCTCCATGGCCCGAGACACCTAAGCCGGCTTCCTGCCGGCTTTACGAACTTTTTGCCAAAGTCATATCAGAGGCCTGTTGCCAAAATACATAAAAGTGTGCCCTGCTATACTATACAAGCTCTTGCTTGGTTATGCATCATCCTGCAGAGCATTAGCCTTGTATAACAGCGAGCACTTATTGGCTTTGGTCAACAGAATCGAGTGAAGATACGCAGTAAAATCCGTGGGATTTACGTGAGGTAAATCCAGCACATACCAACAGGAGGTTGGGTTTATGTGCGTCAGGATTTTACAAGTATCAAGCTCTGATTCTGTCCAAAGCTAATACCGTGCGAGTCGGTATACAAGGTTATTGCTCTGGCAGTATGACTACAAACTTATAATTGTGTCGCATCATTCTTCCTGGAGGACATAGGGACGTCAGACTGTGGAGGACATAGGGACGTTTCCCCTGTCTCACTGGAAGTGAGACACGCGAAACGTCCCCATGTCCCCGTCCCCATGTCCTCTTCTATAGCTTGGAGCAAATCAGCCTTCCTAACCTTTCAATGCCTGTTTTAATTTTTTCCGGAGCAGAATTGCCGAAACTGATCCTCATACAGTTGCTGCCCGCACCATTACCTTCGGTAAAGAAGCCTTCCCCTGCCACGTAGGCAACCTTGACATCGGGATCTGTAACGGCTTCAACCAACAGCTCAGTGGTATTGATGCCTTCCGGCAGCTCCGCCCATGTGAACAGGCCTCCGTCCGGGAAGGTTCTCTTGGTCCCTTCAGGAAAGTACTTGTCGATACATTCAATCATGATGTCTCTTCTTTCACGGTACAAATCACATATCATCCTATGATGGGCCGGATAATACCCGCGTTTGAAGAATTCGGCGCATATTACCTGAGGCAGCATGGATGTGTGGGAATTGGTTGCCGTTTTGGCGTCAAACAATCTTGATGTTATTTCATCATTTGCAAGAGCATAGCCCAGCCTGCTGCCCGGCGAGAATATCTTGGAGAAGCTGTTTGCCAAGACAGTGTGACCGGTCTGGTCAAAGGCTTTTATCGGCAGCAAGTCGCTTCCGCTGTAACGAATGTCGCGATAGGGATCATCTTCCAGAATAATCACATCATAACGGCTTCCCATTTCAGCGATTTTCTGCCTTCTGTCCAAGGACAGGGTTCTGCCGGTTGGGTTCTGGAATGTGGGAATAACATACACCATTTTGGGTCTATACTTTAATATTTTTGCCTCCAGGTCTTCAGGAATCATGCCGTTATCATCCATATCCACAGCAATGCAATTTGCCTGGAACATTTCGAATATTTCAACACAATGTACAAAGGAAGGTGATTCAACCAGAATCACATCACCGGGATCAATAAACAGCTGGCACATTAGGTTCATGGTTTCAAGGCCGCCGCTGGTAATCATAATATTATCAACACTTGCAGCAACTCCCTTTGGTGCCAGCAAATCATTAACAACAGCCTCCCGAAGATCCGCCGCACCCATAACGGGACCGTACTGAAGAGCCTCCACGCCTCTTTTGTCAGCTCTCATCACTTCATTTGCTATTTCACGGACAATATCTATGGGAAGTGCCTCTTTTGCCGGAGCACCGCCCCCAAAGGAAATGATACCGGGGTCATTCATAGCACCAAAAAGATTTCGGATAATCTTTGCGGATTTCTCCATTGCAGTCATACGCTGCGCAAAATTTGACACAATAACCTCTCCTTTTAATTTTATATATTAGTATCAACATATCATTTGATTTCAGCTACAAATTTCCTCGTGCACAAACAGCCTCTGTCCTGCAGCCGGTCAGCTTTATTAAATCCTCCGGGGCTAATTCAATCTGATGTCCTATCTTTCCTGCGCTTACGATTATTGTATCCATGGCTTTACAGGAGCTGTCAATCACTGTCTTATACTGCTTTTTCATGCCTAGGGGAGAGCATCCCCCGCGAATATATCCGGTAACTTTATTGATGTCCGCGACTTTTATCATCTCAACGGCTTTCTCCCCCACAGACCTTGCCGCTGCTTTCAAATCAAGCTCAGCGGCAACAGGGATTATAAAAACATAGAATTCCCTGCTTGTCCCCTGGGCGACAAGGGTTTTGTACACTTTTTCAACAGGGCAGCCGATTTTACCGGCAACTGAAACTCCGTCAATCAAGCCGTCGCTGTGTTCATAAGCATATGTATTATACTTGATTCCTGCCTTTTCAAGAAGCCGCATTGCATTTGTCTTTACCTTTTCCAATTCTACCCCTCACTCCATGAATATCGTGAACAAAGGAAGCTGAACTAAAGTGTTCCTAGAGCCTGGTTCTCATAATGAGAGTTGAACGCATCCGTCTGTAATCTGTTGTTACATAGGAGCCTACTTTATGAGCCTCAAACTTATTCATGTTTTCAAATGCTGCGGAAATCATAAGTTTTATCCTGTTCAGCTGATTCACTTCACTTGCACCCGGGTCATAATCAATAGCTACTATGTTGGTTCCGGGGTAAACCCGTTTCAGCTCCTTCATCATTCCTTTTCCCGTGACATGATTCGGAAGGCATGCAAAGGGCTGCATGCAGATTATATTTCTGACTCCGTTATTAATAAGCTCAACCATTTCCCCTGTCAAAAGCCATCCTTCCCCGGTCTGATGGCCTAAAGACACAACTGATGTGGCTCCCTTTGCTATCTCTTCTATTGTTTGGGGAGCATAAAACCTGTTGCTGGCAGACAGCGCCTCCCTGTAAGCCTTCCTGTAGAACTCAACAATCATAACGGCTGCACGCCCAAAGAGCTGGGATTTTTTGCTTCCTGACAAATATTTATATCTATATTCCAAACCATAGGCACTATACAGCAGGAAGTCCGTAAGTCCGGGCACTACTGCTTCCGCCCCCTCGGCTTCAACTATACTGACAACATTATTGTTTGCCGTCGGATGAAATTTGACAAGAATTTCTCCAACCAGCCCCACCTTTGGCTTAGCCTGACTGATTATTTCCAATTCGTCAAATTCTTTAACTATTTCTCTGATAATCTGCCTGAATACTTTTCTATTGGCATATTCCAGGGATTCCGTACAAATTTCAGCCCACTTCTCATACAGCATATTGGCGGAGCCCTTAATCCTTTCGTAGGGCCTGACTCTGTACAGTACATTCATTAGCAAATCGCCGTATATAAGTCCCATCATGGCTCTGTTCAAAAGCTCCGTTGTGAACTTAAAGCCTGAATTCTTCTCCATGCCTACAGCATTCAACGATATTACGGGGACTTTCTCAAAACCCGCATCCTTAAGGGCTTTTCTCAGGAAGCCTATATAATTGGTAGCCCTGCAGCCCCCGCCTGTTTGAGATATCATTACCGAAGTATTATTCAAGTCATATTTGCCGGACTTCAGTGCTTCTATAAGCTGTCCTATTACAATAATAGCAGGGTAGCAGGCATCATTATTCACATACTTCAGTCCTTCATCCACAGCTCCTTTATCCATTGATGCCAAAACAACCATATTATAACCTGATAGTCTGAACGCCTTCTCCAGGAACTGAAAATGTATCGGAGACATTTGAGGCACTAAAATAGTATGCTTCGTTCTCATATCCTCTGTGAATTCAATTCTCTTATATCTGTTGTCAACTTTCTTAAGTTCAAACCCGTTCTTATCCCTCTCCAAAATTGTAGCCTTTAGTGATCGAAGCCTTATCCTGGCTGCTCCAAGATTATTACCTTCATCTATTTTCAGCGTTGTATAAATCTTGGAATTCTCATTAAGTATTTCCTGCACCTGGTCTGTTGTAACAGCATCCAGCCCGCAGCCGAAGGAATTCAACTGGACCAGTTCCACGTCCTCCTGCTTTGCAGTAAAGCTTGCCGCAGCATACAGCCTGGAGTGGTATGCCCATTGATCCACTACTCTGAGGGGCCTTTCAACCCGTCCCAGATGGGCTACGGAGTCTTCCGTCAATACAGCCATGCCAAGGGAATTTATCATCTCCGGTATGCCGTGGTTTATCTGAGGGTCTATATGGTACGGCCTTCCGGCAAGCACTATCCCCTTTAATCCTTTAGCCCTGATATAACTTAAGGCTTCTTCTCCGGCCTTTTGAATATCCCTCTTAAAAGCTTCCTGCTCCATATAAGCGGTATATACGCTTTCCTTAATTTCCATCTTACTGATTTTGAACATCTTAAACTCTTTATGCAGTCTGTCGACAAGCCTGTCTTCATCGTCAAAAGTCAGGAAGGGCTTCATAAACAGTATACCCTTTTCCCTCAGCACATCTATATTGTTTTTAACAACCTCCGGGTATGAAACCACAATAGGGCAATTAAAATGATTGTCCGCTTTCTTTTGCTCTTTCCGCTCATGGGTTATGGATGGATAGAAAATGAACTTAATACCCTTCTCAACAAGATTCATGATATGCCCGTGAACCAGTTTCCCCGGATAGCACACCGACTCTGAGGGTATTGTTTCAATTCCTTTTTCATAAAGCTTGTTTGAAGACCTGTCGGATAATTCCACTCTGAAGCCCAGTTCCGTAAACAGGGTAAACCAGAAAGGGTAATTTTCGTATATGTTCAGGACCCTTGGAATACCAACAGTACCCCTTCTTGCTAATGAGCTGTCCAAGGGCTTGTATCTGAATACTCTTTCATATTTATACTTATACAGGTTCGGCAGTAAATTCTGCTCTTTTATCTTGCCGGTTCCTCTTTCACATCTGTTCCCTGATATAAAGCTCTGCCCGTTTCCAAACTTGTTTATTGTAAGTAAACAGTTGTTTGAGCATAACCCGCATCTTGATACCGCCGTTTCAAGATTGAATTCATTGAGTTCATGTTCTCCCAGCAAGCTTGTATGCATGCCCTTCTGATATCTTTCCCTTGCAATCAGGGCAGATCCAAAAGCACCCATTATTCCTGCTATATCAGGCCTTATTGCCTCTCTTCCCGATAGGAGTTCGAAGCTCCTTAACACCGAATCATTATAAAAGGTGCCCCCCTGGACAACTATTTTTTCTCCCAGTTCGTTCAGGTTTCTAACTTTTATTACCTTAAACAATGCATTCTTAATTACCGAATAAGATAATCCTGCTGAAATATCCCCTACTGTCGCACCTTCCTTTTGTGCCTGCTTTACTTTAGAATTCATGAATACGGTGCACCTGGAGCCCAGATCTACCGGATTCTCTGCAGACAGTGCTTCCTTCGCAAATTCTTCAACACTCATGCCCAATGAGTTTGCAAAGGTGTCCAGGAATGAACCGCAGCCTGAAGAGCAAGCTTCGTTCAGCATTATGCTCTCAATAACCCCATCCTTAATTTTCAGGCATTTCATATCCTGGCCGCCTATATCCAATATGAAATCAACTCCGGGGCAGAAAAATTCCGCTGCTTTATAATGTGAAATCGTTTCAATTTCACCTATGTCCACACTTAATGCTGCCTTCAGCAGGCCTTCCCCATAGCCCGTGACAGTTGAATTAACTATCCTGGCCTTCTTCGGCATAAGCCGATACAGCTCTTTCAGTGCTTTAACGGTGGACTTTAACGGGCTTCCCTCATTACTGCTGTAATAGGTGTGAAGTATCGCTCCTTCACCGTCTATAAGAGCTATTTTGGTGGTGGTAGAGCCCGCGTCAATCCCTAAGAAGCATTCACCTTCAAAGGTTGATAATTCACGCCGTCTGACAGAGCTTTTTTGATGTCTGGATTTGAACTCTTCATACTCTTTCTCATCGGAAAACAGGCGCTCCAATCTTTTTGATTCCCCGCCGGAGGTATTTTCATGGCTTTCCAGGCTGCTTATTAATGATCCGAAAGATACAGGCTTTTCATTAAGAGAAGACAATGCCGCGCCTATCGCTACAAAAAGCTGCGAATTTTCAGGAAAAATCACCTGATTCTCTTTCAGCTTCAACGTATCAATAAATCTTTCCCTCAACTCTGAGAGGAAATATAACGGGCCGCCCAAAAAAGCCACATTCCCCCTGATAGGCCTTCCGCATGCCAATCCGCTTATAGTTTGAATTACAACGGCCTGAAGTACGGAAACTGCAATATCTTCCTTGGCAACCCCCTCATTCAGGAGAGGCTGCATATCGGTCTTTGCAAAGACCCCGCATCTTGCAGCTATGGGGTAAATAACCTTATAATTCTTAGCCAGCTCGTTTAGCCCCTCTGCGTCCACTCTGAGCAAAGAGGCCATTTGATCTATAAAAGAACCTGTGCCCCCCGCACAAGTGCCATTCATTCTCTGCTCTATTCCATCGGTGAAATAAGTAATCTTTGCATCTTCTCCGCCCAGTTCTATTGCAACATCGGTTTCAGGATAATAGGTTTTAATTGCTTTCGTAGAAGCAACAACCTCCTGTGTAAAGGAAACCCCCAAGCTGTTCGCAATATTTATTCCTCCGGAACCCGTAATCATTACAGTCAATTGACTGTTTTTCAGCTTTCTGAAGGCATCATGAAGCATCTGCTGAAGCTTTTTCTTAATATCAGCATAATGTCTCTCATACCTGCTGTAAACCATATCGCAATTTTCATTTAAAACAACTACTTTAACTGTTGTAGAACCGATATCAATACCAACATGAAATAAATTGCTCATAACCCCACAGCATGAAAGCTGTGCCCACCTCCATGGCCCTATAATTAAAGCTTATTAACATTTTATATGGGTACGCTAAATAATTCAATAGGCAACAGAACGGTAAACGCCAAATACTGTATGCTTTTCTATATATATTCATTATAGTTCACAAATATTGATAATGTGGGTATTCTCCAGCCTGATTTTTGCAGTTCCCGTTCCTTGTATCACTTTGTCCTTGAGAATCCTCTCCACAGCTTTTTTAAGCCATCCCATCTGCTCATCCTGTCTCCAAGCCTCATGTCAAGCTTCTCATTAATTTTGTCAGTTGTGTCTCTGATTGATTGTGCGTCAATATTGGCTCCGGCATCGAGTTCCGGTAAATCCCCTTCCCCATATTCCCGGGTGTCCTGACGTTCAATTTCATCTATTGATTCAAAGAGTTCCTCACACTTCTCCCTGAGGCCTTCGCGGAACCTCCTGGGATTTTTCACCCATGCCCAGCTGTCCTTGCCTGCATCAGGAAAATACCTTTCAAGCTTTATATATCCCTTACTGTGAAGCAGAGCTATGACTTCTGTAAAAATATCCGGAATAATATCTTTCATACGTTCGATTCGAAATCTGTCAATGGTTTTATAATCGGGCATATTCATTCCGCTAAGCCACATAAACATTATATTTTCCCTGCAATTCTTGGCGATGCTTCTGCATGAAAAAATTTTCTGGGTATAAGCATATATTATTATTTTCAGCATCATAACAGGATTGTAACTGCTTGCTCCAACCCCTTCATATTTCTCATACAAAGGTTTTGTGTCAATGCTTTCTATCGCGCTGTCAACTACTCTTACTATATGGTTCTCGGGTATCAAATCCTCCAGGCTTGGAGGGAGAAAGGTAATCTGCCCTTGATTGTATGGTTTGAAGGAAGGTTTCTTATCCATAATATCTCCCTTTCATTTATATTAATCTTCTTTCCTGCCATTGACTGCATTTGACTACATTATAGCACTTTTTGAATAAAAATCATAGCAGGGCTTTGCAAAACCAATGGTTCTGCAAAGCCCTGCCCTAATCTCGAATCTCGTGTTTCTTGTCTGAAGAATGCGTCTATGACGCATTCTTCAGATACCTATCTATCATTGCTGCAGCTTCCTCACGGGTAATGAAGTTCTTGGGCCTGAAGGTATCGTCCCCATAACCGCTTAATACCCCCATATCTGCAAGTATGTCCAGATAGTTGATTGCGTATTTTGCCACCTGGTTCCTGTCTGTGAAATATACTCTCTTAGGCTTTATTCCGTCTCCCAGCATTCTCCCGAGAATGGCACAGGCTTCTTCACGTGTTATCTGCTCCTTCGGGCCAAACAGCCTCTTGTCTCCTGCAATCCTTCCATTTACCCATCCGTTTGCATAGGCTGCCTTTATGTGGGAAAGCGCCCAATCGGGTATCTCCTTTTTATCCGCAAAGGGCAGTTGGACACTATCAGCTTCGGTATCCCCTGCTTCCAAGCCTGCTGAAAGCAATTTTATAAACTCAGCCCTTGTAATATAGTTGCCAGGCATGTAATAGTATTTCTCACCTACTTTTATACCTTCTACTATATTCATATGAACAAGAGAGTATATCACATCCCTTGACCACCTGGCATCGTCCACGTCGTCCAACAGTCTCAAACTGCTGTTTTCCAGCACTGCGTACTTGCTGAAGCTTGACAGTCTTACTGTTATGATACCCTTTTCCTTGTCCGGAGTGCCTCCTATATAGTCCCATCCGCCCTGCTGCTCATCAAGCCTGTATACTGCAATCCTTCTGAGGTCTGCGGCCTGATCCGCCTCATACCTGAAGCTGACACTTACAGGAGTTCCCGTACTCGCACCCTTGTTGAGGCTTATATCATAAACGGGACTTAAAAGCTTCATGCCCGGGAACTTTTTCATAAGCTCTTCCTGATTGTCATACCTGCTGATATTTATGTCAGCAGAATTTACTGCAAAACCGGCCGGTATGTCAAGGGTCAGATCGTCATCTGCAGTGAGTTTTGTTTCTGTTCCCGGCTGCAGTCTGGCTGTGTAGATATCCTTTTTGCCCTTTTCAGCCTCGATTATCCTTTCGAGTACGCCGGCAGGGCTTGAAGACCTTCTGCTTGCTGTTTTGGGCTTATTTCCCATGCTTTCCACTACATTGACAACCACGGCATCGGTGTGAGAATAATCTTCCGTTACTTTATACTCCGCCATAATATACGCCTTACCAGGCTTCAGAGCTTTTATCCTGGCTCCGTTTTCAAGAACTGCAGTTCCGGTATCGGCCATCAGGCTCCATTTTACAAGTTCCGGCTTTATGCTCAGGTGTTTTCCCTCCGAATCAATTGCATTCAGGCTTAGCTCCAGGCTTTCTCCAAGTTCAACGGTAGCTCCTCCGGGGGTGATCGCCACCCTCTGTATGTCTTTCAGCCTGTCATTATATACCGTACCGCTGTATTCGCTGATATTCCCTATGGGGTCCTCCGCAACTGCGAAAATTTCCATGCTCATATTATCACCCATATCCAGGGTATATTCAAATAATCCATTCTCGTCCGATAACACATTGCCGCCGTTAATAGTGAGCTTGCTTCCCGGCTCGCATTTTCCCTTTATTAATGCGGATGCAGCGCCGTTGCTCTGCGTGACCTCTGTGGAATTAATAAGCAGCAGCGGCGGTATGGTATCGCATATTATCCTTATTACTTTATCGGTGAAGTCTCCGGAGCTGTTTTCAGCCCTTATTTCAACCATGTTCTCCCCTTCGTTCAGGGCAAGCTGCTGCAGATGTCTCACCGCCGGGTTAAAGGAGTACACTGTTTCTTTGTTCAAAACTATATTTGCGCCGACAGCCGTATCCGCCTCCACCGACAGCATTGCTTCCTTCCCTGTGGAATAGTATTCGTCTATACCCGACTCTGCCGTATTAAGAGGAAGCATGCTCCCTTCCCGGGCCAGCGAAAGCTTTAGTGCCGGCGGATGCGGGGCCGGAAGGAATACAGTGTCCGACAAAATTGCTTCACTATAATGCTGCCTGGGTATGTCTTCTCCTTCAACCAGATCCTCTTCCCTGTGGGCAATTGCCGAAATCTTATAGCTCTTGCCTGTTTCAAGCCTCAGGGTAGTTCCGTCCTGCTGAGTGACTTCTCCGCCTATTATCGCCTCGGTTCTTCCGGATACGTAGGACTCCGGATAACCCTGCACCGATGAACCGTCATCATTCAGAACAGTCAATATATAGCCTTGGGCCGGGTATCTGACCTCAGTTCCTTCTTCCCATTCCACCTTCAGGCAGCCGTTGCCTGCCGCGGTCACCTTCAGATTCCTGGGCTTGCTCGGAGCCTTGAGATCGGTTACCGTAAACGGCCCTGTGGTTCTGCTGGTATACCCGTAATCCTCCTTGGAAAGCTCTGCCCGTATCACATAGCCGCCGGTCATTACATCCTCCGGAAGCGTCACGGTATAGGTCCCTGCTGCTGCGTCAATATCCTGAACTAACAGTCTTCCCGCTTCGCTGCTTCCTTCCTCAAGCAGGTAAAGATTTACCTTTGCCCCGTCCAGATACTTTCCTGACCAATCAACCTTAACACTGTCGGTTCCTATTTTCTCAGCGTCCAAGGACGTATATTCCGGAGCCATTTTTATATCGTACAGCTGTGCTGCCGTAAGGGGCTTATCCGATACTATCCTCCACATACCCGGCTGAGGCCCCACAACGGATATCCACAGCTTCTGCTCGTCTCTTCCGCTGTCGCTGTCCTTCGCGGGAATGGTCTGATATCTCATATTTCCGTTTATGTCGTCCTCCACCAGCATATACTCTGTCCCATCCGGCCTGTAGACTCTCACATTGGGCTTTGTGCCTTCATATTCTATTTCGAACAGAGCGGCTTCCCTGCTCTGGACATTCAACCGGTATGTGGTGTCATCCAGTACAGTGACGACGGGCATATCCATGAATAAAAATCTCCTGTCCTCCCCTGCTGCCGCCAAATATATGCTATCCTTCGCATACACCCTTTCCGGCTGTCTTGAAGAACCCACAAGCTTCATATTGGTGCCGAATATCATCCTGCCTTCCTCGCCGGTTCCTTCATCCCTGTAATTTATTGCATAAAGCCCCCCCGCACTGTCCAAGGCTGCAATCATGCCCTCGGGCAGCTTTCCATTTTCACCTACTTCGAATTTCACCTTTTCTTCACCAAAGATATATGTTACTCCCATGGGCACACCTATTACAATAAGCTTTCCCCATATCTTTTCCATGTCAACCCCCACTTCGGCTCCCACAATTGTCGCTCCTCCTACTACGGGAACTTTAGTGGGTATAAAGAACCTTACCGAAGCCATACCAATGAAACTGTCTTTGTAAATATTAAGCAGCACCTTCCCTTCGATACAGTCAAAAGCTTGTATGGTGGCAGATGCATGGAAGCCTATGGGATTATACCACCTGAGCCTCAGGGTGGCATCCTTTATTATATTGTAGCCTTTTATCCCAATATTGCCTTTAAGTTCGGCATGCTGCCATGAGACACTTAGGGTCACCTCGTCCATCTTCAGCATCCTGCCGATTTCTGCAGACGCCGTCAGCATTATGGTAAGAGGCGGTGCTGAGGCATCCCAGTTCACCAGATTGGAGATATTGTCCAATCCGCCGCCCACTCCGTACAAGGTAGCCACGGGTATCGCGGGTATTATGTCCACTCCCACGTCAGTTCCTACATAAAGGTACAGCTTATCCGGGAAAGGATAGGGATAAAGTATGAACTCTATCTGTCCCTTGACCTTTATCACCTTAAGATCCACATCCAGAGCCAATCCCACTTCACCCGGATCGTCGAAGGTATTCACCTTCAGGGTGGCCTCAGCTCCTATATCCACAGGAGGCGGGAAATAGTCCTTGGGGAAGCCTACGGTGGCTTCGGCTGCTATGCCCTTGAATCCTACTGTTTTGTCGGCTTTCTGCCCCATAGCCACCTTATCCACTATAGCCTCAATTTTGAAAGGATCTTTGCCTTCTTTCTCGTCTTTATTATCGTTGCTGCTGTTGCTGTTGCTGTTGCTGTTATTGTTATTGCTACTGTTACTGTTATTATTGCTGTTGCTGTTACTGTTGCTGTTACTGTTGCTGTTGCTGTTGCTGTTGCTGTTATTATTGCTGTTGTTTTGGTCCTCGCCGCGGCTGCCTAAGGAAAGCTTCAAAGAGCCCCCGAATATGAGGCCGTAGCCATCCGTGTCCTTATAGAAGTATGCGTTATTGAACTTCAGGTTGAACCCGGCCAGTATGTTTTGCAGGCCTCCTGCCACACCGGTCAGAGCTATTTCTATCTTTTTGTTTACAAGGTCACCATCCTCAGGAGGTTTCAGAGTATATTGGCTGCCTTTTTTCAGGTTGATCTCAAAATCCCATTTCCAGAAGGTAATGGAACCGGATACCGAAAGGCCCCCGTTTCCTGCCAGCTTTACCGACCCTTTGCTTTCGCTTATACTTATCGGCGTTGTGCTGTTGAAAAGCAGTACTTCGTTCATTTCCACAGGCGTTTCGGTTCTGGAATAGGCCTCATATATCCCTATTTCCTTCTGCTGTATATCTCCCCTTACAATCAGCAGCAGTTTGTTTTTAACGCTATCCGGCTGCTTTTTTAAATCATCTTCATTATTAAAAACCTTAATCTTGTATGTTTTGTTGCCTTCGTCACTGACCGCAAGTATACCGTATTTCCGGCTCATGTATTGATTATCCGCAGAGATATTTAACCCCTTCTCCTTCTCAAAGCTGCACCCTTGGAAATCCTTATGCTCCAGCTTCACCGTATAGGTTCCGGCATCACTTATATCTCTCAGTATATCTCCCAAGGTGACCTGTATTGTCGTATCCCCTGCCAGGTTTATCTGCTTGTGGTTTATATTGTATACCCTTGGGTTCTGCCCTTCCTTTATCAGCTTCAGCTCCCACCTGCTCCTGTCTTTCATCAGGCTAAAGCCCGTTCCGTTTATATTGAAGGATTTATTCAAATCCTCATAGTACAGGTTTTGGGGAGTTATTCCGGTATATTGTATATCCGGCACTTTGCCGGAGCTTCCCGGCAGTATCACATATCTGCCGTATGCCTGGGGCTCATAAAGGGAATCGGAATGGAGATATACAGTTGCCTGGCCTATCCTGTATGTCTCGGCAAACACTCCCTTTACCTTCCATGCCAGGTTGGCCCTGGAATCTCTTTGCAGCAGTCCCAGGTTTATCTCCTTAGACTGCCCCGGGGCCAGTTCCAGGCCGCCTGAAAGCTCCAGCACAGCCCTGACATTCTCCATGGGCACCGAAACAGGAAGGCCGTTGTCCAGTGACAGGGATATCTCGAATTCCTCCTGTATATAGCCTGTTTTGTCCTCTTTAAGCTCAAGGCTGTCGGGCCCGCTCATGTTTGCCAGGAAGGTATGCCCGTCTGCCGTGGCAAATACTCCCAGGCCATAGAAGGTTTCATACACCCTGGTTTCCCCCGGAGCCAGCACCTCCGGATCCCAATACAGGGCTACCGCACTGTCGCTCTTATTGTGCTTATTGAAAGGGGAAGTAAATTTCACGGTGCTGTCCGGCTGATAATTCCATTTGGTGGAGCCTATACCTCCCCAATGAGCGACGGTCATCCTGTCCGGGGTTTCGTTTTCCCAGCCGCTTATCAATCCGTAGGACACCACCGAAGGGCTTATATCCGCATCCGCCGACTGCCAGAAGGCGGGTACTTCCTCTCCTTCAAGGCTTATTTCATGCTCAACCGGCTTGTCAATTCCGGGTATTATTATAGGAGAACCGTCATTTGCCCCCAGCTTTGTGTCGAACAGCAGCCTTGAGCCCACGCTTTTTTCTGTCTTCCCCTTATTGGATACCGTATAGGTAACCCTTACGTTACCCAAATCAGGATTTCCGCTGTCTGAGACCAAGGTCAGCCGCTGCTCCACCTCCAGATCCCCGAGGGTCCAGAGGGAAGTATTTATCATTTGGTCGGTTTTCGGAGCTTTCACCATGCCGCCCTTTATTCCCAGAAAACCATAGCTGTTCCCGAATATATAATCCTCTCCGTCTATGCGGAAAGTAGTGAAGGATGTATCGGGCTTTGACCCTTCAAAAAGTAATGGTGCATCATTATCCTTAAGCCTCTTTGGAGCGCCTTCAACGGTACTTATTCCGAACCTTCCGGTATCCTTATCCACCACAAAGCTCACAAACTGATTATGAACCCTCAGGGTATTCTCTTCCGCTGCCGCATATACAAGCTGAGTAAAACCGGTGGATGAAATAAAGAACGCAAGAATCAGCGCAAAGGCGATGGCTCTTTTCAGTATCCTCATTACTGTTCACCCCCCAAATCTGTTATTAATACATTAATCAGCCTGTTGTTCCTCTCATTGTCATATACATACAGGGTCAGCCAGCCCTTCTTGTCCACGGGTATATTATCAAGAGACTCTGCAGTACCGTCGGTCTTAAAGTAGGAGGCATTCCTGAAGCCCTCTGCCAATTTGAGGCTGACCTGCCCCGAAAAGCCCTCTGCGGTCACCTGCAGCTTGCTTGCTGCAAGGGGGATCGGTTCTCCTTCGTACTTTACTCCGTTTATCCAAACTATCTGCTCCTCGTCACTTCTGACCTTCACTGTGAGAGTTTTCACCGCCTCACTTCCTAAGCTGTTCACAACGCTGTAGGTTACGGTGTATATTCCCGGCTTCATGGTGTTTACAGTACCGGTTATTTTTACCTTGTTTTTCACATCTCCGTCTATACTGTCAACAGCCGTAAATTTCATCAGGTCTATAGAGCCCCTCCGGTTAATCTCTATATAATCCGGATATCCCAGGGTAATCACAGGAGCCCCCAGGACAATATTCTTTACCTCTGCCGTAAGAACCTTTATCTGCCCCAGGCTATTCCTTATCACGAAGCTGTACTGTCCGTTCTCGGAAACGGTAAGCTCTTTCTTGCCGCCGTTGTTAAGAACTGTAAACTCTTTATCGGAGGTGAGTGTGATTGTCACCGGATTTTTTGTCAGTTCGGCAGTGCTGAAGTTTATCTTGACATCTCCGGCCCCCGGCTCGTCAAGGTAAACCGTCGTGGTTGTAACAACCGCCTCGTTCCCCAGTTCGTCCAGGGCTCTCATGGTATATCGCTCCTTATCCGTGCAAGGGTACACCTGGCTGAGAGTGCTTCCCTCCGCCGGGGTTATCAGTTCATCTGACCTTACTATAGCGGTAATAGTGTTTTTGTAAGAATCATAAATATAATCCAGCCAAAGCTTCGGAGGAATCCTGTCTATGTTCTCCACAGAAGGCTTTACTACTTTTTCTATGCCGTACTCATTTACAAAAGTGAAATTCCAACTGCCGTTTACTTCGGTGATGAAAGTATAGCTGTCATTTTCCTGCACTGTTTGAATATCGCCGCTTTTTAACTCTGATCCCGGCTCCGGCGTCATCGTCACTTTCACCGCTTCCCTGGTGGGATATACGGAACTGTAAGAGACCGCCACCCTTGGGCCTTCTGCCGGTATAGCGGTTAACTGTGCAAGGGCTCTGCCTTGATTTCCCGCTTCATCTTCGAATTCAAACACGAACTGGCCGTTGTTTTTAAACACATATCTTCCGCTTCCGCCGTTGTTTATTATAGTAACATTTCCCCTGCTGTCGTCCGAAAGCTTCAGGTTAGCCGTAACAGGCCCTTTCTTGGGATCAGCCCATGTGTAGCTTACCCGTCCCGAAGGAGGGGTAAGATCATCCACAGATGAGCTGTCCGATGCTTTAAGCATACCGGAGTATTTACCTGCGGATGCCAGCAATGACCCCGGGGCATATGCCCGCCTGCTTCCCTCCGTCATGGCAACCGTCACATTATCCACCCAGTCTTCATTTACAATGTGGCCTACTTGGACAGTGTATAAATTGCCCCAAGCCATGTATAAAAAATATCCGTTCACATCAAAAGTTATCTCGGCTTTATCTACTTCCAGATAGTAATATTCATCTGACGCAAGCTCTTCCAGCAAATCGGCATTAAGATATTCAGAATTAATTGTCCTTATAGTTATATCCTCCGGAAAGGCTGACTGCATCACACGACCTTCTATTATATTTATATTGTCGTTATCTATCAAATATTGGTTCAGCGCGCCTTCCAGAGTTTCCCAATCGCAATCAAGTCTTTCGGGCATGAACTCCATAGGATAGCCATCGTTTGCCTCAATAGTCACTGTTACAGGCCCCGAAGTCACTTCATCGTAGGGCGACATTGTTACTGTGCCTTTACATTCAAGCATATCTGGGTCAATTTCAGACTCCCAGGCGGCGGTTATCAACCAATCCTCCGCATCGGGTCCGTCGGAGTCATAGGTATAGCGGAAGGTATACTCTTCACCTGCTCTCAGGTCATATACCGCTTCACTTACCGTTATGGGCTCAGGTGAAACAATGAAGGCTCTCATAACTCCCTCATGCTCCCCTGAGTATACAATATCAGGCTCGGTATATTCTAAAACCATATTATACGGATTTGACGTAAATTCGCCAGTATTCCCTGAATCATCAGTTGCCTTTACATGCAAGTAATAGGTTCCGCTCACTCCGGAAAAGCTTACGGTATTACCATTGGGATTGTAGTCATCCATAGGTATCTCCGTCCAATCTGTAACATCCTCTATATTGCTTTCAGTAGTAAAGGCGTACTCAATTCTTGCTATGTTTTTATTGTCGCTGACTTTTATTTTAGGTGAAACACTCATTGCATTGCTATGATTGCCGTTGGGAGTGACTACAATCGTTGGCGATTCGGTGTCCGGAGGCTCCGGTTCCGGCTCATCATCATCGTCATCATCGTCAACAACCGGCTGAATTACCACAGGTATAGGTTCCACACATGCCTTTACCGCTCCCTTATTCCCGGCCTCATCCTCCAGTATAAAGTAATGAGGTTCTCCCCTGGCAATGATTTCCTTGTAGTATCCGGGAACATATCCAATTACCTTTATATCCTCGGAAGGGCACAAGTTGTCACTGATGTCAACAAGTTCCGCAGTAAAGAAATAGTTCGAACCATAGTAGCTGCTGTACTTGACCCTTGCCGTAGGAGGAGTTACATCCCTTATAACCGTAGATGCAGCTGCATCCGACTCTTTCCCTGCACTATCCCTGTATTTTGTATAGAAGGTTATGGGCCCTTCCTTGTCAGGCAAAGGAATACAAGGGCTGTAACCCTGGGTTTCAAAGGAAGTAGCCCCTTTTTCAAGGGGTATCCAGCCGCTCCAGCTTACTCCGTCCATGGACCAGGAGAATTCCTCTACAGAGTTGAAAATATGGAGCTCTGCAAAATCCTCATTGGTGTATTTGCTTCCTCTGTAAAAATTAATGTATGGGGCTGAGGCTGAAAGCTTTGATTCAGCATTGCCGTATGGCCCGAAAAGCATATTTCTGTTGTTCTGGTGCGCGTCCGTCGCCGTTACATTCACATAGGTATCCGGCTTCAGTTCATCCTTGCCTATTATTATTTCCCCGTTCTCCGGAAGCTGCTGCCGGTCGGAATTAGTTAAAATGTACTTTACTTCGATATCCTTCCGGGGAGTATAATTATCGGATACATGGATCGTGACCTTCATGGATCCGTCCGCCTGCATTTCCGCATTTGCAGTCACCTGGGGAGGCTTGAAGTCGAAAAGCAGCGGCTGCGGGACCGTTTTGCTTCCTATAGGCTTCCTTTCCTCGTCTGCCGCAATGATGTGCAAATAATAATAGCCGTCCCTCTCCCGGGGATCTCCTTCAAAATCTTCCGAGGTATTGATCCTGTGGCTCTCCTTGTACCTCCATATCCCTGAGTTCTCTGAAAACTCAGGCATTACAGGTTCCCGGGTCATGCAGTACCAGAGCCCCTTGCAGCGCCAATTCACGCCGTCTTCCCTTACCCAGTCTGCAGAGCATAAATAGACCCTTCCTTCAGCGGCGCCCCCCAGGTTAGTCTCAAGACTGACGCTCATTTCTTTTTGAGTCTCAATGGAGGATATGTCAATATCCGTTCTGGTCACATTTATGTCCGTCGCCCAGCCGTATCCTATATATCCATGGGTCGAGCCGTAGAACATATTGCCCTTTTTGTCCTTTGCATGTACAAATAACCTGTAGTTACTTGTTCTGCCCGGATCGATCCCGAACATTCCGGCCAACTCGTGGGAATGGTACCATCTGCCCGGAGCCAGGGATTTCGCAGCTCTCATAATACCTCCGAAGTCCGCGTTGGTATACCCAATGCCGAACTTCAAGGTATCATAATCCACTCCCGAAACCTCATCCGTAACATTTATCTTTACGTAAAAGCCTCCCTTTTCCTTTTCCGCTTCCTTGGTGTGGACGGTAATTACCGGAGGCTCGGTATCTCCCACATATCTTTTACTATCCGAAAGCTTCACTCCTCCTATGGGAAGCAGCGGCGCCTTGTTCCCTGCTGCATCCATCACATACAGCTCCCCATAGGAAACTCGTTCTGTCGACCCGCTTTCCTTCCACTTGCTGTATATACTCCCTGTTATCTCAAGGGGATCGAAGCTGTTCTCCATGTTGTCGAAACGAAATTCCAGCATTGTTGTGCCGTTCCCACTCGCATAGTATGCATCAGGGGTACCGGAGCGGTACGGATCCAATGCCCCTGTCCAGTCCCGGTTCAATGCGTTCAGATACAGCTTCGCATCGTAGCTTGAAAATCTGCCTGCCCTCTGATAGTTCTCAAACTCCAGCTTGTTTATGTTATGTTTGATAAAGGCTCCATCGGATATCGTTATATATACAGGCTCCGAAAATTTGAAATACAAAGGCAATGTTTGAGAACGGTCTAACGTTCCCTCGGGCAGTCCGCCGTTTATCTCCAGCAGTACCGGAGCTGTCGTTTCCACTCTGAAATCCCGGGTATAGATCCTGTAGACATTGCTGACTCCGCTTGCGGAGCCTGAGGCAAAGGATATGATCCTGTATTCATTGGGCATCGGGTTGAAAGCATTGTCTGTGATGACTCCCCCCTCCAGCACCATTTCATATATGTCTGAGGCTCTGAACTCATCTCCCGGCCGCACGGTATATTTGAACTTTATCTGCTTGCTGTAATCATTTCCGTAGGTCTCCTTATTATACCTGGATTTGTCAACCGGGTAGGCATATCCCTCCATATCCCTTCCGTCGGCGTTCCTGTACTTGAACTTCATCTTCAGCTCGCCGAATTGCTGCAATATCCCCCTTCCGTTGTTGTCCCGCACATGCTCCAACAGCAGCTTTTCATCAGGGTAATTTGGGGACAGCTGGGCATTTAGAAATGAATTCCTCTCGGTGGCGTTCAAGCCCCTCACATAAGCCAGATAACCCGGATCGTTTATGAATATGGGTTCGTTAAACTCAAGGTCCCAATATACATCGTCCCCTATGCCGTAGTAATCCTTCATCCTTCTTTCCTCGGGAGTCCCCAGTTCCCGCCTTTCTCCGAATTCCACATATTTGGGTATAGGGGCCACATCATCAGTTATATATACCTCTATATTCCTGAAATATATTTCACATTTGTTATCATCAAGTATACTGATGCCCTTCTCCCCGGCAAGGGTCAGCTGCATACCGGTTGCACCCTCCGGCACATAGCCCGAAAAGCTTACATCATTCCAGCCGCTGAAATCATGCTGCATCCGTTCCACCGTTATTGAACCGCTTCTCCCGTCACCCAACGGAGCCCAGAAGTCCAGGAATATACTAGCCACATCTCCATCGAAAGCCTGTCCGTAAGCCTGCAGCCTTACCTTGTATTTCAGCCCGGCTTGATTGTCGGCGCCCTTAAGGGGCATGGTCCAAAAGTATTTAAAACTATTATTTATATTTTTAGGCTTGATTTCATCCCCTGTCTCGGGATGGGACTCAATATAAAAGCTGTTTGTCTCGTTTGTGCTCCATTGTCCCTTGTCAGGATAACAGTTTTTTATCCCCTTGGATGCAAAATGTGCTCCGTTGTCAAAGCGCACATCGGTACCCGACCCCGCAACCGGGACAATCTGCGATGTAAGCAATACCAATGCCATAATTACCGATATCATACCTTTGACTGTCAAGTTTCGCATAAAACCACCCTCTTACATTTATAATTTCATACTCAGCCAAGCAGAATAACATCCATAAGCTCTCCTACGGTAAGCCGTACCCTTCCGTTCCCCCATAGGACATAATCGCCGTCAGTTACGGCGGTCCTGAAAAATGCTTCATCCGTAAGTTCGGCGTATTTCGCCGTCTGCAGCTTACCGGACAGGTCAACGATTACCGTACTGCCTCCCTCCATTTCCATGAACAGCCGATAGTCCTTCATGGGCAGTACGGTTCTTATATAGCTCATAAGCAATCCTCCTTCCGGAATTCAATAGAAATATGCAAAAAAATCCTATCTTACTAATATATTGTAAGACAGGATTTTTTATCCCGCATCGTCCAAACCGACGATATTTTTAATTTATTTGAAATTCTTATTCAGCCCTGCACATTCCTGAATACAGTTCGATAAAAGCAGCACTGCCCCCCAGCAGTGTGCAGAACAGCACCGGGCGCCGGAACAAGCGGCTTAAATAACCTATTACCCTATTTGGGGCATCAAGTATCCCGGCAGTTTTTGTCCGTCTGAGGCTTGCCCGGTTGGAAAAGGCGGAAACAATAAGCTTTTATCTCCTTGTCCATATAACTCCTCCTACATCACTTCAGCTTTTCCGCAAGCTTCGCCCGGCGGTCTATATCCAGCTTCTGGAATATGGCGCGCAAATGGGCCCGGACGGTGCTTTCCGTGACCACCAGACGCTTTGCAATCTCACTATTATGCAGTCCCTCCGCCGCCAGCTTCGCCACCTCATATTCCCGGGGCGTCAGGTCAGGAGGAAATTCCTCAGGTGTCATATCTTCATAGAGCCTTGTCCATCCCGACAAGAACCTGTCTTTAATTTCGTTAAACCTGCCGGCAAGCTCAGGGTATTCCTTCTCAACCAGGTTGTCGGTCAAGCCCTGAAGCAGCCAGGAGTATGAGGCAAAGGGAAATATAAATCCGTCAGGCATAGCTAATTTCCCGGCCCGTGCAACAAGGTCACAGGCCTGATCACGGTTACCCACCGATATATACCCTACAGCCAGGGTCAGATACAGGATCATGTCCCTGAAGGGATTAGATCCCAAATTCTCCTGATACGTGGCCTCAAGCATTCCCAGCATCCTCGGGAATTCTCCCCTGTGCATCAGATAGCTTATGTGCACGAACCCTGCATTGGAAATCATCAATGGAGTAAGCCTCTGATCCGAAAAGTCCCCCTTCTTAAGCCAATCGGCTATTCTCTCAAGCTGATGCAGCTCGTTAAAAAGTACCCCCCGGGCTATATCCAGGGCTTGTCTGAGTATGAAGGAATCCTGAGAGATAAAGGATGCCGCACGCTCCATGGAGCTGATGGCATTCTGCCAGCCTGCCGTATCGGCTTTGTGCAGTGCTATCTCGGCCAGCTGTATCGTGGCCCCCAACAGCACAATGCTCTGCTGCCTGCTCTCAGCCAGAAAAGCAGCCTTGTATGCAAGTATCTCAGCTTCACTCAGGTTTCCCCTGTGATAGGCCAGCTCCGCCCGGAACAACACATCCACCCCACTGCCGTGGCCTCCCGTAAGCTGTGAATACAATCCGATATACTCCTCCAACTCCTCCGCTTCCCTATCGGCTTCCCCCGGCATAGTATGCAGTTCCGCCAGGGCGAAGTAATTGCCCAGGCACCAAGGGGCTGAAGGCAGTATAACCCGGGAACATCTGCCTTTGAAAAGCACCGCCGCCTGCCTGAGTACTGCAGTCATTTCGGCAATTTTCGGATAGCTTCTGTAGGAAGCCAGAAGCAGCCATTCCCCCATGAGGCCGGAATCCCCCGACAGCTCCGGCAGCTCTCTCAGCTCCTCCAGCAACAGCTCGTACTGAGCCTTTTTACCATTCATGTACAATGCCCAGGCAACTCTGAGCATTGATAGCATATTGTTTCTTTTTATATCAATCGGGCAGTTTGCAGCTATATCCAGAGCCAGCTCAGCAAAATGCGAATCGCCTATATTTTCTAAAGTATTATTGGAAAAATCCATGGAAAGCATACGCTCAAAATCCCCGGCTTTCCAATAAAAGCCCAGGGCGCTTGAGATTTTGCCCTCATCCCTGCATAAATCCCCGGCGGACAGAAAACACTTCCGTTCAAAAGCACTTCCGCGTTCACTGCACTTCTGAATAAGCAGCTGGCTCAGAATGCTGTGAAGCTCATATCGTCCTTCATAAGCCTCATGACGGATAAATGGGCTTTCAAGGGCATCCAGAGCGTATTCCGGCAGCTTATCGAAGCCGTTCAGGGCACAGGCCTGCTGTACGGTAATCATCTCAAAGGGAGACAGCCGCAGAAGAAATACCTGCTGCTCTTCGGTCAGGGTATCCCATACAAGATGCTCCATAAGAGCCAGTATACCGGACGTACCGTATAAAACTCCCGTATCCAGGTAAGCACAGAGCTGCAAATATATTGCTATGATCCAGCCCTCAGTGTAATGCTCAACAGCCAGGGCATCCTCATAAGTGATTCTTAAACCCGCAAGGGCATAGTAACGTCTTATATCCTCTGCATCCAGCTTCAGGTCGGAGGCAGTGATATGAAGGAATCCGCGGCCTGCAATTGCCGTAAGCATATTGCGTTTAAGCATCTGGGTAACAATTATGATATGCAGCCCTTCTCCCCCGTGTTCCAAAAGTGCAGTAAAAAAAGAAGGGGACAGGAATGTATGCAGTAATTGGAAGTTGTCTATCACAAGGTAGGCTTCATGTCTGCATTGTATGCTTCGGATTGCATCACAAGCCTCCCCTGCGGTAACGGCATTGGGAAATTCAATTTTTAACAGTCGTTCTCCTGCCTGGCTGTCTATTTTGTCAATTTCATGGCAAAGACGACGGAATCCTGCGGCAGGAGCTTCATCAGCAGCAGTAAACCAATAAACAGGCGTACCCTGAGAAAGCTCCGCTTTCAAGAAATCCCTTATTGCCGTGGTTTTGCCATAACCGGAGGGAGCTTCCACAACAGTAACCGGCGCATGAAGAATGTCCTTTAATTTTTGCTTCAGGCTGTCGGAGAAATAATGCAGTTCTCCTCTGCTGATTCTGCTTCTTCCCATATACTCCCTCCTTTGATGGCTATTGTAATTATTATACAAATATTATGAAAAAATGACAATATACTGCAAAGTTTTGCACAAATGAAGAATACTGCGACAGAGGACACGGGGACGCGGGGACGTTTCCCCTGTCCCACTGGAAGTGGGACAGGGGAAACGTCCCCGTGTCCCCGTGTCCTCAGAAAGCAAGCGGGGAATTTCTTTTGTAGCTTTTCTGTCCCAATGTAAAAATGCAAAGAGCTAAAACCCGAATCCGAATCTGCGTCTTCGTCTTCGCCTTCTGAAGCGTCTGAGAAGCAGCAGGAGGAGCACAGTACCAAGCAATCCTCTGAAGCCTTGATTTCCATAGCCCATATACCTGCCTGACATATCGTATAGTCTGTAGTCGTTACTATAAAACCCTATAGGCCTGCCATCCATTCCGTAAACAAACCTGTCGTCTGCATATGCCATAGGGTTGGAATATTCATCGTAAATCATCCGGCCATCTGTATAACCTGCAACACGATTCCAGCCGTCATAAATCACATCACCGTCAACGTATCCCTGAAGCCTGCTTTGTGAATCATATACATGCTCCAAAATCTCACCCCCTTTTTTATTTCGTTTATATAAATTAAAGAAACTTCATTCCCCTATCATTATTATGTAGCATGTACATTCCTTGACATCATCAAATTGCATATTGTATCAAAATACCGGATATGGTATTCTATAATAGGAGCGAGTTATGTGAAATCTTTCTGTTAAAGGGGAGTAACTGCCTGATAAAGGTGATTTAAGTCAACAACCGGCAGTTGGTGCACTGCCTGGCTTAATCCTTTGACGATTCAAAGAGTAAGACCTTTAGCATAATTTTATCTGCTATGATAAAATTTTGCTAAAGGTTTTTTTAAAGCATAGCAAGAGAGTATAACCCTTTTCAATATTTATACGAGTGGAGCGTGAAGCAAAATGTGGTTTTCAAAATCCCGGGAAGAAGTGCTGAGGGAATTTGATGTCAGTCATGCCGTCGGCCTTTCAGGTGAAGAAGCTTTGAAAAGGCTGGAAAAGTTCGGCGAAAACAAGTTAAAAGGGAAACCGAAAAAAAGCCTGCTTTCCTTATTTCTGGGACAACTTAGGGACATGCTGATATACATACTTCTGGCAGCATCAGTAATTACAATTCTCATAGGCGAATATGTAGATGCAATTATCATTCTTATGGTTGTCGTGTTGAATGCAGTAATAGGAGTTATACAGGAATATAAGGCCGAAAAAGCAATTGAAGCACTTCAGAAGATGACTACTCCCAAAGCCCTTGTCAGGCGTGACGGTGAAGTGAAAGAAATCAACTCAGAAGAACTGGTTCCCGGCGACATAGTCGTTATTGACGCCGGAAGATATATTCCTGCTGACCTAAGGCTTCTTGAAAGCGTAAATCTGCAAATAGAAGAATCAGCACTTACAGGAGAGTCTGTTCCTGTAGATAAGAATGCAAATGCTTTATTTGACAATCCAAAGGCTCCCTTGGGTGATTTGTCGAACATGGCATTCATGTCCACACTGTCTACTTACGGCAGAGGTGAGGGTGTTGTCGTTGCTACGGCCATGGAAACAGAGATAGGAAAAATAGCAAAAATACTTGACGAAGACAGCGATGAAATGACACCTCTCCAGAAAAGGCTTGATGAACTGGGAAGAATACTTGGTTTTTTGTGCATAGGAATATGTGCCCTTATATTCATAGTTTCGCTTATACAAAAAAGAGAACTTTTTGAGATGTTCCTGACGGCAATAAGCCTTGCAGTTGCTGCAATTCCGGAAGGCCTGGCGGCAATAGTGGCCATAGTGCTGGCTATTGGGGTTACACGGATGTCCAAAATAAATGCTATAGTCAAAAAACTCCCTGCAGTGGAAACTCTAGGTTGTGTTAATATAATCTGTTCCGATAAAACAGGAACTCTTACACAAAACAAAATGACGGTTGTTAAACACTATACCCTGAATAATTTGAAGGAATTACCCGCCGCCCAGACTGCTTTCGAAGCAGTTGGGGATGAGTCGGAATTGATCAAATCCTTTGTTTTATGCTCGGATGCCACCTATGAAAACGGCTTAGGAACCGGAGACCCTACCGAAATAGCCCTGGTTGTAATGGGTGATAAATATAACCTGTCGAAGACAAGCTTGAATGAAAAACATAATAGAGTGGGAGAAAAACCCTTTGACTCGGAAAGAAAGCTGATGTCAACCTTGAATAAGGAAGGAAACGGTTACAGAGTACATACAAAAGGTGCATTGGATAATATACTGAAAATATCAACAAGTGCCCTGGTAAACGGAAAGATTGTCCCTTTAACCGATGAAATGAAAGCCGATTACATGAAAGTCGCCGAAGAAATGTCCGATGAGGCTTTAAGAGTACTTGGAGCGGCATTTAAAGATACCCACTGTATAATAACACCTGAGGAAATGGAAAAAGACTTGACGGTAATAGGCTTTGTCGGAATGATAGATCCTCCGAGGCTGGAAGTCAAGGATTCCATAAGGGAAGCAAAAACTGCCGGCATTACATCGATAATGATAACCGGAGACCATAAAAATACCGCGGTTGCAATTGCAAAGGAACTGGGGATTGTCGATTCAAGAGAGCAAAGCATGACAGGCTCGGAAATTGATGAACTGTCAGATGAGGAATTTGCAGAGAGAATAGGCAGCTACAGAGTATTCGCAAGAGTATCGCCGGAACATAAGGTCAAGATAGTCAAGGCATTCAAATCCCACGGCAACATAGTATCCATGACCGGTGACGGCGTTAATGACGCTCCTTCCCTGAAATATGCGGATATCGGTGTTGCAATGGGCATAACCGGAACTGACGTGGCTAAGGGTGCCAGTGATATGATATTGACTGATGACAACTTCACAACTATAGTTCATGCAATAGAAGAAGGCAGAAATATTTATAACAATATCAAGAAATCCGTAATATTCCTGCTGTCCTGCAATCTTGGAGAAGTCCTTACAATATTTGCATCCATTTTATTCTTCTGGCCGGTACCATTGCTGCCGACCCAAATTCTCTGGATGAACCTTATTACCGATACTTTACCGGCTATTGCACTTGGTGTGGACCCCGGAGACAAGGACGTCATGAAGAAAAAACCCAGAGATTCCAAAGAAAGCTTCTTTGCAAGAGGCGCAGGCGTAAAAGCAATTACCGGCGGTTTACTCATAGGTATACTTACTTTGGCAGCCTTTTATTTCGGGCTCCATGAATTCGGATACAGCCTGGGTTCAGGTGAAATACCCGAAGAAGTACTGACTTATGCCAGGACAATGTCCTTTGTTGTAATTGTTGCTTCACAGCTGTTCTTCTCTCTTTCAATGAGGAATGCAACGAAATCCATATTCCAAATTGGATTCTTCACAAATATGAAGCTGATAGGTGCAATTATTGTAGGTTTTATCCTGCAGTTCGGAGTAATAACAATACCGGTTTTTGCAAGGGCATTTAAAGTCCACACCTTAAACTTGTATGATTGGAGCCTGGTAATTGCATTTGCTCTGGTTCCGTTCCTGGTAAACGAGTTATTGAAAGTATTCACGAAAGCTGTTTACAAAGAATAATAACTGACATACTCTTCCAACACCTAACTTCGGTTAGGTGTTTTTTGCTTATACCGCAATATACATAAATAAATCAGCAATCTGAATAATATCGATTGTTCCGGCAGGTTCTATACTGTTATTAGGAAATATCCTATTAAACTGTATAGTTGGAGGTGTAAATGTGTACAAACAAGCAAAAGCACTTGTTTCGGTGCTTCTCATCTCTGCTTTGATGTTTGCGCCGATACAGCCCGCAGCAGTCCTTCATGCAGATATGCCCAATCAGGCAGCTTTGACTCAGGATAACGGGCCCCTCATAGGGCTTGACAGCATGCTTAATGAGTTTAACTCAGAAAAACTGCCTTTTGTAGGGGACAGAAGCGGGCCCATAGGAAAGTTTACGAATACAAAGGCAGTGCTTAAGGAAAATGTTCATATAACTTTACCCAATGCATTGAGTACTATAGCACCGGGGAAGAAGGCATCCTGTTCAACCCTGATGCTGTGCTGACCATAGAAGGAGCAAGCAAGATCGTCCATAATGCAGTGTCAATCCTTCTGGGTAATGCTGCAATCAATAAGGCATCCACAGGCAGCAGAACCTTTGCGAATAAAACTGACATATCTCCGGATGCCGCGGAAGCAGTGGAGTCAATGGCTGCAATTGGTTTGTACGAAGGCTTTGCAGGCACTTACTTCAAGCCGAAATCCAGAATGACAATGGAACAGGCAGCGGTAATGCTCAACAATATGATAAAAAAGAAGGAAGCGGGAAATAGTCTGCTTCTTAATATTGCCCGATAAGCATGAGATGAGTTTATTGATATAATCTTTTGTAAGAGAGTGAGATTATGGAAGACTTTTTGCTGGCACTAAAACCAACTTTTCCTGATGTGCAAATGAATAAGTCCCAAGTATATCCATGCACAAATCTGGCGGTCATAGAAACCTCCTATATAATGCTGGAGGAATGCGCATGCAATCAATTCCATTATATAATTTCCATGAAACAGTCACCCTTGGTCAGAATGGAGAATAAACTGCATATATTAAAAGAAAAAAACGTTTTCCCATGCAATCCTATGCAGAGCCATCGAATAGAAGATACGGGCACTATCGATTTCAAGGCTTTTATTCTCTATTTCGAAAATACATTTCTTGAAACAATGGCGGAAGAGCTGTTCGGCAATAGAAATCTGGTGCTGAAAAATAATTGTTTTGAACTCAGTCCGGAGCTTAGGGAGTTGATATATATATACATCCGCGAATGCCGTGCAAAGCAGCCGGGCTGCTCCATGATGCTTGAAAGCCTTTCCGTACAGGCTGCTATTCTCCTTTTGAGGGAGAGCTATCACAATCTTTCCTTTTTCATCCTATTACCCTCGGGAATACCATGACAACAAATGTATAAAAAATGTTATAGAGTATATCACCGATAATTTTCAAAATAAAATATCCCTTTCCGATTTAGCCTATGAAACCCATTACAGTCAATATCATCTGTTAAGGCTATTCAAACAGTATACGGGAAAAACACCCTTTGAATTTCTGCTTGATTTGAAAATTGAGAAAGCAAAAGACTTGCTGCAAAGCACAGGTTTTTCAATAGAGCAAATTTGTGATTTATGCGGCTTCAGCAGTTTGAGCTATTTCTCTCAGATTTTCAAGAAAAAAACAGGCCTTACCCCTACACAGTTTAAAGGCCAATACAATCATTCATCCAAGCTGTTCTTCTTTAAAGGGAAAGAATAACGGTTTTGTTCAGGACTACTCAATATCCTTATCCGCCTGCTTTTCACTTATCTTAAATAAAGTATGCTGGCAGGCAATCCAAACTGCCAAGAAAATAATTGCCTGAAGTACGAGCTTTGATACATCCTTTCCATTAGTCAGATCATAGTCCATTATCAGTATCTGAACCGTTGAAAACACTATGGTTCCTGTCAATGCACCTATTAATACGGTTTTTTTCTGTGTGCTTCTGCTCCTGTAGGTATAGTAAAACCCCTGCAGTATATTGCTGACAACAACATATATGGAAATGCCGACAGTAAGAAGGAATATATCGGCATATTCCCTGATATCCTGATGAAGCATGAACTGCCTGTAAAGCAGTATGCCCCATAATGCCAGAAAGCAGATTCCGAATGCACTTGAGTTTATCTTCCTTTTGCCGGCTATGATTCTTTCATCTATAATCTTTCCCATAAACTAATCCTCCCAGAAAATATCGTCTAAAGTCTTGTTCAGCTCTTTGCATATTGCTATGCACAGTTTTATTGTAGGATTGTACTTGCCGGCTTCGATAAGACCTATAGTCTGCCTGGTAACACCTATCTTATCTGCCAGCTGCTCCTGCGTCAGATCTCTCTCTATCCTTGCCAGTTTCAGCTTATTGTTTTTATCTCCCAAAGCATCACCCTCTTACTCCGATTGTAATATATATATTGCATGATGTCAACTATATTTTGCATTTCGGTTTGCATTAAGGTATGAAACTGTAAAAGCAGAAGGGACAGTTCCTTCTGCTTTCAAATAACCTGCTTGTCTGATGCCCGTTATGTACTTGCTGCTTACTTGCTTACAGGCATACTTGCATATTTCTTAAGAAGCCTCAAATAATGGTTTGCCTCTCTGACTACATGATCGCCCAAAAGCGGATAGGCAATCGATCTGATAGTACAGTTAATCAAACCTTGTGTCCCTTGCCTTTTAAAATCCCTGATGTCTTTTGTTCCAGAATATCTCCTCTTCAATAGCATCATCTATTGTATTTGATGAATTTTTCCGCTGCAATCGCATCAAGCTTCTTATATAAAATTTTGCTTCTCTCAGAATATGATCCAGAAGCAATGGGTAATTATTAGTAAATAGTCTGCAGGCTAAAACATCGCGGAGCAACCTTGCTTTGTAATTTGCCAATGCGCGGGTCGAAGCTAAGGCTTGCTGGTTCAGCATATAAACATCCTGCAGCAAAACCGGATCAATACTGGGTTCCTCCTCATTTGCGAAGGCTAATTCCGCTTTGGTAATTCTGCTGTTAATACTTATCCCTGTATAGAATTCGGTTTCCTTCTCCGCCTGCAGGGTTAGGTCCGTAACCAATTCCCCGGAAGCGGTTACATCTTCACTAAGTATACCATCCGAAAGCTCAATTGCCTTTATCAGAAGATTGCTGAAAAGAATTTTGAAAGCCTCCGCCTCTTCTGCCGGTTCTCTATTTTTTGCAGTAAAAGCCGCTTCTATAAATATTGAGTGCTCTTTTGCTATTCTCATAAAAAATAAGTTTAACTCCAGTGATTCTCTTATATATTCAAGATTAGACAGCATATATTACCAACTCCTTTAAAAATAAGTATTCACGATATATATATCATACGACGCGCGCATTAGTAATGAACTCAATATAATTTAAAAGGCAGGCACTTTAGAGTACCTACCTTAAATTGGTTAATATATGCAGTTTTTTAGTACAGATGACAATATTGCCGCATTAACTGTGTCTTCTTTCTTCTTGATTGATTCTTAAGTTTTTGAAGTGACTCTTTCATACAGTTTGTTTCTTTAAAAGTTCATTAGGAACTATACTAAATCCTAAAGCATTTTCAAAAAGCCGCAGTATGCCTAATGAAGTTTGGTAGTTTTCTTCCAACGCCTGCAAAGCCCCGGGTTTATCGTGAAATTCCCTCCGCTTGTTCTCAAAGCGCTGCTCCAGAGTTGCAATTTCTCCGCCTATAAAAAATTTATCCGCAAGGTATACAATAGTAACCTCAGATATTTTGTCTTCCTGCTCCGGTAACAGCTTCATGTGCTGACTCACAATTTCGGCAAGAAGAGGATGCCCGATTTTTTCCAAGTGCTCAGCTCCGGCACATGCATGATTTGGCTGCGCCCTTGATATATCGTGAAGCAAGGCGGCAAGCTCAATCCGGTGCAAATCAAGTGAGTATCCGAGGCTGATTAGTTTTTCTCCCAAGCTTACTGCCAACTGTGCAACCAAAGCCGAGTGTCTGCGGATATCCTCCGGCACGGTATCATCTGCCAGCAGCTTTATTAGCTCATAGTCCCGGGGGCTGTCTGCGTCCAGTGTTATCCCAATGTCCGGAAGCTCCATTGCTTCTTTTGGCCCCTTATAATTTTCGATAACCCCCCTCAAGCCGTTCTCCCCGTCATAAGAAAGAACGGCAGGAACAACACTGCTTTTAATTAATATTGGATGCCCCTGCCTTCCGCATCTTTGCGGCAATAAGATATCGCAGCCGCTTATACTCATTTGTTCCATCATTGCGTCAAGGCTTTGCTTCGAAAAAAGCGGTACGTCCCCGGGGAGAAAAAAGAATTGTTCGGCCTTGTCCTGAATATACTCAAAACCTATACAAGCCGAATAAAACATATCTGTACGCTCATAGTTCCCATTATAAAGGCATATCACATCAAATCCGGTCAAATATTCCTTCAAACGTTCCGCAAACTTGCCTGATATGACAACAATTGGTGATACTCCTGCCGATTTCAGGGTATTGATTACCCTGCCGATTAATGTTGTACCGGCAAGCGGAAGCAGCGGCTTAAAGTCATTCATCCTGGAGGACATTCCCGCCGCTGCTATCACCGCTCCGCACTTTATTTTACTATTCAAACTACTCTTTGTATGAGCAGCAATAATCCGCCACTGTCTTTAAAATCAGTTTGAATTTGGAGTTGGCAGGAACAATAAAGCTATCGCCTTCTTTATAGGTTTTGAATACTTTTTCACCGGGCAGGCAAACATCCATCTCACCGCCAAGAACCTCCATAAGTTCCTCAGCGTTTGTGCCGAATTCATATTCGCCGGGGAGCATGACCCCCAGAGTCTTCCTCTCTCCGTTTGCGGTAAATATTGTTCTGCTGCTTACCTTCCCGTCGAAATAGATATTGGCCTTTTTTACGATAGTCGCATTTTTGAATTCCATTTTTTACCCTCCTTTAATTAGTTATTATTTTTATATTAATACTATTCCAGGCAAATGTTGCGTTTCCCTGCGCCTGTAAAAGGAACAACAGTGCCGTATTCCACCTTTATATCACAGGGCAGTTTTTCCCTCAAAAGCTCAGCATCCAATTGGGATTTTGTGTCTGCTGTAAGGAGAAGGCTGTTGCGGCCCACAAGCCTTGCGCTGTAATTCCTGAGACCGGGAATTGCAAACATGATTTCGTCCAAATCATGAATGTTGATTGATTTCCCATTCTCCAGCCGGATGATATTGGCGCTGCGCCCCCTGACCTTGTCCAACCGCGGTAATATACCCCCGCACGGGCATGGTTTTGTCAGTATTCTTGCGATATCTCCCGTGCGGTATCTGATTAAAGGCATAGCTTCGTTTCGCAGTGTAGTAAGCACCACTTCCCCCAATTTTCCCGCATTCAACTGCTTGCCCGTTATGCTGTCTACAATTTCAATAAGCAGGTCTGCATCCCTTAAATGATATCCTTCACCCGCCTCACACTGCACACCGCCGCCGAATCCCGTTTCTGTCATGCCGTAATGAGTAAACACTTTGCAATGCCATGTTTCTTCAAGGTATCTAATGACGCTCTCCGGTACATAGTCTGCACTTAACAGTACACTTTCAGGCCGGAGTCTGTCATCTGTACGGCACAGATACATGATTTCCGCCGGTACACCTACAAGGCAGTCGTAACCTTTCGCCGCCTCCAATGCTGCCGCCGCGTCCTTTACATTGCCGTGAATATCAGAGGAGACTCCGATCCGTTTCAGGGCTTTCTCAAGCAAATCGGCAATACTGTTCTCCGTCCGGCTGGACATCATTATTAAAACAGATTGCCCGCTGTGAACCATGGTTGACATGCCGCAGGCGAAGAAATCTATTGTCCGCTCCAGGTCATTTTCACTAAAATATATCCTTTTGGGGCTTCCCTGGCTGCCGGAAGTGGAAAGTGAGGTAATCCGCGTAATCTCCCGGGTTGGTACGCAAACAAAGGCTTTTGGGTCTTCATTGATATCTTCAGGATAAGTAAAGGGTATATCCTGCATATCCCGTAAAGTTTTGATACCGGATATATCGATTTCCTTCAACTTCTTGCAATAATAATCGCAGTTATTACGGGCATATTCAACGGCTTCTCTTACCCTATCCAATTGCCAGGCCATCAGTGTCTGCAGCGAAAGCTTTTCCTTCAGGCCGGTGCGTTCCGCTGCCCATTGCTGAACCGGTGAAATCAAAGTCATGCCCCCTTTTGAGCTATTATAAGGCAATAGCCGCATTTTATTTCTTTAAGCTTCCCGCTGTCAGTCCCCAGGTTTTCACATAATGCTTTTGCGCCATGTTCAAAAATCAACTGCCCCCACATCCTGTGAAGCTCATCACTGTAGTCTTCAAAAAGCTTAATATCAAACCCGCTCATTATGAGCTTATCCAGGATTTCCTCTTTTGCTTCTATGCGGCCCAACAGCCCCGAAAGCGCTGCACTTGAACCTCTGGCATACATATCGGATATTATCAGATACCCTCCGGGCTTCAATACTCGCTGACACTCAGTCAAAACAAGCTCCGGATTATCCATTTTTGAGAAGCTGCACTCAAAAAGAAGCCCATCAAGTTCCTCGCTGTCAAAAGGCAATTCCGTACTGTCCCCGGCATAAACAAATTGAGTCACCGCCAGCTTCACTGCATCCTTATCCTTTTCGATCCCGCAGATATCATAGTCGTAATTCCGTCGGATATGCCGCACTGTGGCACCCAGCCCGCAGCCTATATCCGCAAGCTTTGCATCCTTCGAAAAACCACAAAATTCCAAGGCTCTTTCTGTTATTTTATAGCCCCCGGGGCGGCAGATATCACCGGTACAAATATTCTTCATGTCATATCCCATCCAGTCAGGTAATATGCGCAAAAAGGCACGAATCTTCCATTATCAAAAACATGCAGGCTGCACCTGCGCAGCCGTTCCAAATCCATATTCCCGGCATCCTGGAATGCCATGGCTGTAATTGTGAAGCCATGGGATTTTACACGCTTCAGGAAATAATCCATATCATGAATATCCGGCTTGCTGCAGCATGAATGCGATTCCTGCTCCTGCACCTGCCTCTCCCAGCGCCTTGCTACAAAAGCCCTGTTTTTATCGGCGGATACCGGTTCGCTTCCGCAGCAGTCCCCCTTGGAGGTATATTTACCGGAAAGCGGCTCAATTCCATGAGGCATAACCACAAAGTCCCCATGAAAGCCGCAAAGGGGGTGGTCGCACCTGGAGGGTATCAGGTTTTTTGCTTTGATCTGCCCCTTTGTCTGCACTTCAATATCATATATAAGCTCATCAAGAGTGTATCTTACCTCATCCACAGGCCTTTCGGGTATTCGTCCGAAATAACTTACCGGCTGAAAATGAACACCTCTGACAGCAGGTGATTCTGCAATGGCAAAACGCAGCAGTTCCCCTATGTTATCGGTATTGACACCGGGAACCATAGTCGGTACAAGGGTCACACCTATATTGTAAGCTGCACAGTTCTCAATGGCCTGTTTTTTCAGGGCAAGTAAATCCACCCCTCGAAGCTTTCTGTTTATTTCATCGTTGGTCCCGTCAAACTGCATAAATACAAAAGATAACCCGGCCTCAGCCAGCTTTCTTACAAATTCTTTATCTTCAGCCAACCGTATTCCGTTGCTGTTAAGCTGCACATACCTGCAGCCCGCCTCCTTGGCACTGCTTATGATTTCGGGAAGATCATCCCTTACAGTAGGCTCACCGCCGCTGAGCTGTACCAGCGTTTTGCCCGGTACTGCCAGCTGCCGCAGCCAGGCCTGCACTTGCTCCAGGCTTGGATCATCTGTATTCCTGCTGTCTGCAAAACAGTATTTACATCTCAGATTGCAGCGGCTTGTCACCTCCAGGAGAACACAGCATGTCCCCTGCCTATGTTCGGGGCAGATACCGCAAGCCTTTGGGCAATTGAGGTTTTCGTTCTTCTTTATTCTTGGTGTGTCACCTATCCACTCACCGATAGGAGTCTTGGAGCGCCATATTACACTGGAAAAGAAGCCGTGCTGTACACACTTCTTCTGTAAATAAACATTACTGCCAATTTCAACATGCTGCGCCGGAATGCGGCTCAGACAAACCGGGCATACGCTATAGGTGCTTCGTATTATTTTCGGTATACTCATCTATTTGTCCTCCAGTTGCATCTCAACCTCAGCCATGCGCCCCTTGACCAGCTCTTCGGGAATAAAAACCTCACCGCAATCCGGACATTTAAGTATGTCGGTGAAAAAGCTGTGGCCCAAATACTTGAAATATACTTTTTTCGGTATCAGTTCCTTTTTGCACTTACAGCATATGATAACCTTATTATCCGCCATTTGTCAGGCCTCCTCTATGCTCATCCGGTGACAGTATGCATTAATCAGATTGAATTTCCCGTCCTCAGGAAGGTATTCTACCCAATAGGTCATTTTTCCTATCTGCAGATGCCCGAAAAAATGGCCGGATTCCGGGATCTGAACCTTCCGCCCGGTGCTTTCACAATGCTCGATCACCGTCTCAATATCTGTTTCCAGTATCATTTCCTTATGCAGCTTTTGTCTGAGTTCCGGTGTTATAAGCAGCTTTATCCTGCTTTCCTTTTGTTCCATAATAGCTTCATCCCTCCAAAACTCGCTGAGCAGCTTGTGCTTAAGGTTTATGCGGTTGCTTCTGCGCTGGGTAATGGTTGGCAGCATTTGATCCTTATCATGGGATCCAAATATTATATCTAATATATGATATACGGGCTTTTTCGCTGCGTCAAAAATATCACGGCAATTAATGCAATATGTGATATAAGGATTGCTGTTCTGAGAGATTCTGGCCTTAACAACCTCCCGGGCGAAGGATGGGTTCGCGATTGACACCTGCCCGCCCCAGCTGCAGCACTTGGCGTACTTTCCCTCGTAAGGAAGCGGTTCAAGGCTGAAACCGGCCTTTTCCGCTATCTCCCGTATTACATGCTGAAGCTCCGGCTCTTCCCTGGTGGTGCAAGGGTCAAAAACCGATACGGTATCTCCGTTGACTCTTGGAGATGGTTTAATGCCTAATTCAGACATTAAGTTGTATAGAAATATACCCTCGATTTCCGGCAGATATTTCCGGAACATTTGCCTGCAGGTGGGACATGCAAAGACAGCGATCGGTTTCCCGAGGGAAATCCAATCCTCCCGAAGCTTGGCAACGGCCGCCTCATGAAGCTGTTCATCTCCCGCCCATTCGGCAGGAGCGCCGCAGCAGCCGAGTATCAGGGCTGTATCCGGGTTTTTTTCCCTCAGGAATCGGTAGCTTTCAATAACATACCAAGGGTCCGATGCTCCCAGCTGACATCCTGGGAAGAATACATACCTGCTTTTGTCAAACCCCTTCGGAAGCTTACACATTCCTGCTGCCTCGCTGTTGGTGAATTCCATATCCTGCAGCCAGAAATCATGAAATGCCCACGGCATGGCACCTTTTCCTCGCATTGCCCGGTGGCTTTGCAGCAGAAAATCCCCTGTGTCAATTTCCTGCGGGCAGATTCCTTTGCAAAGTCCGCATTGGTTGCAGGTAGAAATAAGGCGGGTTGCGACAGTTCCGTTTCCGTCCAGTGTTCCGGGGTTAACCGTAATTTCTACTTCTTCTCCTATTCTTTTGGGATATTTTCCATAATAGCTCATCAAGTCACAATGACGTACACAAGCGTCACAGGAGCACCTTAGGCAGCGTTTGGCCTCATACAGGGCATTTTCCTGGGTAAATACTTCTCCTTCATCGGGAAGCACAGGCTTCATATAGCTGATAAGATCAGTATTTATCAATATTTCCGTTTTGTCCTTTGCTTTAGGCTGATTCATGTTACCGGTCTTTATATACCGTTCAATGGCGTTTATCGCCTGAAGCCCATCGGCAAGGGCCTCTATTATATTTCTTCCGCATAATTCTCCACCCATAAAAACACCGGGTTTGTCACTGGCAAAGGCACCTTCCGGATCAGGCTTCAGTCCAAAATCCGTCCCCCCTTTACCGGTGGCAACATATATGGCATCAAAGTCCAACTCATCCAGACTTGTTATTTCCGTATTCAAGTTAAGGGTATATTTTTCATGCATAAACTGCCGCTCAATGTCGGCCAAAAAAACTTCAGGGGGCAGAACATCCCATAAATGCCCGCCTATCCTGTCTGTTCTTTCAAATACCGTTACATTGTATTTTTTTGACGCCAATCGGAGCGCACATCCAAGTCCGCTGATGCCGGCGCCTATTATTGCTATTTTCTTATTCTTTGGAGCCAGGTTATAGCTATTGGGGTTTAAATCCCTCGCATACTTTATGGCAGCCTTTTCAAGATGCTTCATGGCAATTGCCTCGTCCTTCAAGCGTCTGGGACATACGTTTTTGCATGGCTCATGGCATAATTCGGACACAATGCCCGGGAATCCAACTGTATTCAAATAGGTTCTGTAGGCTGCATTAAAGCCACCGCGCTGCATTTTGGGCATAAAGTCATGAATATCCAGATGAAATGGGCAGGCAGCAGTGCAAAAGGCAGGTTCGTTCTGCAGGCAGGTTTTTATTTTTTCTTTAAACTTTTCCATTTCAAGTACCAATATGCACCTTTCTCAGCTAGGATAAATCATTATGGTATTGTTGCGCCCGAATTATGCAATTCTGCGTAATCCGGGCGCAAATCAATATTTCAGTTCAGCTGCAATCTTTGATTAGAAGAATCTCTCTGCGGTGGCGTCCCCTAACGGGATAAAGAAATCATCGCCGCCGTACTTAACGGGATTTGCCTTTATGTTTTCAAGTTCATCGTACAAGTCGGAGCCAAGGAAGTATTTCTTTGGCGGTTCTATCTTTCCGCCGGCTGCGAGTATATCCAGCCCCGCTTTCACCTTTTCAGGCGTAGCAGGCATCTCATAGATGCGCACACCACAGGCATTATCGATAGCGTTCAGAACCGCTACATGCCCGGATGACTGGAAAGCTTCGGAAGCTCCCGAGGAACCGAAGGGGCCGACCTCATCCGGCCTTTCATAGTGAATAACATTGATTTCATCCGGAATATCCTTTATATACGGCACACCGGCACCTAACATATTTGAATGCTTTTCTACATCATCGTAATTTTCACTGAGGGCAAAGCCTATGCAGTGAGATATGCCGCCGTATGCCTGGCCGTTTACGGCATCTATGTTTCCTATTTTACCTACATCATCCACGCAGGTGAAGCGAAGGACTCTTACCTTGCCTGTAGCAGTGTCAACTTCCACCTCTGCCAGGTTCAGGCAATAAGTATAGGCAGGAGTGGGATCTCCGATACCGGTATTGGGATCCAGGCGGCAAATCCCCGGAATGGTTGTATTTGAATATGTAGCTTGATACTTTGTCGGAATTCCTTCGGCTGCCATTTCATCATATGTCCTGTAGGTGCCGTCAGGCTTACGCATAGCGTTCATAAGCTTTTCTGCGGCAAGTATGGTTGCTTTACCGCTCATGAAGTGTGTACGGCTTGCACCTGACATACCGCTGTCCGGGCAAAGCTTGGTATCATTCTGAACAAGCCTGATCTGATCCGGTTTTACCCCCAGAGGCTTAAGCGCCTCCAATGTTAACATTAAGGAACCGATATCACCGCCCTGGCCCAATTCCTGATAGGTATCATATTTAGAGAAGGTATTGTCAGGATTAAGCTCTAATGCAACGGAAGAACTGTCGGTACCGCCTTCAGTGACATTGAAGCCTCCCCATGAAAGACCTACGCCGCGGCGCTTCTGTGGTGTATCAGCTGCTTTCGCTTCCGCAACAGCCTTTTCATAATAAGGCCGCATAATCTTCATTATTTCCTCCATAGGATACTGGCGGAACGGGTAGCTGTTTATATTGGTGTCCCCTTCCCTTGCAATATTTATCCAGCGGAACTCGAAAGGATCAATTCCGGCTTTCTTTGCAAGCATATCCATCATAGCCTCGGATAAAGTATACGCCTGAGGAGAACCGTAAGCGCGGTAAGCTGTACCGAAGTTATGGTTAGTGTTGGCTATACGGGTAAGGCCGGCTGCATTAGGTACTTTATAGGGGAAGAAAGCAAAGCGGACTTGTTTTGTCATCAGATCGTCTCCGCCCCACGAGTAGGCACCATGATCCATCCCAAAGTCAAATTCAACCGCCGTAATTTTCCCATTTTCATCACAAGCCGCACGCCCGTTGGAGTGGCAGGGGCAGCGTTTCCCCGAAAAATGCTGGTGCTCTTCATAGCTCATGGATAAAGCTACCGGCATTTTTGTTACTACGGCTGCAGCGGCAGCCAGGCAAATATCTCCTGCGTTGGTAGACCAACCGAAGCTGGCTCCTGTGGGGTTCATGACAATGCGCAATTTATCCTTTGGAATGCCGACTGAATCGCCCATACGTCCCTTTGATGAATAAACCCCTTGAGATTTGCACTGAATTGTCAGATTGTCCTCTTCATCAAAGTAAGCCTGGACTGTAGTACCTTCAATGGTCAAATGCGGTTCCCGGGTAGAATAAAAGCTACCGGACACACTGTAAGCAGAATTGTCTATTACTTCCTGCACCTTGGCGGCATCTTCCAGACCTACACCCTTCAAAACCGGCTGCATAGAGAAAATATTGGGTGTATCTTCATGAATACGCATTGCATCCGGCATAACAGCATCCAGATAGCTAAGGTATTCAGGCAATTTTTCAATTTCTACTTTAACCTTTGCCGCTGCAGCACGGGCATGCTCCTTTGTATCAGCAACAGCAAGGGCTACAACATCGCCATAACGGAATATTCTATCCTCACACAACACCTTACGGCTGGGAACCATAACTGTAGTACGTTCATGGAACTGAGCCTCGGCCATCACATTTGTGCCTCCGGCCTCCTTGAGTTCCTTGTGCGTAATAATCTTTACCACTCCCGGCATCTTCTCTGCTTCGGAGGTATCAATCTTTAAAATCTTTGCATGGTGGGCAATCCTGGGCTGCACCACTGCGACATGGAGAGCCTCTGCCGGCATCTTAAGCTCCTGGTCGTCTCCATAATCGGCAAGTCCGCAGACCTTGGCAAGTGCAGTAGGACGAACAACCGGCTTACCATAATACTCATTGTCCTTCGGAAGTTTAAAGGAAATGTCTTCTATTGTTGCCTCACCGCGGACAACCTTTGCTGCTGCCATAACAGCGTCAACAATCTGCTTATAGCCCGTACAGCGACAAACATTTCGGTGTTTCTGGAACCAATCTCTGACCTCTTCACGGGTTGGGTTATTGTTTTCCAGCAAAAGCCCATAAGCGGATACGATAAACCCGGGTGTACAGAAACCGCATTGCACAGCACCATAGTTCATCCATGCGACTTGCAGCGGATGCAAGTTATTCGGGGTGCCAATACCTTCGATAGTAATTACCTTGCTGTACTCTTCAACAGTACTGATTTTTTTCGTACAAGAGCGAATCACTTTGCCGTTCAGAATAACTGAACAAGCACCGCATACCCCTGTACCACAGCCAACCTTAACACCCGTCAACCCCATACGGCGCAGAACAGAAGCCAGCGTGTCCTTTTCCGGGTTGCAGGCAAACATTCGATTTGCGCCATTGACGTTAAGCCACATTTTTCTAAGCTTCATACACATATACCTCCTTAATTTTTATGAGTCTGCCAATATTAAAGAAAACTGGAATTATTAACTACTCTATCTGATGGGATAATATTGATTGTTTGATTATATAAAAAACGGTGCGCCCAAAAAGATCGCACCGCATATATAATCAAACAAAAATAAAAATGATTACTACTGCGATAACGACTCCTCTACAACAGGTGGCATAGGTGTTTCCCTATATACCCTAATGTTCTTATTCCCATAGCATAAGCTTTACTTAATAGAATCGGAGTCAATTACGTAATTCTGTTCATAATAATGATATACTAGGCATGTTATTTTTGTCAATATTGGCGTATAATATGCATTCCATAAACTCTGAAATGATATTCCGAATTGCTTCATCTCTTACGGCAGCCCTTGACATTTCAAATCGTACAAATTATATTCTAATATAAGGCACATAGTGAATTCATCTTATATTACCGGAGGTGTTTCAGAGCTATGGAAAACATCATGACATTGGAAAAAGTCAATGAGCTTCGGTCCCAGGGCTTTAACTGTTCCCAGATTGTGTTCCTGTACGGATCTGAAAGGTTAGGGCTGGAACCGGAAAAAGCATTAAAAATCGCAGGAGCTTTCGGCGGCGGAATGTATAATGGTGAAACCTGCGGCTGTGTAACAGGCGCACTAATGGTTTTGGGATTAAAATATGGCCAATCTGTGCCCTATGATTTAGCGGCAAAGAATCTTCTCATTCAAAAAAAGACAGGATTTGAAGAAAAATTTAAAGAAGCTCATGAAACCCTCATCTGCAAAGAAATACTTGGTTATGACATCTCCAATCCTTCAGAAAAATCAATAATTGTGGAAAAAGGATTGCTGGACGAAATCTGCCCTTATCTCATATGGGACGCTTGCCAGATACTTGATGAAATGCTGTAAACACTAATGCTATGTGTTTCAAATCATTGATTTCCCTCCCTTGGAAGCACAAATCAATTCCGGTTATCTGCGGTACAAAATAAAAGATAGGTACACTATTGAGTACCTATCTGCACTAAAGCTTCCCATTACCTATCAGTTACGTTAGCGCGTGACATACTCCCACCACCTAAGAGGTGGGGGCTTCTTGGGACGTACCGACTAATGTCGATATAATTACCAAGCTATCCCCGTTTGCCCAACGGTTCTTTGTAGTATTAGGCTATACCCAGTATCCGACAGCCTTCATTTTTGATGTTTATGGCAGCGTTTATATCTCTGTCCAGTTCTACACCACAATGTTTGCATACCCAAGTTCTATCTGATAGTGCCAATTCCTTATTTTCATTTTTGCAAAAACTGCAAAGTTTACTGGACGGATACCATTTATCAATTGTAATGAGCGACTTGCCTTGTTCTGACAGCTTATACGCCAAAAATGTTTTCAACATGCCAAAACCATTGTCATTTGTAGATTTTGCCAGATTAAATCCTTGTGCCATGGCTCTCATGTTTAGGTCTTCAATTGCAACTGCGGTGTAGGCATTGGCTATCTGCCTCGACAG
>JAKJBU010000020.1 GCA_022706825.1 Bacillota bacterium
GATGGTGTTCCCCAGCAACGGCATCCGCTTCATCGCAATAAATGACAATGTGGACAGCCTCTACGGAGATAATGACTTCACTCCGTTCAAGAATTTGTTTAACGATTTCTACGCCAAGGATACCAGCAAAAAAATCCGTGCGGCCAAGAAAGCGCAGGCGGAACGCGGCGAACGAGTTGCAACCAGAGCCCCCTACGGGTACAAGAAAGATGAAAGCAATCCAAAGAAAAAGATTGTTCCCGATGATGATGTTGCCCCGATAGTACAAAGGATTTTCAACCTCTGTGTTGGCGGGAAAGGTCCCAGTCAGATTGCGAGGCAGCTAAAAAACGAGCAGGTTATGACGCCCGGAAACTACTATTACAATAAGACAGGTGTTCTTTTAACAGGCGTGGACACTACAAGGCCTTATGACTGGAGCGACACTACAATAGCCAGTATTCTGGAGGATGAAGTTTATCTTGGGCACACCATAAGCCTGCAGTCCACGACGATATCCTACAAAAACAAGAAGCGGATCGAGCGTCCTAAAGCGGAACAGTTACGCTTCGAAAACACCCACGAGCCGTTGATAACTCAAGAAATATGGTCTATCGTGCAAGATATCCGCAAACGCAAAAGACGCAGGGCGAATATGGCTGAACAAAATATGTTCTCCGGTCTGGTCTATTGCCTTGACTGCAATCAAACGCTGGTTCTCCACCGGGCACACACTATGGACGCCGTAAAAAACAATTTCATGTGCTCCACCTATAAGAAGCGCGGCAAGGAAAAATGCACTGGCCACTACATCAGGGAGTATCAACTGGCAGCCATCATACTTGACGATCTGCGGCGAGTAACCCACTTCGCCAGGCAACAGGAAGCTCTATTCATCCAGTATATCAACCGGAAAAACAACGCCGAAACAAAGCGCGAAATTGACCGGCTACAAAGAGAACTGGATGTTATGCGCCGGAGAGATACAGAACTCAGCACCTTGTTCAAAAGAACCTATGAGGACAATGTGCTGGGACGAATCAACAACGAACAATTCCGGATGCTGTCTGACGACTACAATGCAGAACAAAAAAATCTGAAGGAAAGAATTCCTCAGACAGCGGAGCGAATCCAGAAGCTACAGGATTCCGTTGCTAATGTTATCCGATTTATCGATAAGGCAAGACGGTATACCGAAATTAACGAATTAAGCGGTGAGCTGCTGAACCTGTTTATCGAGAAGATTGAAGTCGGCGAGCGTGGAGAACGATACTCCAGAACAGCGGAACAAGCGATTATAATTCACTACCGTGACATCGGTGTCATCGGTGCATTTGCAGAAGAAGCCGAGAAAATAGCCGAACAACGGCAAAGGCAGACAGCTTAATCTGCTGTCTGCCTCAACCATTACCCACGGCTCAAATTATGTCCCTATGAACACGAGCCTAAAACCACAGGGGTTTTTATTCATACGCCTTTCATGGATTTTTCATATACTTCAAGGGTCTCTGCAGCAGTTTTAAACCATGAGTATTCTTTAGCCTTCTCAATGCCCATCAGGCTGTATCTATGCCATTCATCCCCGTCGGTAAGCAGTGTGAGCATTGAGTCGGATATATCATCTACAGAGTATGGATCTGTAAGAAGGCATGCATCTCCGACAATTTCAGGTATTGAAGACACGTTTGAAGTTATGACGGGTATACCGCATTGCATTGCTTCCAATGGAGGCAGGCCAAAGCCCTCATACAAAGAGGGATAAGCAAATAATTCCGCTCCGTTGTAAAAGTAAGGCAGATCTGCAGTGGGGACAAAATTCAGGAATTTTACATAATCGCACAGCTCCAGTTCTTCGGTAAGCTTCCAAAGAGCTTTGAAGGATCTGGAATGCTCTCCGAGTATAAGAAGGTTGATAACCTCCTCTTTCTCAATTATTACTTTCTTAAAGGCCCTTATCAATCTGGCAATATTCTTCCTTTGGCTGAAGCCTCCCAGATAGAGAACATACTTCTTATCCACACCATACTTGTTGAAAATAACTTTTTTTGCATTGTCCCTATCCAAGGGCCTAAAAATAGGATCTGCCGCCAAATGAGTTACCGTTATTTTGTCATCATCAATTCCGAAGTATCTTTGGATATCCGATTTGGAGTGGTGAGACACAGTTATTATGTGTGCTGCATCCTCCAAAATATAAGGAGTATATTTCAAGGTATAGTCCAGGTGCGGCCTGTCTACGGTTTCAGGCATAATATAAGGAATAAGGTCGTGGAGAGTTATTACTTTTACGCCCTTGAAGCAATTGGGAAGCCCTATACCATTGACGGTATTGTGGAAAACATCAATGGGATAATTGACATCCCATTTAAGTTCGTATACATTTCGCCAAAAATCAAGGCGCCTTTCACCAATCAGAAGGTTTTTTGGTATATCATTGATTTCAAAATAATCGGTTCCATCCTTATAGGGGTAAAACAAAAATATGTTTCTTAAATGCTTAAGCTTGTTCAGGTTTTCCAGCAGGTTATTGGTATAGGTGGCCAGGCCGGAGCCGATATGCCAGGTTATTACTCTTCCGTCAATGCCAAGGTTCATGTTTTTTAGCCTCCCGAAATACGCATATTATTGTAAAAGTATACTTTCCTGTATAATGAGGATGCAAGGAAAGGTGCAGTGTGAGACGCCTTTTTAATCATAATATGTGAGTGGGAAAAGAATGTGATATATTGCATTGATTAAAGTTGATTTTCAGGGGGAAACGCATGAATAATTACGGTGAAACATGAAACCCGGTTTCAAAGGAATACAAAGAGGTTCATGAGGAACCGTATATATCAGATATAAGCAGTACTGTACTGCAGCCCGGTATGGTATTCAGAATAGAAGACCTTGTAATGGTAACTGAGAATGGAGTAGAAGTGCTGAACAAGTTCACGAAGGAATTGATTGAGATATGAATAAAGCCTGTTGCATCCGCAACAGGCTTTTATTATTTACTAAGCTGATACGTTTTCATTTTTTGATTTTGGCCCTTTATACTCCGGAGCCGATGGGTCATCTTCCAGCTTCATCATTGTGATTCCGGTGAAACCGAATATAATTGAGACTATCGGGTTAACCAGATTCAGGAAGCAGTATGGGAAATACTCAATTGTTGGAACGCCCAGGTATGTTGACATTGCAGCACCGCAGGTATTCCAAGGAACAAGAGGCGAAGTAAGTGTCCCTGCATCCTCCAGGCATCTTGAAAGATTTCTCGGAGCAAGGCCTCTCTTGCGGTATTCATCCTTGTACATTTTGCCCGGAAGCACCAAAGCCAAATATTGGTCACCGGCAAGTACGTTTGTGAAGATACTTGTGAATATAGTTGCTGTAACAAGTGCGCCTGTGCTCTTTGCATATTTCAATATTACCTTGCCTATTGTTTCCAGCATGCCTGTTTTCTCAAGTACACCGCCGAAAGTAAGAGCAGCCAGTATAAGTGATATAGTCCACATCATACTCTGATAGCCGCCTCCTGTGAGAAGCGAGTCAAGCATTTCATTTCCTGTTTCCGATACTACACCATACTGCATAGCATCAGTAACACCTGCGAAGCTTGCTCCCTGGAATATCATTGCTGCCACTCCGCCCAGAAGTGTACCTATGAAGAGACCGGGTATAGCAGGAACTTTCCTGGCAACCATTACAATAACTATGATAGGAACCAGGAGAAGTAACGGATTGATATTGAAGCTTTCTTTCATAAGGTTAAGTATCTCATTAATTGCACTTATATCAAGCTCTTTGCCTGCATAGCCGGCACCAAGAATACCAAAGCCAATAAGAGCTATTGCCAAGCTGACACCTGTAGTATAAACCATATGTCTTACATGATCGAAAAGATTTGCTCCTGCCATTGCAGGTGCAAGGTTGGTTGTATCAGACAGCGGGGACATCTTGTCTCCAAAATAGGCACCGGATATAATAGCACCTGCCGCTGCACCCGGATTAACACCGAGGCCGGCAGCAACTCCCATAAGAGCTATACCGACCGTGCCGGCAGTTGTCCATGAGCTTCCTGTTGCAAGGGATACGATGCAGCAGAGTAAACATGCTGCTATAAGGAAAAAGCCCGGAGAAAGTATCTGCAATCCATAGTAAATAAGAGTAGGCACAATACCTCCAAGTATCCAGGTACCAATTATCATGCCTATGATTGCAAGAATGATTATAGCCTGCATTGTATCGGATATTGTTGATATGATACCATCTTCAACCTCTTTCCAGGTGTAGCCAAGTCGCGTGATAGCAACAATAGAAGCTATAAGAGCACCAAGAATCAATGCAATATGAACGTCCTGGCCAACTTCAAATACTGGGAGGACAGCATACATCAGAAGCCCAATGGTAATTACAACCGGCAACAGAGCTTCAAGCAATGTCGCTTCTCTCTTTGTTTTTGTAGTCATTAACATTACCCCTTCCTTTTACTTTTTTATTTCACTGCTTTGAGGTATGTTTAAACAGATACATTAAACTTAAAATAAATTTAGAAAAATTTCGTTTTGCTAGTTTAAACCTACCCTATGCAGTTGAAACCTCAGGAACATTATAAAAGGCTCAAAAAAGCCTTATTTGTATATTTAACATTATCTCAAAAAAAAGGGATTGTGTAAATACATAAATTTTCAAAAAGTTCGGCAAATTTAACCAATAGAGCCGCTGGAACGCATAAATATACCAAGATATACCGCTGCATCAGTGATAATTCATTCTATCCTTAAATGGGCAAACATATTTTATGAATAAATCTGTATAAAATAGTAATTATATACAGTATATTTACAAAAATTTTTTTAAGGAAATTGATAAAATACATAAACAGCGGAATTTGATGTATCGTACTTTTAAAAAACAGAATATTTAGAAGTTTTCGGCGATATTGAGATTGAAAAATACTCTGAGTTATAGTATCTTTATAGTATCTCCACAATAAAAAATAATAGGGGGGTAATTATTATGGTTAAGTTTATTCTGGGCGTAAAAGGCTCAGGCAAAACAAAAAGAATGATTGAACTGGCTAATGAATCAGGCAGAACAGCAAAGGGTAATGTTGTATATATCGATAGGGACAGAAACAGAATTCATGACCTTAACCGGAGAATAAGACTGATTGAAACCGGAGATTTCCAGCTTGAGAATCTAAAATCATTCTATGGTTTTATCTGCGGGATAATATCACAGGATTTTGACATAGAGAACATATACATTGACGGGCAAAAGATCGTAAGCAATGCGCAGGATGATTGCCTTGAAGGCTTCATAAAGAATCTTGAAATACTTCATGAAAAATTCGGCGTAGATTTTACGATTAGCTGCAGCAGGGCTATAGAAGGGATACCGGAATTCCTCAAGAGCTACCTGATATGAATTAACTTGGAAAACAATCAAATTCAGATACAAAGATGGGGACATCGCATAACTGCTTAACATGCAGTTAACGATATCCCCCTTTTATTTGGAGGAGGACACGGGGACGGGGACATGGGGACGTTTCGGGACATGGGGACGTTTCCCCTGTCCCACTGGAAGTGGGACACGCGAAACGTCCCCATGTCCCGAAACGTCCCCGTGTCCTCTTTCTAATGACTCTTGCCTTATGATATAATATTAAAGTACAATGCCTTAAAGATATTCAAGTCTTGCTATAGGAGTATATATGTTTGGATATATAAAACCTTCGGTACAGGAGCTTAAAATAAAGGAATACGAACTATTCAGGGGTTATTACTGCGGCTTGTGCAAATCAATGGGCAGAAGCTTTGGAGTGCTCTCAAGATTTGCACTGAATTATGACAGCGTTTTTCTTGGATTGCTGCTGGCTTCTGTTCACGGCGAAAAACCGGTGCTTAAGAAAGAAAGCTGCATTGCCAATCCGGTGAAAAGAAAATGGATAGTAAAAGAAAGTCCGGGTATCGATTTCGCGGCAGACATTAATGTGCTGCTTACGTATTATAAATTGAAGGATGATATAAGGGATGAAGGAGGATGGCTCCCGACGTTTTTAAAACTGGTTTTTCATAAGGGCTATAAAAGAGCTGCTTTGACAAATAAGGACATTGATAGAATCATAGCTTCATCTGTTTCTTCACAGATATCCTTGGAGAAGAAGGGATGCAGTTCGACGGATGAAGCGGCAGAACCCTTTGCGAATATGATGATGCAGCTGCTTGCGTCAGGATACAGCGGTGATGACAAATCAGTGCCGAGGATACTGGGATGGATAGGCTACAATCTTGGAAAATGGATTTATATTATTGATGCCTTTGATGATATGGAAAGAGATATCAAGAGCGGAAGCTATAACCCTCTTCTCAGACAATACAAATATGAAAATCAGGATATAAAAGATTTTAAAGCTTCCATTGCTGAAGAAGTCAAGGTCGGCCTTCTTCAGGCATTGTCACAGGCCACGGGTTCTTTGGAGCTGTTGAAGCTGGATAATAAAGGCATAATTAATAACATTGCGTATGAGGGTTTATACGGGAAAACAGAAAGAGTATTGAATTGTATTACCGGTGAAAAAAGGAGCTGTATGAGAGATGAGGAATCCATACGAGGTATTGGGTATTAGAGAAGGTACAAGCGTTGAAGGAATAAAAAGGGCATATAAGGAATTGGTCAGGAAATACCATCCTGACCAGTATCAGAACAATCCCCTGTCTGATCTTGCTGAGGAAAAGCTTAAAGAGATAAATGAGGCTTACGATTACCTTATGAAGAAAGCGGAATCCGAGGGAAGGAACAGCAGCTACAGACAGCAGGAGGAGCCAAGGTACGGGAACAAGCAGGAGAATGGGGACAGAGGTTTGTATGATCAGGCAAGGATATATGTGAATATGGGCAATACTGCGGCTGCGGAGGAAATATTGAATAGAATAAGCTTCAGAGGAGGAGAATGGTATTACCTCAGAGGCCTTGTTTTCATGCGCCGGGGTTGGTATAATGAGGCTGTCACATGCTTGAAGACTGCCGTGGATATGGAACCCTCCAATTATGAATTCAGGGATGCATTGAACAGTATCATGAATGCCAACAGACAGTATCAGTCTACTGTATATGAAAGAAGGGGCTATACTTCCGGACCGGATCTATGCACTTTGTGTCAGTGCATGATATGTACCGATTGCTGCTGTGAATGCATGGGCGGCGACTTCATCAGATGCTGTTAGAATATGCGCACTGGCATGCGCATACAAGAGATATGAGTCACTAGATGCGAGATTTGGGCGGGGTTCGAAATTATTAAGAATGGGTAACGCGGGGGAGTGGCGTTATGAGCAGAAAAATGGCCTTTAAAGGCATATTTGCAGGTATAGCAGTGGTGTTCCTGTATTTAAGCACTATAATGCCTACGGGTAAACTGACGTTATATTTTTTGGCGTCATTGCCGGTGGCAATTACTGTTGCAGAATTGGGAGCGGGAGCGGGGATTGCTGTTTATTTCGCTGCTTCCCTTCTAAATATACTGATTACAGGTAATATTACAGGTGCAGTACCCTTTGTATTTTTTTTCGGCCATTATCCCGTTTTCAAGTACTTTATAGAAAAGGGAAGAAAGGCTGCAGTTGAATTGCTGCTCAAGCTTACTGTTTTTAACATGTCAATCTTCCTATGGTATTTATTTTTCAAGAACCTGTTCATAACGGCGCTTCCGGCTAAGTTCACGGGAGGAAGCATACTGACGGCAGTTTTTATCACAGCGATGCAAGCGGTATTCCTGGTATATGATTATGTGTTTTCCAGACTTCTCTTTTATTATAAATCAAAGCTGAGCCTATTCAGGAGATAGCACACAAATACTGATGTAAGATGCATTATTGCTAAAGGTTGGACTTTGAAAGGATATAAATGGTGGGATATGAACAGCAGCATAAGAATAATAAGAAAAAGCGAGGGCAAAGTCAGTACATGGTCGGGAGGCACGACGACACAATTGTATATATATCCTGGGAATGCAGTATATGCAGATCGTAATTTCAGGTGGAGATTGAGTTCCGCAAAAGTTGCGGCTGATGAATCAACATTTACTCCCTTGCCTGGAATCTCAAGGATATTGATGATCATTGAAGGAGAAGTTGAAATTGAACATCAAGGCCATCACCGTACTGTTTTAAAAGCCTTTGAAAAAGACAGCTTCAGCGGGGATTGGACAACCATATGCAAAGGAAAAGCCGCGGATTACAACCTTATGACAGATAAGAGCTGCAGCGATAAGAAAATCAATATCATCAGAACAACCATATATTATTAAGAGCCTTATTGCTGCAGCTATGGTATAATAAGGCTTTTCTCCGGATATGACGAGAATGCCGGCGGTATGATATAATCATATTAGAAATCTGATAACCGATAAATAAAAGTAAAGCAATAAAATAGGAGGGGTATAATGGATAAACGTGAAGAGGCTCTGGAAAAGGTAATGGTTTACTTCAACGGCGGCTATAACTGCTGCGAATCGGTTGTAATGGCTGTATGTGATTATTTGGGTGCGGACAAGGAAATACCCCAAAAAATAGCAACTCCTTTCGGGGCAGGAATGAGCAAAAATGGAAGCAACTGCGGAGCGTTGAATGCTGCTTTTATCTGCATGGGCCTGGTTGGCGGCAGAAGATCCAGTGAAGACAGCAAGGATACATCATTCTTACCGGCAGACAGGATATTCGGGAAATTCAAGGAGAAGTACGGATCAACCTTTTGTTATGATATTACAGGCTTGGATATGAAAAAAACCGCAGAAACAGAAGAGGAAAAGGCGAAAAGGCACAATGAACTTTGCGGGCCCCTGGTATTGCAGGTGACGCAGTGGATATTGGAGGAACTAAATCCTTAATAGAAGCTGAGTGTAATATAAAGTGGGATATTGCTAACTACTTATCAGGTAGTTTGCAATATCCCTTTTCATCAATACCCGCGTTTCTTGAAAAATGTAAGAAAATGAAGTATACCGGCTGGCCGCATTTTTTTTGCTACATCCTGCCGCTGCAGTTCAATACATTCCTCATCTTGTGCTTAACCATGTTCTTTATGGCTTCTCTTGCCGGCTTCAGATATTGTCTCGGGTCAAAGTCTCCCGGGTTCTCGGCAAAATGCTTTCTTATTGAAGCGGTCATCGCAAGTCTCAGGTCGGTATCTATGTTTATTTTGCATACGCCTAGTTTTCCTGCCCTCAGCAGCATATCCTCCGGTACACCCTGTGCTCCTGCTACGTTGCCTCCATATTTGTTGCACAGCTCGACGAACTCGGGAAGCACTGTGGAAGCACCGTGAAGAACCAAGGGGAAACCCGGCAGAAGCTTAGTTATTTTCTCGAGCCTTTCAAAATCCAGCTTAGGTTCTCCTTTGAACTTATATGCTCCGTGACTGGTGCCTATTGCTATTGCAAGAGAGTCAACTCCTGTTCTCTCAACAAATTCAACAGCCTGGTCGGGATCGGTATATGTAGCATCCTTGGCGCTTACATTGACAGCATCCTCAACCCCTGCCAGTTTGCCCAGTTCTGCCTCTACCGCTATTCCTCTCTCATGGGCATATTCAACAACTCGTTTTGTGACTGCAATATTCTCTTCAAAGGGATGCTTGGAGCCGTCAATCATAACGGATGTAAAGCCTCCGTCTATGCAAGACTTGCATATTTCAAAGTCTTCACCATGATCCAGGTGCAGGCAGATTGGGAGGCCGGTGTCTTCTACCGCCGCTTCAACCAGCTTCATAAGATAAACATGTTTTGCATACTTTCTTGCACCTGCGGAAACCTGCAGTATCAGTGGTGCGTTTTCTTCCTTGGCGGCATCGACAATCCCCTGTATTATTTCCATATTGTTCACATTGAACGCCCCTACTGCATATTGGCCCTCATATGCTTTCCTGAACATTTCTTTTGATGTTACCAATGGCATGATAATTCCTCCTTTTGCTAATCGTATTCCACATTAATATAGTATACCACAAAACCTGCTGCTTTTATGGCGTCAGCTTGAGAAATAATTAGAGCATTTCTACTATCTTCAGTTCCGGAACCATGCTGAGATCAATTATTGTTTCCTTTGATTTTATGAGAGGCCGGGAAATCCTGTTTGTGTTAATATATACGATCTCGCCGATGGAGCTGTCGCTCAGCCTGACTTTTGCGCCTATATAATAACTTGATATATGTTTGAGGAAAGTAAGCATTATACCGGCATCACACTTTGTAAGATATTCACTTTCATACATTTCCAGTACGTCAAAAGGTGTCTGGCGTTTTTTATAAATCCGGTTTGAGGTCATGGCATCAAATGTATCAACAACGGCCACTATCTTTGCATAGTAATAAATTCTTTCCGATTTAAATCCAAAGGGATAACCGGAGCCATCCTCCCTTTCATGATGCATCAATACTCCTAAAGCAACATCCTTACTGATTTCTTTATTGTCCTCCAGCATCTTATAGCCAATAAGAGGGTGCTGCTTTATTTTGTCAAATTCTTCTTCAGTAAGTGTATCAGGTTTATTGAGTATTTCAGGAGGTATTTTTGATTTCCCGATGTCATGCAATATACCGCAATAGGAAAGCTGCTCAATGTGCTTATGTCCCAAGTTCAGCCAGGAGCCCAGCAGGGAGCATAAAAGTGATACATTCAGACTGTGGGCGTAGGTATATTCACTAATTGATCTGACCTTACTGAGGCATGAGACAAGATCGTGTATCGAGTCAAAATTGCTGCTGATGCTTCTTGACACTTCGCTTACCCGTTCCATTTCCAATGTTTTTCCGCAGCTTATATCCCAGATTATTTCTTTAAATTCCTCAAGATTGTTGTTGTATTGGGCCTCAATGACAGCGTGCTTCTTTTCTTTGAATTCATAATCCTTGTAAATCTTGACAAAATTCAAACCCAGCTTCATCAATTTGCTTATGGAGTATTCATCCAATATTGAGTTCTGGTAAAGTATCACTGCACCATAGTCGTTTATGATGTCAGAAGCCAATACCATCCCCGGCTTACAATCAGAAGTCCTCATTATTCTTATTTCTGCCATTATATCACCTGCCTCAAGTAAATTGGTTAGTAGAATATTCCTATTAATTAGATTATATATTAAATCACGATAATGTAAAGCAATTAGTTTAAATCATATGGAAACGTCTGGAATTAGCTTATTGCAATGCTGTAGTAATAATTAAAAGAGGAATTTATTATGTTTTGTAGAATATATTTCAGTAATCAAAAAGATGTATAAATCAAAGAAAGTGTTTTGCGATATTTGAATTTGACAGAAGATGTTTGCTGCGAAACATATGATATGCGGGTGAAAAAATGCTTACTCTTAATAATAAATTAGATAATCTGATATTCAGGGACATTACCAAGGAGGATCTGAAGGCTGTCCTTAATCTGTATAACCAGAATGATCAGAACATATATGCAACAGGCATAGACAGAAGAATGTCCCTGAGGGATATAAAGGAAAAGTATCTGGAAGTGCTTGTCAACAGCCATGAATTCTTTACCGGTATTTTTCTTGAGAAAGAAGATGCCTTGCAGTTGGTTGGTGTAATAAAAGGAAGGATTGATTATGAAAACAGCGAGGAAGCATGGATATCTTCAATTCTTGTGGATAACAGGTATCAGAGGCTGGGAATTGGGACCAAGGCTGCTGAAGCGTTGATAAACATGCTGAATAAGAGCTATGATGTAAAGAGGTTCTATATAGGAATAATTGCCCGTAACAGTGTTGGGAAATGTTTTTGGCAGAAGCTTGAGTTCAGCTACTTCAGGACTATCGAACAGTATATTAAGCTCAATGCCCTCGCAGAGGATTTTATAATAATGAAAAGGGAAGTGCTGTAAAGGGACATGGGGGGACGTCCCCGTGTCCCGAAACGTCCCTGTGTCCCCCCATGTCCCTTTATTTTTTAAGGCTTGACATTACTTTTCTCACATAGTTCTGAGTCTCTTCATAAGGCGGTATCCCGCCGTACTTCTTAACGGCATTGGGGCCTGCATTGTATGCTGCAAGAGCAAGCTCCAGATTACCGCCAAACTCTGTCAGCATATCCTTAAGGTATCTGACGCCTCCTTCTATATTTTCCCGCGGGTCAAAGGCGTTATGTACTCCCAGGGCTTCTGCGGTTTCAGGCATAAGCTGCATCAGGCCCATCGCCCCTGTCCTTGATACTGCAGTCGGGTCAAAGCCGGATTCTGCTTTCATAACGGCGGTTATTATATTTTCGTTGATATTATATTTTTTCGCAGCAGCTTTAATTAAATGGCTGTAATCTCCGCCATAATTATTTTGAACATCGGATTGCTCATTGATCTCCTTGTTAAGTACGTTCTCAAAGCTTGGAGGGTTGTCCTTTAATATCTTGACATAGGGTGGAAGCTGATTTTGTATTTCTAACAGCTTTTGTCGAAGAATGCCGGATAAAATGGAAGACAATCCAATCACCTCCTGTTGGTTCTATTTTAGTACAGATTAAAGGGCATATCAATAAAAAGAAGCAACGGAAAGACTTTGTTAATTAATTGTCGATTTTATGCTTTTTATATTGTATAATTAAATATATATTGTAAGCATACCACCATAGATGGTGCTCTTAAGGAGGTTTATATATGAAAATATGTGAGGTTAAAGAAGTATTGAACGCAGAATTGCTGTGCGGAGATGAGCTGCTGGAGAACGAGGTTTCATACGCTTTCGGATCTGATCTTATGAGCGACGTGCTAGCTTTTGTAAAGGGCAAAACCCTGCTCCTTACCGGACTGACCAACCAGCAGGTGGTAAGGACTGCGGAAATGGCGGATCTAAGCGCAATAGTTTTTGTCAGGGGGAAAAAACCCGGTGAAGATATAGTCCAGCTGGCTACTGAGAAGGACATTGCGCTGCTGTTGACCAGGGATACCATGTACACAGCCTCGGGCAAGCTTTACAGCAACGGGCTGGAAGGAGTAAGTATTGATTGATTGATCGGATTTTGGCTTTCTATTTGGAGGAATTATTTAATGGAAGATATTAAGTACGTATTTGATGTTAAAAAAGATGATTTTGTCAGAGCGGGAGAAACATCAAGCAAAGTAAAGAAAATTTTGAGGGAATTGGGTATCGACTCAAGTATTATAAGAAAGATTTCCATTGCCGCTTACGAAGCGGAAATGAATATTGTTATACATTCTACCGGAGGGCAGATTGTGTTGGAGATTACCCCGGGAGTTATCAGGATAACAGCAAATGACAGGGGGCCGGGCATAGCTGACGTAGAACTGGCAATGAAGGAAGGTTATTCAACGGCTACCGACAGAGTAAGGGAAATGGGTTTTGGAGCCGGTATGGGTTTGCCAAATATGAAAAGATGCTCAGACAGATTATATGTAACTTCTTCAGAAGGAACAGGTACTCATATTGTTATTGAAGTAGATTTGAAAGCAGGTGAGCAAGGTGAATAAAATGAAAGAGAAGTACTTCCATTCGGTTGTGCTTGATGCAGATAGATGCGTCGGATGTACAAGCTGTTTGAAGGTATGTCCGACAGAGGCTATTAGGCTGAAAGAAGGGAAAGCCTGTATTATAGGTGAAAAATGCATTGACTGCGGTGAATGCATAAGAATATGCCCCAATCATGCCAAGAATGCTGTTACAGACAGTAAAGAAATATTAAAGAATTATAAATATACTATTGCTATACCGTCTCTAGTGTTGTACGGGCAATTCCGAGGCAATGTCGGAATCAATGAAATGCTTACGGCCGTGAAGAAGATAGGCTTCGATGAAATCTTCGAGGCATCTGTCGGGACAGAGATAATAACCAATGTAATAAAAAACCACATTCTCAGGAATCCTGAGAAAAAACGCCCTATAATCAATTCTAGTTGTCCTGCTGCCCTCAGGCTTATACAGATCAGATTCCCTGAACTGCTGCCTAATATTGCGGATATAGAAACACCGGTTGAGATAGCGGCACGCCTTGCAAAGGCTGAGGCTGTCAGAAGGACAGGTTTTTCAATGGAGGAGATAGGAGTAATCTATATTTCTCCCTGCACAGCCAGGATGACAAGTGTAAAACACCCCATAGGCATAAAAAAGTCCTACATCGATGGTGTACTGTCAATGAAGGATGTATATGGCATGATGCTGAGAAATTTAGGCAGCAATACAGAGGATCTGACCAGAAGTACAAAGGAATCTTTGTTATGGCCTATAATAGGAGGACAGGGAGAGCCTTTGGGCATAAAAAACTACCTTGCTGTAGACGGAATACATGAGGTTATTAAAATTCTGGAAGAAATTGAAATGGACAAGCTTGAAGGATTGGAGTTTTTTGAGGGAATGGCCTGTGTCGGAGGTTGTGTGGGAGGGCCTCTTACAATAGAGAACCCTTTTATAGCCAGGAGACGCATGAAAACCCTTGCAAAAGGGCTTCCGGATTCAAATCCAAGTGATGAAGAGATAAAGGGACAAATAGAAATGTATAAGAGCGGATTCATCCGATTGACTGAAGCGATTGAGCCCAAAGCCGTAATGCGTCTGGATGATGATATCTGCAAATCCATTAAGAAAATGGAAAAGATAAAGGAAATGCTGAAGGACTTGCCGGGAATAGACTGCGGTGTCTGCGGGGCTCCAACCTGCAAGGCATTTGCAGAGGACATAGTGAAGGGTGAAAACCGGAATGCAGTTTGCATAGTCAAAACCATGAAAAGCTTTAATAAAGAAAAACCGCAATCATAGGGAGGGTTAACATGTTAGTAAGAGATGCCGGAGAAAAAATAGGATTGAAGCTGTTGGCAGGAGAGGCCGGAACCAGCAGGGAGATTACGGGAGTGTATATATGTGATCTTTTAAGCTGGGTTATGGCCCATGCCGGTAAAGGGGACGCATGGATAACCGTGCAGACACATGCAAATATTGTCGCAGTGGCAGCTTTGCTTGAACTGGGCTGTATCATTATACCCGAAGGCGTGGAGGTTGAGGAGGATACTCTCCGAAAAGCGGAGGATGAGGGAGTACCTGTGTACCAGTCGGGTTTAAGCGCATATGGGATTGCAAAAGAACTATACAGGATGGGAATTGAGTAATATGGAATTTGCGGTGGATTTTCACATACACTCCGCATTATCACCGTGCGGTGATGAGGATATGACACCATGCAACATAGTAAATATGGCCTTGTTGAAAGGGCTCGATATCATAGCGGTTACAGATCACAATTCCTGCGGCAATCTTCCTGCGGTTATGGAAGCAGCAAAGGAGAACGGATTGATGGTTATTCCGGGAATGGAGGTTCAGACAAAAGAGGAAGTTCATTTATTGTGCCTTTTCAAGAGAATGGAAGGAGCAATGAAATTCGCGGAGATTGTTTATAATTCCTTACCGGATATAGAGAACAACGAAGAAATTTTTGGACGCCAGCTGATTTTTAACAGTTCAGATGAAATAATAGGGAAAGAGCATAAGCTGCTTCTGTCTTCCACAATACTCTCAGTCAATGATGTGTTCATATTGACCAGAGGGCTTGGAGGGGTGTGTATACCCGCTCATGTGGACAGACAGGGCTTCAGTATCATTACCAATCTTGGTTTCATTCCTCCTGACCTTAAGGTCAAAACAGTGGAAATATCAAAAAGATGCACTCCGGATGCAGCTTTTAAGAAGTATCCTTTTCTTAGCAGGTTCAATTATATAATATCCTCTGACGCTCATTATCTTGAAGATATAAGCGAAAGGGATTTTTTTATTGAGCTGGATTGCCTAACCGTCAGTGAGCTTTTCAACAAGCTGGACCCCAAATAATAAAAGCCTTAAATAAAGAATACTCCAAACCAATTATTATATACGGTTTTAGAAAAAAATAAACGGGAAAATGAAAAATATTATAATACTTTTAAAAATAATTTTTTATTTTTGTTAAAAAAATATCTAATATGTGATACAATATTGTAGGACGTAATTGACAAATTTATATCAATAAATTTTTTCGTGAGAAACAACAACCTAAATTTTATTGAATCCGTGCATTCAATATAAGTTGTTACTATTTCCAATTATAAATATTTGAAGGAGGGAACTCTTTAATGTCTGACGCAGCAATGAAGGAAAACATGGAGAAATTGGAGGACTTTATACAGAAGCATAAGAATCAGAAGGGTGCTTTAATACCAATTCTTCATGAAGCACAGGAATTATTCGGATATATTCCTGAGGAAGTACAGAAGAGGATAGCGGAAGTATTACACATTCCGGCAGCTGAAATATTCGGCGTAGCTACTTTTTATTCAAGGTTCACCTTGACTCCGAGAGGTAAGCACACAATAAGCGTATGTCTCGGAACAGCCTGCTATGTTAAGAACTCCAAAGGAGTACTTGAAAGACTTGAAGAAGAGCTGAACGTGAAAACCGGAGGTACGACAGCGGATGGAAAGTTTACTCTTGAGGCAACCAGATGCCTGGGCTGCTGTGGCCTTGCTCCGGTAATGATGATTGGTGAGGATGTATACGGCAAATTAGTTCCGGATGATATCCCGGATATTGTAAAGAAGTATTAATATCAGGATGAAGGATTTATCACTGCATATCCTTGATTTGTCCCAGAATTCGATTTCAGCGGGAGCCGGCCTTGTGGAGATATCAATAGAAGAAGATACAAAAGAGGATAGACTTACTATCTGTATAAATGACAATGGTAAGGGAATGGATAAGGATTTTCTGGAAAAGGTAATGGATCCCTTTGTAACTACAAGGACAAGCAGAAGGGTAGGATTGGGAATTCCTCTTATGCTGGCGGCATGCAGTAGATGTGAAGGGGAACTTGTCATAGAATCGGAAAAAAATGTGGGAACACGGCTTAAAGCTGTATTCAAACATAGCCATATAGACAGGGCTCCTATGGGAAATATGGCTGAAACCATGTTGAGTTTAATTCTTGCAGGATCTGATGTTAATAGAAATGTTGATTTTGTATACAGGCACATTATTGACGGAAGGGTTTTTTGCCTGGATACAAGGGAGATCAGGACTGCTTTGGGTAATGATATTAACTTGGGGGAGCCCGAGGTTCTGATGTGGATTAAGGATTATATTAATGAAGGTTTAAAGAATATACGCGGAGGTGTGTAAGATGAAAACAATTCAGGAATTGGAAGAAATCAGAAAGAAAACCCTGGATACGATCAATATCAGAAAAGATAGATCAGGCACCAGAATAGTTGTAGGTATGGCAACCTGCGGTATTGCTGCAGGAGCAAGGCCGGTACTTCTAACAATAATGGACGAAATAAAAAAACATGATCTGTCGGATGTGGTAGTTGCCCAGACAGGCTGTATAGGCATGTGCAGGCTTGAGCCTATTGTAGAAGTATATAAACCCGGCGAAGAGAAAGTTACTTATGTTAAGGTAAATCCGTCAAAGGCTATTAGAATAGTCAATGAACATATTATGAAGGGCAAGGTTGTTGAGGGATATACAATCGGTGCTGAAAGTAAATAAAGGAAGGCTTGAGGGACAGAAAGGAATATAGTAATCTGTAGGAGGTAATATTAATGGAGATGTATCGTTCTCATGTAATGATTTGCAGAGGTACTGGCTGTACTTCCTCAAATTCTGAACAGATAGCAAAGAACTTTGAAGAAGAAATAAAGAAGCATGGTCTTGAAAAAGAAGTTGTTGTGGAAAGAACAGGCTGTTTCGGGCTTTGTGCACTGGGCCCGGTAGTTATTATTTATCCGGAAGCTTCTTTCTACAGTATGGTTAAGCCTGAAGATGTAGAGGAAATTGTAAAGGAGCATCTGGTAAAGGGCAGAATTGTGAAGAGGCTGCTTTATGCAGAGTCAGTTGAAGAAAACCGGCTGAAAGCCCTTGAAGAAGTTGATTTTTTCAAGAAGCAGGTTAGGGTTGCATTAAGGAACTGCGGTATAATTAATCCGGAGAACATAGATGAATATATAGCTTTTGACGGTTACAAGGCTCTTGAAAAGGTACTTACTAAAATGACACCGGCAGAAGTAATAGATACAGTTAAGAGATCCGGGCTCAGAGGAAGAGGCGGCGCCGGCTTCCCCACCGGAATGAAGTGGGAATTTGCATCAAAATCAGTAAATGATCAGAAATATGTTCTTTGTAATGCTGACGAAGGAGACCCGGGTGCGTTCATGGACAGGAGCGTTTTGGAAGGAGATCCTCACTCAATACTTGAAGCCATGACTATTGCCGGTTATGCTATTGGTGCCAGCCAAGGGTATATTTACTGCAGGGCGGAATATCCGATAGCTGTTAAACGTCTCGGAATAGCAATAGGCCAGGCAAGGCTGTACGGCCTGCTTGGAGATAATATAATGGGAACAGGTTTTAAATTTGATATTGAACTGAGGCTTGGAGCAGGAGCCTTTGTATGCGGCGAAGAAACAGCTCTTATAGCTTCTGTTGAAGGCCAGAGAGGTATGCCGAGGCCAAGGCCTCCGTTCCCTGCAAATAAAGGATTGTTTGCAAAGCCTACAATACTTAACAATGTTGAAACCTATGCAAACATACCTGTAATATTCAACAAAGGGCCTGAATGGTTTGCCAGCATGGGGACGGAAAAATCCAAGGGCACAAAAGTATTCGCACTTGGCGGCAAGATAAGCAATACAGGTCTTGTTGAAATACCTATGGGAACGTCATTGAGAGAAGTAATATATGAAATAGGCGGAGGCTGCCCCAACGGAAAGAAATTCAAAGCTGTTCAGACAGGCGGCCCTTCAGGCGGCTGCATTCCTGAAGAACACCTTGACTCACCTATTGATTATGAAAGCCTTGCTGCATTAGGTTCCATTATAGGTTCCGGCGGTATGATTGTAATGGATGAAGACAATTGTATGGTTGACATAGCAAGGTTCTTCATGGACTTCATAGTTGATGAATCCTGCGGAAAGTGCACGCCGTGCCGTGAAGGCACCAAGAGAATGCTGGAAATTCTCGAAAGAATAACCGAAGGCAAAGGTGAAGAAGGCGATTTAGATAAGCTTGAAAGTCTTGCAAAGAATATAAAGAATGCGGCTCTCTGCGGATTGGGACAGACAGCTCCGAACCCGGTACTTTCAACTATAAGGTATTTCAGAGATGAGTATGAAGCACACATTAAGGATAAGAAATGTCCGGCGGGAGTATGCAAGGAACTGCTGAATTACTTTATTATAGCCGACAAGTGCAAGGGCTGCGGAATATGTGCCAAAAATTGTCCGCAGCAGTGTATCTCAGGCCAGCCAAAGACTCCTTACACCATTGATTCCAGCAAGTGCATAAAATGCGGAGTTTGTATGCAGAAGTGCCCATTCAAGGCGATAATAAGGAAATAGAGAAGAGTTAAAAAACAAAAAAGCTTCAAAGAGGCTGTCTTAGTTGAAAACGCTGAGGCGGCCTTTTTCATCAATATCAATAATAAGATATTCCCTGGAATTTTCACGACAAATTTCCTTTGACTTTTCAACCAGCTTTGCTATATTATAATATGTCTGTGTGCATTAGCATTCTTCACCTCGGAAATAGTATTGTCAGATTGGTGAATAATATTAGCGGAAGAACATATTCAAAAAATGTTAAAAGATTATCTAGTAAAAATAAATATAACTAAAGGATTTTGTATACACGCGTCGAATAGTTACTAATTGTGAGTTTATAAGGTCATAATGCTGGAATTTACTTATCTATATAAATTAAGGGGTGAGCAAATTGAATATAAGAACACTGACATTTAAGGGCGGAACCCACCCACCACACAGTAAGAAGGCAACTGAAAGCCTGCCGATAGAGAGAGCCAATGAACCTAAGGTTGTTGTAATCCCCATGCAGCAGCATATAGGTGCTCCTTGTGAACCTATTGTGCAGGCTGGTGATGAGGTGAAGGTTGGACAGAAAATAGGGGAGGCTAAAGGATTTGTATCAGTCCCGGTGCATTCCAGTGTATCGGGAAAAGTTGCAGCAGTAGAGCCGAGGCTGTATTCGGGAGGAACGGCTGTGCCCTGTATAGTGATTGAGAATGACATGCAGAACACCGTTTCGGATCAGGTGGTTCCCAAGGGAGATATTTCAGTCCTTTCAGCTGAGGATATAAAGAACATAATAAAAGAAGCAGGTATAGTCGGTATGGGAGGAGCTACTTTCCCAACCCATGTCAAGCTTGCTCCGCCGCCGGACAAAAATGTGGATACAGTAATATTAAACGGTGCCGAATGTGAGCCTTACCTGACTTCAGATCACAGGCTGATGCTTGAACATCCGGAGAATGTGGTGTTTGGGCTGCAGGCACTGATGAAAGCCCTGGGAGTAAAAAAAGGATTCATTGGTATAGAGACTAACAAGCCTGATGCAATAGAGAAGGTTTTTGAAGCAGCCAGGGGAATTGAGGATATTGAAGTAGTTGCACTTAAGACCAAATATCCTCAAGGGGCGGAAAAGCAGCTTATTTATGCATGTACCGGCCGGGAGGTTCCCTCCGGGGGGCTGCCGGCTGATGCCGGAGTTGTAGTCAACAACGTAGGAACTGCGGCGGCAGTTGCAACAGCTATAAAGACAGGTATGCCTTTGATAGAAAGGATAGTAACTGTTACAGGGGCAGGGGTGAATAACCCCAAAAATCTATTGGTCAAGATAGGAACATCTTTCAAGGATATAATAGAACAATGCGGAGGGCTTAAGGGTAAGGCCGGAAAGATTATTGCAGGGGGGCCGATGATGGGTATAACTCAGTTTTCACTGGATATACCGGCAATAAAGGGTACATCCGGTATTTTGGTGCTTTCTGAAGAGGAAGCAAGGCTGCCTGAACCTTCCAACTGCATAAAGTGCGGCAAATGTGTTGAAACATGTCCGATAAACCTTATGCCTGTGAATATAAGCATGTACTCCCTTGCCGACAGGTATGATGAAGCTGAGGCTTTAAATGCTATGGACTGTATTGAATGCGGATCCTGTTCTTTTGTATGCCCTGCTAAGAGGCCTCTTGTTGATTCAATCAGGGTGGCAAAACGAGAAATACTGGCTAGGCGTAAAAAAGCCCAGTCTAAGTGATGGGAGGGGAAGAAATGGAAAATAGCAGATTTATTGTATCATCGTCACCGCATATCAGATCCGGGGAGACTACCCAAAGGATAATGCTGGATGTGATAATTGCACTTATGCCTGCGCTTCTGGCCGGCGTGTTTTACTTTGGATTTAGCTCATTGACTCTTACGGCGGTTGCTGTTGTATTTGCGGTAGCAACTGAAGCCGTAATGCAGAAGATATTGGGAAAGCCTGTTACAGTTAATGATTTAAGCGCCGTTGTTACCGGTATACTTATTGCTTTCAATGTGCCTGTTACACTTCCTCTTTGGATGGCTGCCGTTGGCTCAATATTCGCAATAGCAATTGCCAAACAGTGCTTCGGAGGGTTGGGTTACAATTTTATTAACCCCGCTTTGGCGGCGAGAGCTATGCTTCTTGCATCGTGGCCTGTAAGGATGACAGCCTGGGTTGCTCCGGGAGCGGATGCAGTTTCTACAGCAACACCCCTTGCAATTTTAAAGGGTGGTGAAGCAGCAGGACAAGCACTTCCCGGATTGTGGGACATGTTTATAGGCAATATAGGCGGGTGCATAGGTGAGACATCTGCACTGGCGCTGATAATTGGCGGAGCTTATTTATTGTACAGAGGCGTTATTAATATCAGAATACCTGTTTCTTATATAGGTACAGTAGCAGTACTAACATTCCTATTCGGAGGTTTTGACTCTTCCGCTATGATTTATCATGTACTCGCAGGAGGACTTTTCCTTGGTGCAATATTCATGGCAACAGATTATTCAACATCTCCAATTACTCCAAAAGGGCAGATAATATTCGGAATAGGCTGTGGTTTCCTTACATCAGTAATCAGGTTTTACGGCGGCTATCCGGAGGGGGTTTCGTATTCCATACTGCTTATGAACCTTGCTGCACCCCTTATTGATAAATACACAATGCCCAGGAAATTCGGGGAGGTGAAGAAAAGTGCGTGATTATATCAGATTAGCCGGAATTTTGCTTCTGGTATGCGTTGTTATGGCTGCATCTCTGGGCTACACAAATGCAATAACCTACGACAGGATACAGGAGCAGATTGTAAAAGCAAACGATGAAGCAAGAAAAGAAGTGCTTCCTGATGCCGACGCATTTGAAATTTTGGATGACAATGCATTTTCTGAAATTAAATCCAATGGAAAGTATAACTTTGTAACAGAAATATATACAGCAAAAGCCGGAGGAAATGTTGTCGGCTACGCTGTAAAGGCAGTTCCGAAAGGCTTTGGAGGAACTATAGATGTAGTTGTAGGTATTGGTACGGATGGGATCATTCAGGGAATAAAAGTGGGAAATAATACTGAAACTCCGGGACTTGGGAAAAATTCCGCAACTCCTAAATTCCAGAATCAGTTTAAAGGAAAGGCCTGGGATAATACAATAAATGTTATTAAGAGCGGTACTCCAAAGGATAATGAAATTGCCGCAGTATCAGGTGCGACAATTACATCAAGGGCAGTAACGGACGGGGTGAACCAGGCCCTTGAGGCGGCAAAAGAATTATCAGGCAAATAGAAAAAATTTGGAGGTGAACAAAATGAATCTTTGGAAGGATTTCAGCAACGGCCTTATAAAAGAGAATCCGACATTCAGGTTGGTACTCGGAACATGCCCTACTCTTGCAGTTACAACTGCTGTATTTAACGGCATAGGTATGGGTATTGCGGCCGCTGCAGTTCTAATAGGCTCAAACCTTATCATTTCGCTGATTAAGAAAATAGTACCAAATGAAGTTAGAATTCCGATATATATTGTTGTAATTGCAACGTTTACTACAATAGTTCAGATGCTTATACAGGCATTTTCGCCTGCACTGGACAAATCCCTCGGGATATATATTCCTCTTATTGTTGTTAACTGTATAATTATTGCAAGAGCTGAAGCATTTGCAGCAAAAAACCCTGTTGCCAATTCCATTATGGACGGTTTGGGCATGGGTATTGGATTTACTGTTGCTCTTACAATAATAAGCTCAGTCAGAGAAATTCTTGGTGCA
>JAKJBU010000021.1 GCA_022706825.1 Bacillota bacterium
AAGCATTGAACGGCGAATCGCCGTATAAGCTTATGGACTGGGATGTTATAGGTGATGACAAGTGCCCCGGAGTTGTATACAACGATTCAAAGGACCTTGTAGTATTCAATGAATTTGAAAAACCGGAAACAATGGCACTGCTTAAGACTATAAGGAAATTCTTCCAGGCAGGCTATATCAGGAAGGATGCCGCTACTGTAACCGACTACAATGCCGATGAAGCAGCAGGCAAAATATTTGCTGCAACCAAATCCCTAAAGCCGGGAAAAGATGCGGAGATGTCACTTACACACGGATTTGAGTGGGTACAGGTATATATAACCCCGCCTGTAATTTCAAGCAGGGATACAATGGGCTCCTTACAGGCTATCTCAAGTACGTCAAAGAATCCTGAAAGGGCACTGATGTTCCTTGAACTCTTTAACACAGACCCATACCTCAACAACCTTATAAACTTCGGTATCGAAGGCAAGCACTACGTTAAAGTCAGTGACAGCGTCATAAAGGCAGGTCCGGACCAGACGAAATATAATCCGGGAACAGGCTGGATGTTCGGCAACCAGTTCATCAATTACCTGTATGAGAGCGAAGACCCGAAGAAGTGGGAGCAGTTTGAGGAATTCAATCAGCAGGCTGCGGGAACTCAAACCCTGGGCTTTAACTTTGACCCCTCGCCGGTAAAAAATGAAATTGCAGCAGTGAACAACCTGTGGGATAAATATGTACCGGCTCTTGAAACAGGCTCAATAGACCCTGAAGTAAATGTGCCGAAGTTCCTTGAAGAGCTGAAGGCAGCAGGGATTGACAAAGTAATAGCTGAAAAGCAGGAACAGCTTAATGAATGGGCTGAAAAAATGGGAAAGAAATAGACTGACGCAATAGATACTCATAAGCTTAAGGCTGATGCTCCTATGGAGTATTAGCCTTAAGCATAAAACAAGTCTCAGAAGGAGCGGTATTTATGAAATGGTTGTTCAATACCGAGGGAATCATTTATAAAATAATGACGGCAGTATACCAGATGATTATACTTAACCTGCTCTGGTGCATAACCAGCATGCCGCTGATAACAGTGGGAGCATCAACTACTGCTTTGTACTACGTTATAGGAAAAATCGCAAGGAAAGAAGAAGTACATGAAATCAAGGACTTTTATAAAAGCTTCAGGGAAAATTTCAAGCAGGCTACCTGCATATGGGTGATACTATGTGCGGCATATGTCATGATATACACCAACCTCAGCTTCCTGGAGAACTATGGCTCCATGGGAGGGTTGATGCTGGCAGTTCAGCTGCCAGTACTGGTTCAGGTGGTAATAATTACGGTTTTTGTTTTTCCGCTGCTTTCAAGGTATGCATCAAGCACCATAGGAATAATAAAAGCTTCGTGGGTATTGGGAATAAAGCATGTGTTCTCCTGCTTCGGAATCCTGGCAATTATTGCTGCCGCGGCATTAATCGCAAGAACGGTACCTGGATTGTTCCTATTGGTTTTTATCAGCTTTACTGCTTTTGCTATCTATTTGGTAGTCGGCAGAGTTATGGAAAAATATCGCCCCGGAGCTGTATAACAGCCGGGGGCGTTGCAATAAAAGGAGAAATGTTATGCAGTATGGGTATTTTAATGATATTAACAGGGAATATGTCATTACTGATCCAAGAACTCCCGTAAAATGGATAAATTATATAGGCAGCCTGGACTTCGGAGGATTTATCGACCATACGGGAGGAGCATTGATATGCAAAGGAGACCCTGCAGTAAACAGAATAATAAAATATATACCGCAGCTTCCGGCGTCGGAATTTAAGGGGGAAACGCTGTATGTAAGGATAAGGGGCAAAAATGCATATACCTTGTTTTCTCCGTATTTTGTGCCTACCCTGGACCAATATCAGATGTACGAATGCCATGTGGGATTAGGCTACACAAGGATTGTATCAGAATTCTACGATATAAGGACAGAGGTGATTGTTTTCGTACCTTTGGGAGGGAACAGGGAGATAAGGGACATCAGGATAACCAATCTAAGGGCAGTACCCGTGGAGCTTGATGTCATACCGGTAATTGAGTATTCTCATTTTGAAGCGCTGAAACAACTTATTAACGCCGATTGGGTGCCTCAGACAATGCGTTCGGAATGCATTGAGGAGCAGAGAGGATACAGGACACTTATACAATATGCATATATGAATAAGGACACAAGAATCAACTACTTTACCTCAAACCATGCAGCATCTTCCTATGAAACGGACAGAAGGCATTTTCTCGGGGATAACGAATACGGCACCTGGGAGAGCCCCGGGAGCCTAAATAACAGCGAACTGGGGAACCATGAAGCCCTTCGGGGCGATAATATAGCTGCGATGATGCATCATATCGGCATATTGGAGCCGGGAGAATCCCGCCGGATCATCACCCAGCTTGGACAGTGCAGGAGCATTACAGAAGAAAAAGAGAGCATAGAAAGCTTCAGAAGCGTAGAAAGCGTCAATGAGGAATTTGGAAAATTGAAATACTTCTGGGAGGAATATCTTTCGAAGCTGCAGGTGGAAACCCCTGATAAAGCTATGAATACCATGCTGAACATACACAACCCGAGACAATGCTATATTACGAAAAACTGGTCCAGGTACCTGTCCCTGTATCAGCTTGGCTATGGCTCCAGGGGAATAGGCTTCAGGGACAGCGCCCAGGATGTAATGGGAATAATGGACAGTGCTCCCGAGGAAGGCAGAGAGCTGATAGAAAAGCTTCTCCGGGTGCAGAAAAGAAATGGCTCTGCAATGCATCAGTTCAATCCGGCTACAATGATTGCAAATGAAGGAGATTCAAGGGATTTTGAGGATAGGCCCAAGTATTACAGTGATGACCATCTGTGGATAGTACTTGCTGTCTGTGCCTATCTCAAGGAAACCGGAAATATGGATTTTCTCAATAAAACAGTGCCTTTTTATGAAAAGGACAAAAGCGGGATGCCGATTGAGGAAGGCACTGTACTTGAGCACCTGGAAAGAGCAGTCGGATTTACCGGAAATGACCTGGGAAGGCACGGATTGCCCCTTCTTGGTTTTGCAGACTGGAACGATACCGTAAATCTCCCGGCGGGAGCTGAATCGGTTTTTACCGCCTGCCTGTACGGGAAGTGCCTTTCTGAGATGATAGAGCTTATGGATTTTCTCGGAAAGAAAAAGCTTAAGGAGATGTACCGGGGTCGTTATCAAAGGATGCGGGAGCGTGTGAACAGCTGCGGCTGGGACGGAGAATGGTATATCAGCTATTTTGACTATGAAGGAAACCCTATAGGCTCTAAAGTGAACAGCTCAGGGCAAATATATGCGAATGCCCAATCCTGGGCAGTCATATCAGGCTTTGCCGGTGAAGACAGGGCTTTAAAATCCCTTGACTCAGTCAGGAGCATATTGAATACCAGAAACGGAATAAAACTAAGCTATCCGGGATACAAAGGCTATGACCCGGAAAAAGGCGGCATTACTACATATCCGCCCGGGACTAAGGAGAACGGGGGAATATTCCTTCACAGCAACCCCTGGGTGATGATAGCTGAGACAATGGTTGGGAACGGCGACAGGGCATTTGAATACTATAGCCAGATAAATCCTGCCTGCAAGAATGGGTGTATAGATGAATACCAATGCGAACCTTACTGCTATCCCCAGAATATGCTGGGCGATGAACATCCGCAGTTCGGACTTGCAAGAAACAGCTGGCTTTCAGGTACGGCTTCATGGGTTTATCAGGCAGCCGTGAAGTATATATTGGGAGTTCGGCCCCACTATAAGGGTATGACAATCGATCCTTGCATACCAAGAGCGTGGAAAGAATTTAGGGTAAGAAAGCACTTTAGAGGTTCGATATATGATATAAGAGTGAGGAATCCTGAGGGTGTTTCCAAAGGAATAAGGGCAATATGGGTGGATGGAACAGTATTTTTCAGAAATGTGTTACCATGCTTCAGGGACAACAGGCTGCATAATATTGAAGTTTTAATGGGAAGAGACCTTTTTTTGACGGAGGAAGACAGATGAGATTCGGATATTTTGATGACTTGAACAGGGAATATGTCATAAATACACCAAAGACTCCCTTCCCTTGGATAAATTATTTGGGGCAGGATGGCTTTTTTTCACTCATTTCAAATACGGCGGGAGGCTACTGCTTCTATAAGGATGCAAGGCTCAGAAGGCTTACCAGATACAGGTACAACAGCATTCCGTGGGATAATGGGGGAAGGTATCTGTATGTCAATGACTCGGGAAAGGTTTATTCACTGACCTGGATGCCGGTCAGGAATGATGCTGAGAGCTTCGAGTGCAGGCATGGCCTGGGTTACACAAAAATAAAATGCCTTCAGAATAGGCTTGAAAGTGAAGTGCTGTATTTTGTGCCCCTTAAGGACAATGCTGAGCTGCATCATCTTCGTCTGGTGAACAGAGGGGAAGAGGATAAGGAAATCACTTTGTTTTCCTTTATTGAGTTCTGTTTGTGGAATGCTTACGATGATATGACCAATTACCAGCGTACCTTCAGTACCGGTGCGATTGAGGTGGAGGGAAGCACAATATTCCATAAGACTGATTACAGGGAGAGGAGGAACCACTACTCCTTCTACAGCGTAAACAGGAAGATTGACGGCTTTGATACCGACAGGGACTCTTTCCTTGGGCGGTACAACGGACTTCATGAGCCTGAGGCAGTTCTCGAAGGGAAATCGCGGAATTCCATTGCAGAGGGATGGAATCCCATTGCTTCCCATGAAATCAGAATAAAGCTTAAGCCCGGTGAGCAGACAACACTTATTTTCGTGCTGGGCTATGGGGAGAACGGGGATTACGAAAAATGGGAGTCAAAAGGGCGGATAAACAAGTCAAAGGCATATGAGCTTATAGAAAAATATAAGGATGACAGTTCTGTGGAAAGAGCCTTCAAGGAACTAAGGAAGTATTGGGATGAGCTGTTGTCCGGATATCAGCTGTTCAGCGGCGAGGAGAAGCTGAACAGGATGGTGAACATTTGGAATCCCTACCAATGTATGATAACCTTCAATTTATCCAGAAGCGCTTCCTACTTTGAAACCGGAATCGGAAGGGGGATAGGCTTCAGGGACTCCAATCAGGATATCCTGGGATTCGTTCATATGATTCCGGATAAAGCAAGGTCAAGAATATTGGAGCTTGCGGGAACAATGCTTGAGGACGGAGGGGCGTATCACCAGTACCAGCCTCTTACAGGAAAAGGAAATAATGAGATAGGCGGAGAGTTCAATGACGACCCCTTATGGATGATATTATCCACAATAACATATATCAAAGAAACGGGGGACTATTCAATCCTTGATGAAAAAATGCCCTACAATTGCGACGCAAATAAGCTGGGCACGCTGAAGGAACATTTGGAGAAGGCTTTTGAATATACGATGAAAAACCTGGGGCCCCACGGACTGCCGTTAATAGGAAGGGCCGACTGGAATGACTGCCTGAATTTGAACTGTTTTTCCATAAACCCGGATGAATCCTTTCAGACCTGCAGCAACAGAAATGGAAAGACAGCCGAATCGGTATTCATTGCGGGGTTGTTTGTATACGCCGGCAGGGAATTCGGAAGGCTCTGCAGGCTTCTGGGATATGATGCTCAAGCATCCGGCACAGAAGAGCAGGTGGATAAAATGCGCGACAGTATTATGAAGTATGGCTGCGACGAAAATTGGTTTCTCAGGGCTTATGATTATTTCGGCAATAGAGTGGGAAGTGCCGAGAATGAAGAAGGACAATTGTTTATCGAACCCCAGGGCATTTGTGTAATGGCTGATATAGGGCTGGAAAACGGTATGGCGCTGAAGGCATTGGACTCGGTTCACGAAAGGCTGAACACCGGGTATGGTTTGGTGCTTCAGGATCCAGCCTATAGTGAATATAAGCTCAATCTGGGCGAGATATCTTCTTATCCCCCGGGATTGAAGGAAAACGCAGGGGTGTTCTGCCACAACAATCCGTGGATTATGATTGCCGAAACAAGGATGGGCAGGGGCAGCAGGGCTTTTGAATACTATTCGAAAATTGCTCCCGCATATGTTGAAGATATAAGCGATATTCACAAGATGGAGCCTTATGTATATGCACAGATGATTGCCGGAAAGGATGCCAAAAACCCCGGGGAGGCAAAGAATTCCTGGCTGACCGGAACAGCCGCATGGAATTACGAAGCGGTTACAAAATGGATTCTGGGAATAAGGCCTGACTTTGAAGGGCTTACAATTGATCCGTGCATACCTGAAGAATGGGACGGCTTCAAGGTTATAAGAAAATTTAGGAATGCAGCATACAGTATAAGCGTGAAAAACCCGGAGCATGTCAGCAAAGGGATAAAAAGGGTGAGGGTAGACGGAAAGACTGCCGCAAGCAATTTAATACCGGTGTTTAACGATGAATTGACTCATGATATTGAGGTAATAATGGGATAGGAGGACACGGGGAGAGACACGGGGACGTTTCGCGGGACACGGGGACGTTTCTCCTGTCCCGCTTTCAGCGGGACAGGAGAAACGTCCCCATGTCCCGAAACGTCCCGCAGCTCCTTTTTATAACAAGATTTCAATGAGGGTTTTTGCACACTTGCAAAAACCTACCCGAGCGTTTCAACGAGGCGGGAGATATGCTCACCACCTGTTGGGTAACGAAAACGGTACATGCCACTTGTAGAAGTGGGGGACATCTTTTTGCCTCGTTTTATTTCAGCAAACTTGTAGTATAATAAAAGCATACACTATTCAAAACCGGAGGAATACACTGATGATTTCATTGGAAGACAAACTGAAAAATCTCCCGGAAAAACCCGGAGTTTATATAATGCGTGACCAATATAATGAGATTATATATATCGGCAAGGCAATAAACCTGAAGAACAGGGTAAGGCAGTATTTCCAAAACTCAAAGAATCAGTATCCCAAGGTTGCCGCAATGGTTGAGAGGATAACAGACCTGGAATACATAATAACCGATTCGGAGTTGGAAGCCCTTATACTGGAATGTAACCTGATAAAAAAACACCGGCCTAAATATAATGTAATGCTTAAGGATGACAAGCAGTATCCCTATATTAAGATTACAGTAAAAGAAGATTATCCCAGGCTTCTTATTGTGAGAGAGATAAAGAAGGACGGAGCAAAGTATTTCGGGCCTTACACCGATGTTACCGCTGTAAACAGAACCATTGACCTCCTGAAAGGGCTTTTTCCCATAAGATATTGCAATAAAAACATAAGCAGGGCAATAGGAAAGGAAAGGCCCTGCCTCAACTATCATATAAAGAAATGTATAGGCCCGTGCCAGGGAAATGTAAGCAAGGAACAGTACAGGGAGCTTATAGACTCAATAATAATGATGCTCGAAGGCAAACAGGAGCAGGTATTGAAGCAGCTGGAGGAGAAAATGCATCAGGCAGCGGAGAATCTGGATTTTGAGAAGGCGGCTGAAATCAGGGATAATATGAACTCCCTGATAAAGATTGCGGAAAAGCAGAAAGTAATATCTTCAGCATTGATAGACCAGGATATAATAGCCTTTGCGTTAAACGAATCGGAGTCTTGTATACAGGTTTTCTTTGTGCGGGGAGGAAAGCTTATCGGCAGAGAGCATTTTCTTATTGAGGATACCAAGCTTAGTGACTCAAAGGAGATATTAAGCAGCTTTATTAAACAGTACTACGGATCGGATGCGCTTATACCCAGAGAAATAATACTTCAGGAGGAAATTGACGAGATAAATATTATTGAGAGATGGCTCAGCGATAAAAAGGGAGGCCGGGTCAAGCTTGTTGTTCCCCGGAGAGGAGAAAAGCAAAAGCTTATTGAAATGGTAGGCAGGAATGCGGAAGACACCTTAAGGCTGCTGATAGAAAAGCAAAAAAATGACACCGAGAAAACAATGGGAGCATGCAGGGAACTAAAGGATATTCTGGAGCTTAATACTGTACCTGCAAGGATTGAGGCCTTTGATATTTCAAATATTCAGGGAGTATTGAATGTCGGTTCAATGATAGTTTTTGAGCAGGGAAAGCCCAATAATAGGAACTACAGAAGATTCAGGATAAAATCCGTTGAAGGTGCCAACGATTATGAAAGCATGAGGGAGATTATAGAGAGAAGATTTGTTCATGGCCTTAAGGAGAGAGAAGAGCTTGAAGCAGAGGAAAAAGACTTTGAACTGGGCAGATTCTCGGTGTTCCCGGACATGGTACTGCTGGATGGGGGCGTGGGCCAAGTCAATGCGGTGCTGCCGGTTCTCAGGGAGTTGAACATAAATATACCTGTTTGCGGGATGGTAAAGGACGATAAGCACAGAACAAGAGGGCTGATATATAATGGCAGGGAAATCGAACTGCCGAAAGGATCCAAGGTTTTTCGGCTGATATCCGCAATCCAGGAAGAGGCACACCGGTTTGCCATAAGCTATCATAAGAGCCTAAGAAGCAAGACAAGCGTCAAGTCTGCTCTGGATGACATACCGGGAATAGGGCCTGCCAGAAGAAAAGCACTGCTGAAGAGTTTCGGCAGCTTGAAGAATATCAAAAAGGCATCACTGGAGGAGCTTGAGAAAGTACAGGGGATGAACAGGAAAGCTGCGGAAGTTGTATATAATTTTTTTAATTCATAAAACTTTTTCGAAAATGTTTCGTAATATATTATGAAAACTAAGAATCAAACATGTCCATTCCGGGCAATTCTTGCCTGTCAGTGTTGAAGCATGTTTGACAAATTAAAACCGGGAGGTAAGATAGTATGTATAAGAAATTATATAAATCCAGAACTGTGAGAACAATATCAGGGGTATGCGGAGGCTTGGAGGACTATTTCAATATTGATGTTACGATAATCAGGCTTATATGGGTTGCCCTTACAATAGCAACAGGATTTTTCCCCGGGATATTTGCCTATGTAGCCGCCGCGCTTATTATTCCGGATGAACCGGCGGGGTACAACCCTGACTATAAGGCAGAAAAAGACGAACAATAACAAAGAGGGTGTTTTGTTGAAACTATTACTTGATACTCACTGCCATACCTTATCAAGCGGCCATGCTTACAGCACCATTAAAGAAATTGCCGAAGCAGCGGCAGATTTGGGCTTGAAGTTAATAGCAATGACAGACCACGGGCCGGCAATGCCGGGAGGACCTAATTTATTCCATTTAGGAAATTTGAGGGTTATACCTGAATATATCAAGGGAGTAAGGGTGCTGAAGGGCGTAGAAGCCAACATAACGGATTTTGACGGAGGGCTTGACGTACCTGAGAGGTATTTGAAAAAATTGGACATAGTCATTGCTTCTCTCCATGAAGTCTGCATCGATTCCGGAACTGTGGAAGAGAATACAAGGGCGCTGGTGGGGGCAATGTCCAACCCTTATGTGGATATCATAGCCCATCCGGGGAACCCTTATTATCCCATTGACATAGACAGGCTCCTACAGTGTGCCAAGGATACGGGGACACTGATAGAAATAAACAACAGCTCCTTTTTGGGAAGCCGCAAGGGAAGCGATGAGAATTGCAGGATTATAACGGCTAAAGCAAAGGAGACGGGTGTGGTACTGGCTGCGGGAAGCGACTGCCATATCTGCTGTGATGTAGGAAAGTTCAACAAGATTGAAGAGATATTTGAGGAACTGGAAATGCCTGAGGCTCTGGTGATAAATACCGACCCCTTGAAGCTTATTGACTATCTGAACAAGAAGGGTAGGAAAGTAAGTCTCTAGTTCAGAATGGATCGGTACGAAACCGGTGGGTTCCGTGTAATACGGTACTTTGACGGTGAGGAATACCTGGGCGGTATAAGTGAATATACATAGAGTAAAAGCCGGTATGGAGGGATACTAATGACCCTTAGGAAAGCATTTACTCTTTTTTTATGTGCGATTATGACTCTTTATATATTTTCGGGGCCTGTATTATTAGAGCATGTGAAGGAGGACTACAAGAAAAGCCTGGAGCCGGTTCATGAGAAAACAGAGTGGACAGGGGTAATAACCCTGTGGGATTACCCGCGCCTGGATATCAGAAGCGGAACACGGTTCAGCTGGATCAAAAGCAAAATAAGGCAGTTTGAAAAACAGAACCCAGGAGTATATATTGAGTTAAGAGAGCTTGATTGGAATGAAGGCCCGGGCTTTCTGAAAGCAGCGGCCAAAATAGGAGCGAATCCGGATATTGCACCCATAGGCAGCGATTATTTCTTCATCTCCGGAGGGTATCTGGAGGAATTGGACGGATATATCAGCTTGGAGGAAAGGGCAGACTTCATTGACAGCATACTTGATACAGCGATGTACAACGGGAAGACCTATGGAATACCATGGATGATGACAGGCTATACAATGCTTCTCAATACCGACATCTTCAGTGAAAGAAATGTCAGCCTGCCGGAGAACGGGGAATGGACCTACGAGCAGTTTGTTGAAGCATTGAAACAGCTTACATATAATGGGATATACGGTTTCAACTCCTTTATCGGGCCGGGTTATTACAATACCTTCGGAATCATAATGTGTGACGGAGCACAGATAATTGACGATACAACAGGCAGATATATCTTCAATACTCCCGAAGCTGTATCAGGCCTGACAAAGCTGTGTGATCTTAAGCATAAATACAAAGTCGCCCACCCGGACTTCGGAGCCATGAATGAAAATCAGGCATGGTCCGCTTTCTTGAATGGGAAGACGGCAGTATACATAGGAGGATCATGGACGGTGCCGCTGCTGCGGAATATCCAGGGAAACAACGGAATTAACTTTGCTGTGGCCAAGTTTCCGACAGGAAAGTCGGATGTGCCTCTGTCATTAAGTTCAACTGTGTGTTCTTATGCCGTTTTCAAGCAGAAGGATGCCGCCAAGAAGAAGGTATGCATTGATTTCATCAAATTCATCACCTCCAAAGAAGCACAAAAGGAGTTGGAGTATTTAGGTTACTTTCCCGTCAGAAAATCAGGTAAATATCTGTACGAAAATGACAAAGAGATGTATACTATACAGCAGAACTTATATTTTGCGGAACACCTTCCCAAGGCGGACAACTGGAGTGAAATCGACCTTATTCTGCAGACAAGAATAAAGGAAGCGGTGCAGGGGAATATAAGTCCGGAGCAGGCTGTTAAGGAAGCGGAAAAGCTGATAGAACAGCGGAGAAAGCAGGGTGTGGCTGCAGAGGCGGGAAGCGCTGCCCCATAATATGAAATACCCGTTGAATAATACTGTAAAAATATGGACAAATTTCACATAAGAAACAAACCAAATGGAGGAGATTGTATGACTGAGGTTAAAAGTACCAGGAAGGAAAAACAGCCGATAATAGAATACAATGGGAAAAAATATTTGCGAATACCTGTAAAGACCCATGTCATAACAAAGGATGACAGCATTGTCGATGTTGTCAGTATGTATGCCCGGGAAATAGTGAAGGAGAATGATATAGTATTTATAAGCGAAAAGGCTGTGGCAATAACCCAGGGGAGAGCCTATCCGCTGGAAGAAATAAAGCCGAGGCCCCTGGCAAGGCTGCTGTCCAAATACGTTACAAAAACTCCTTCAGGAATAGGCCTGGGAATACCTGAGACCATGGAAATGGCATTAAGGGAATGCGGGGTGCTGAGAATACTTTTTGCAGCTGTTGTGAGTTTTTTCGGAAAGCTGTTCGGACGTAAGGGAGATTTCTACAGAATAGCCGGTTATAAGGCTTCTTCCATAGACGGGCCTACTCCAAACACTCTGCCTCCGTATAACAGATATGTTGTACTGGGGCCCGAGAACCCGGATCAGGTGGCAAAAAGCATCAGCGACAGCATAAAAGCGGAGGTCGCAATAGTAGATATTAATGATTTGGGCGGGAATATACTGGGAACTTCAAAACCATCCCTTGACAGGAAGGCCCTCGCAGGTATATTAAGGGATAATCCGCTGGGGCAATGCTGCGAGCAGACACCCATGGGAATTATAAGAAGCGCGGAGGAACAGTGAAAACTGAAAGGGGATATGGCAGCAATGCAGATACTATATAATGAGCCTATGAAAAATCATACCTCCTTCAAGGTGGGAGGGCCTGCGGATATATTTATTGAACCGGATGACATGGCGGAACTGGTAAAGGCAATTAAAGACCTTAAAGAGCAATGTGTATCATACTATATAATGGGCAACGGAAGCAACCTCCTGGTATCCGACAAAGGACTGAGAGGGGCGGTAGTCAAAATCGGAGAGAAGTTCGGAAGCGTCAGTATTAATAATGATATAATCACAGCAGAATCAGGTGTTCTGCTTTCAACATTATCCAAAATGGCTGGCAGGGAAGGCCTTACGGGAATGGAGTTTGCAAGCGGCATTCCCGGATCTCTCGGAGGAGCAGTGACAATGAATGCCGGAGCCTACGGCGGAGAAATGAAGGATATTGTTGAGTGGGTTGAGGTGCTGGATCAGGATCTTAATTTAAAGAGACTGAAAAACGATGAAATGAAATTTATGTACAGGAAGAGCATTATAGAACCGGGAAAGCACATAGTTCTGAGATGCTGTATAAGGCTTAAAAAGGGAAACAAGGACGAGATAGACAACAAAATGGCGGAACTGGCCGAAAAAAGGAAAAGCAAGCAGCCGCTGCATTTGCCGAGCGCAGGCAGTACCTTCAAGAGGCCTGAGGGGTATTTTGCGGGCAAGCTCATAGAAGATGCGGGATTGAGAGGATTTTCTATAGGGGGAGCCCAGGTATCAACCCTCCACTGCGGTTTTGTGGTGAATAACGGGGATGCCACGGCAAAGGATGTGTATGACCTGATCAGGCATGTGCAGAAGACGGTATTTGAAAAGTTCAATGTGATGCTTGAGCCTGAGGTTAAGATATTAGGAGAGTTTTAGGGAGTTTAATAGCATCTGTGCATAACCTCGTATAACTATATAAAAATTGATGACTTCTAATTCACTGAACCTAAGAAAAGTCTAGCGCTGTCAAAGGCCATCCGTGACCGTGACAGCTTGCTCGGCCTCCATGCCTCGCATACGACTGTTTCTAAGGTTCAGCTTATAAGAGTCATTGACAATTTTTATATAAGTATACTTCGACTTATGCACAGATGCTTTTTAAACTCCAAAAACTGTCCTATTATCTCAAGCCCGGAGCCCTCGTATCCTATAATGGCAATTTGACAATAATAATGATATTATTAATATCAGAGGTGAAGCACTTGATAAAGCTTTTTGCAGATTATCATACCCATACGGTATACAGCCACGGTACGGGAAGTATACTGGACAATGTAACGGCGGCGAGGGAAAAGGGGCTTTCTGAGATTGCAGTTACAGACCACGGAATAAGGCATTTTGCCTATGGCGTCAGAATCAAGGATATTGCAAAAATGAGGGACGAAATAGACAGGATAAATTACAATACAGAGGGCATAAAGGTGCTCATGGGTATGGAGTGCAATATCATAAGCACCGCCGGGGATATTGACATGGATGACAGTATACGCAAATACCTTGATATACTTCTGGTGGGCTTTCATATGATGGTATTGCCAAAGACAGCCGGAGATGCTGTGAATATCTATGGCAGAAACTACTTGTCGAAGATATTTCATCTAGGTACGGAAGGAATTAAGGAAGCAAACACCGAATCAATGATTAGGGCAATAAGAAAGCATAAAATAGATATAATAACACATCCCGGAACCCGCATTCCGCTTGATATTTCTCTTATTGCAAGAGAAGCCGCCAAGACAGGCACCGCTCTCGAAATAAATTCCCACAGCAGTTATATGAAAGCAAAGCATGTTATTGCGGCAGCGGAAGAAGGGGCAAGGTTTGTAATTAACAGCGACGCCCATGCTCCGGAGGATGTGGGTAATCTGCAAAATGGACTGAATATTGCCGCGGAAGCCGGCTTAACCTGTGATCAGATTATAAATGCCGTAAAATAATCCAGGAGGTATGTCAATGAAATTCTTAATTGTTACCGGTTTATCGGGGGCCGGAAAAAGCCAATCAATAAAGTGTTTGGAAGACTTGGGGTATTTTTGCGTTGACAATCTGCCTCCTGCCTTGATCGGCAGGTTTGTTGAAATGTGCTCTGAAAGCAAGGGTGATATAGACAAGGCAGCCATAGTAATAGATATAAGGGTGGGCAAGTTCCTGGATCAGCTTCCCGCCCGCCTTGATGAGCTTAAGGAATTAGGCCATACCTATGACATATTGTTTCTGGAAGCTTCCGACGAGACTCTGATAAAGAGGTTCAAATCCACCAGAAGGATGCATCCTCTGTCTGTGGGAGGCCGGATAATAAAAGGAATAAAAGCCGAAAGAAGAAAGCTTCAGGAAATAAAATCCAAAGCTACGAATATAATAGATACGACGAATATGAGCCCTTCGGAACTAAAACAGGAAATAATACATCTATTTGTTGAGGGAGGCAAGTCGGAAGGGCTGATAATAAACATTATTTCCTTTGGCTTCAAGTATGGCATACCCCTGGACTCCGATATGGTATTTGATGTAAGGTTTCTTCCAAACCCGTACTATGTGGAGGACCTTAAGAAATTCAGCGGAGCGGATGACGGGGTAAGGAATTATGTCATGCAGTGGCCTGCAGCAGCAGGATTCATGGATAAACTAACCGATATGCTGGAGTTTCTGATACCTCATTTCATTAAAGAGGGGAAATCTCAATTGGTAATTTCAATTGGCTGTACGGGCGGGCGGCATCGTTCCGTTACCATGGCCAATATGCTGAGCAATAAGCTGAAGGAGGCAAACCATAGAGTTATAGTGGAGCATAGGGATATTGAAGAGGAAAGATATAGATAAATCAGACACAAAGCGAGGGGGGTTACTTTTGAAAATCAATTCTGTAAAGAGTTCATTACATGGGAAGGGGATTATCCCGGGAGGTCCGAAGGTTGTGGCGATAGGCGGAGGTACCGGCCTTTCGGTGCTTCTCAGAGGATTGAAGAAACATACATCCAATATTACTGCAATAGTCACTGTATCCGATGACGGCGGAGGCTCGGGAGTGCTCAGGGAGGATATGGGAATTCTTCCTCCGGGAGATATCAGAAACTGCATAGTGGCCCTTGCCAATACCGAACCGATAATGGAGCAGCTTATGCAATACAGGTTCAGGGAAGGTAAATTAAAAGGACAGAGCTTTGGGAACCTCTTTATTGCAGCAATGAATGACATTTACGGGAGCTTTGACGCTGCTGTCAGGGAAGTAAGCAGTGTATTGGCTGTGACGGGAAAGGTTCTGCCGGTGACGCTGGAAGATGTGGTGCTGTATGCAGAGCTTGAAGATGGTACCATTATCAAGGGCGAATCACAAATACCCATCAAACAGCAGGCTTTGAACAAGAGGATAAGAAAGGTCTTTCTGGAGCCGGGCAATTGCATGCCTATGCCGGAAGCCCTAAGGGAGATTCAAGAGGCGGATGCCGTTGTATTTGGGCCGGGAAGCCTTTACACCAGTATCATACCCAATATTTTGGTTAAGAGTATTGCAGAAGCAATCAACAGCACCAAAGCAATGAAGATATATGTATGCAATATTATGACACAGCAGGGGGAAACAATAGGGTACAGCCTTTCTGAGCACATTAAGGCAGTCAATTATCATGGGAACAGGGCTCCGATAGATTATGCCATTGCCAATACAGGGGAAATCCCCCAAGCCCTTTTGGAAAAATACAAAACGGAGGACGCTTCTCCGGTTTTGATTGATTATGATATAATAGCTGATATGGGGATAAAAGTCATTGAAGGAGACTTTGTAAACATTGAGAACGGGTATCTGAGGCATGATTACAATAAGCTGGCGGAGCAGATATTCAAGCTGCTGAATGAAGAACAGAAGTAATTAACAAAGGGGAGATAGTATTGGACGAAAATATAAAAAAAGAGGTAATATCGTGGGTAAAACTGATATTATCGGCATTTGTCATTGCCTTTATATTAAAAACCTATGTGTTCCAGATAGCACTGGTTAATCAGGTATCAATGGAACCCACCCTTTATGAGGGGGAAATACTTGTAATAGCAAAGGTGAACTACCTGATTAGCGACCCTGCCAGAGGCGATATTGTGGTACTTAAGGATGAGCTGGAGGATAAATATCTGATAAAAAGGGCGATAGGGCTTCCCAATGAAGTCATTGATATAAGAAATGACAGAGTATATATAGACGGAAAGGAACTGAATCCTGATTATACAGATGCACCGACCCGGGATAACGGCTTTGCCAAGTCCAGGGTGCCGGAGAAGAAGTACTTTGTAATGGGGGATAACAGAATGCAGAGCAGGGACAGCCGATCGGATACGGTAGGCTTTGTCAGCCGTGATAATATTGTGGGGAAAGCAGTATTCAGAATATGGCCTTTTAATAAGTTCGGAATAGTAAGATAAAGAGGGGCTGTTTAACATGACCTTTTCTTCTGTAACAAAAAATGAGATATCTAAGATTGCAGTCACTAATAAGTGCTGTCAGCTTGCACTGCTGTCAGCACTTATTAAAATGACCGGAACCCTGCAAATACATGGAGTTGAAAGGATAGGAATCACACTTTCCACTGAGAACGCCTCAATAGCAAGGATGCTGTTCTCACTGCTGAAGAACTGTTTTGATATCAACACCAGGGTGATTGTGAGGAAAAACAGGCATCTTAAGAAGAACAACAACTACACCTTATATATCGATTCTGACATGGGTTCTCACGAGATACTCAAGATGACAGGGATATTGCAGGAAAGTGATAAGGGTATGAAATTGAATCATAAGCTTCCGCATTATCTGATAAAGAAGGCTTGCTGCAGGAAAGCATATCTCAGAGGAATTTTCCTTGGGAGCGGATCCATAAGCGATCCCGAAAAGACATATCACCTTGAATTGGTAACAAATAATGAGAGTTTTGCCGAAGATATTAAAGATTTGATGAATCACTATCAGCTCGGTGCAAAGGTTGTAATGAGGAAAGGCAACTTTGTGGTTTATATAAAAGAAGGGGAGAACATTGTGAACTTTTTGAACATAATCGGGGCTCACAATGCTCTGCTGAAGCTGGAGAACATCAGGATATACAAGGAAATGCGGAATAATGTAAACAGGATAGTGAACTGTGAGACTGCAAACCTGGACAAGACCCTGAATGCAGCATTAAGACAGATAGAAAATATTGAATACATCAAGAACACAATAGGATTGAACAAGCTTCCCGAGGGCTTGGCTGAAGTCGCAGAATTGAGGCTGGAATTCAGGGATGCAACCCTTAAGGAATTGGGTGAAATGATGAGCCCTGCAATAGGAAAGTCAGGAGTAAACCATAGATTGAGAAAGCTGGAGCAAATAGCGGAAAATCTCAGGGACAGGCACAGGGAATAATACAGAGCATTATTCTTGCTGCGCCGTAAGGAGATGATGCATGTATGAGAAAATTACCGGTTGATAAGGTAAAAGAAGGAATGGTTCTTGCCAGGACTCTGTACAGCAATGACGGAAATATATTGCTGAATGCCGGTATCATACTGAAGAATTCTTATATTGCAAAGTTCAGGGATTTGGGTATCTGGGAAGTATATATTGATGATGAAATAAGCCGTGATATAGTACTTAAGGATGTTATATCGGAAGAAACGAGATTCGAAGCCAGGATAAACATAAAGAACGCAATGGACAGCTTAAGATACGGATACTCCCTTGAAGTCAAACCCATCAGGAATAGCGTATGCAAAATGATTGACGAGCTTATGGATGAAAAGGATGCTATGGTAAATATGCAGGATTTGAAGAGCAATGACATGTATACCTTCAGCCACAGCGTTAACGTATGCGTATTGTCTCTGATTACAGGCATATCAATGAAATATGATGAAGAAAAGCTCAGAGAGCTTGGAATGGGCGCAATGCTCCATGACATCGGCAAGACAAGGATACCCCATGAGATATTGAATAAACCCGAAAGCCTTACGAAAGAGGAGTTTGAACTGGTCAAAAAGCATACAAGCTATGGCTATGAACTGCTTAAAAGAAGCGATGTGCTGAGCACCTATGCAAGCTATATAGCATTGACCCACCATGAGAGGTATGATGGTGAGGGCTATCCTCTGGGGCTCAGGGGGGAGGAAATACACGAGTTTGCCAGAATAGTATCCGTTGCAGATGTGTTTGATGCCATAACTTCGGACAGGGTATACAAGAAGAGGATCAATGTAAATGAAGCTGTTGAATATTTGATTGGAATGGGAGATCACCAATTCGACTACAATATCGTAAGGAGTTTTATCGAGCACATAACCATATATCCGCCTGGAACCTGCGTACTTTTAAATAGCGGGGAAAAGGCCATAGTAGTGGATGTGAACAAGAAATATCCCAACAGGCCGATTGTAAGAATACTTGCAGATGGAGAGGGGCAGATACCCACAGTGCCTGTTGAGATTGATCTGACAAAGAATAATGCACTTTTAATAAGTGAAATCATAGATGATATATAACAATCCGGGTAGGGACGCCATATATGGCGTCCGTACCAGTAACCATATATGGCGTTTGTACAAGGAGGTGCGGCAATGCTTGTCGGAATTGACCTGGGAGGTACTGAGATAAAAGCAGGTTTGGTGGACAGGGAGGGAAGGATACTTCTGCAGTCTTCCATTCCTACTAATGCAGGCAGAGATTACAGGCTGATAATTAAAGATATGCAGGAGCAGGTGGAAAAGCTGCTCAAGGACTATGGGGCAGGCATAGGCGATATGGAATCCATAGGCATAGGTGCCCCCGGGCTGATGAATGAGAAAAGCGGATATGTCATATACTGTACTAATCTTTTCTGGGAGAATGTTCCTTTGGGCATTATGCTTAAGGAGCATTTCAACAAGCCTGTATATATGGGAAACGATGCCAATGCCGCCGCTTTGGCCGAAAGCCTTTTCGGCTCCACAAAGGGTGTTGAAAATTCCGTGCTGATAACAATAGGAACGGGTGTAGGCAGCGGAATAATAATAGGCCATAAGATATACAGCGGAAGCCACTTTGCGGGTTCCGAACTCGGGCATATGATTGTAGGGTCCAATTTTTACAGATGCAACTGCGGCAATATGGGCTGCCTGGAGACTTTTGCCTCGGCAACTGCAATGATAAGGTATGCAGTCAACAGGCTTGAAAGGGATAAAATTAAGTCAAGCATTTTGGATAAGGCGGGGGATACAGAAAACATCGATGCCAGGTTGATTTTTGATGCGGCGAAGGAAGGGGATCAGCTTGGTATTGAGACTGTAGGCAGGATGATAAAGTATCTTTCAATAGGAATAATAAATATATTCAATATTCTGGACCCGGATATAGTAGCAATAGGCGGCGGGGTATCCAAAGCCGGAGCCTATCTTACGGATAAGCTGAAAAAGGAAGTCGGCGGGATGCTGTTTACATCCGGAATCAAATACGGGGATATAGTATTGGCGCAGCTTGGAAATGAAGCGGGGCTGCTGGGAGCGGCTTTCCTGGGGATTAACAGGAACTGCGTGTAATGAAGGAGGAAGTTATGAAAAAGCTTGAATTTGATTGTTCCAATTCCATGATAAGGGATCATGAATTATCTTATTTAAGAGAATATGTGAAATCTGCCCATTACATGCTCCACGAAAAAACAGGAGCGGGCAATGATTTTCTCGGATGGGCGGACTATCCGAAAAACTATGACAGGGATGAATTTGAAAGGATTATAAAAGCTGCCGGACGGATAAAGGATTCCTCGGAAGTATTGCTGGTAATAGGCATAGGGGGTTCATACCTTGGAGCAAGGGCTGCCGTTGAGCTTTTGGGGCATTCCTTCCGCAACCTGCTGCCAAAGGATAAGAGAAACGCTCCTGAGATATATTTCCTCGGAAACAATATAAGCGGCACATACTTCAAGGAGCTTATGGAAGTGATAGAGGGAAAAAGCGTAAGCGCCTGTGTCATATCGAAGTCAGGGACTACTACCGAGCCCGCTATTGCCTTCAGGTTTGTGAAGTCATATCTGGAGGCGAAATACGGAAAGCAGGAAGCGGCTAAAAGGATATATGCCGTTACCGATGCCTCCAGGGGCGCACTTAAAAGGCTTGCAGATGCAGAAGGCTATGAATCCTTTGTTATAGCCGATGATATAGGGGGCAGGTACTCGGTGCTTACTCCCGTAGGGCTTCTTCCAATAGCAGCGGCAGGGATTGATATAAGAAGCATCCTTGAAGGTGCAAGGGATGCCTGGGATGAATACAATGAGCCGGAACTGGATAAAAACCAGTGTTACCGTTATGCGGCGGTGAGAAGCATACTTGCCGGAAAGGGCAAGGCTATTGAAGTCCTGATAAACTATGAGCCTTCCCTGCAATTCTTTGCCGAGTGGTGGAAGCAGTTGTTCGGCGAAAGCGAAGGAAAGGACGGGAAAGGGATATTTCCCGCATCAATGAGCTTTTCTACCGATCTGCACTCCCTGGGGCAATTCCTTCAGGACGGCAGCAGAAATATGTTTGAGACCATCCTTAATATAGAAAAGCCCAGATTTGAAGTAGAGATAATAAATGATGAAGAAAACCTGGACGGTTTGAATTTTATCAGCGGAAAGACGATGGATTTTGTGAATAAAAAGGCGTTTCAGGGTACAATGCTTGCCCATATGGACGGAGGAGTACCGATAAATGTACTCAAAATTCCCGAAATCAGCGAGTATTATTTCGGGAAAATGGTTTATTTCTTTGAAAAGGCATGTGGTATAAGCGGGTATCTGCTTGGCGTCAATCCCTTTGATCAGCCCGGGGTTGAGGAATATAAAAAGAATATGTTTGCATTGCTGGGCAAACCGGGTTATGAAGAATTAAAGGAAAAGCTGGACAAAAAATTAAGATAGGTGGTACTCGTACCACAGGGGAGAAATACTTATGAAGAACTTTGTGCATCTCCATGTGCATACGGAATACAGCCTTTTGGACGGAGCGGGCAGAGTTGAAAAGCTTGTGGCCAGAGCGAAGGAACTGGGCATGGAATCAATAGCGGTAACTGATCACGGCGTTATGTACGGTGTGATGGAGTTTTACAAGCAGGCAAAAAAATATGGAATCAAACCGTTAATCGGCTGTGAGGTATATGTCGCCGCAAGAACAATGTGCGACAGGGATCCCAAGCTGGACGGCAGCCAGTATCACCTTGTGCTTTTGGCAAAGAATGAAGAAGGCTACAATAATCTGATAAAGTTAGTTTCCTTGGGCTTCACGGAGGGTTTTTACTATAAGCCGAGAGTAGATATGGAAGTACTCCGCAAGTATTCCAAAGGGTTGATTGCATTGAGCGCCTGTCTCGCAGGAGCGATACCAGGCCATATAATTGACGGTAACTACGAGGCCGCAAAAAGAGCGGCATTGTCATACAATGAGATTTTTGGCCAGGGGAATTTTTATCTGGAGCTTCAGGATCACGGCATAAAGGAGCAGTCACTGGTTAATCAAGAGGTTGTAAGAATGTCCCGGGAGACGGGGATACCTTTGATTGCTACAAACGATGTGCACTATGTGGACAAGGAGGATGCCGCGGCACAGGATATTTTGCTTTGTATTCAAACAGGCAAAACTATTCTTGAGGAAGACAGGCTCAAATTTCAGGGCCAGGAGTTTTATTTAAAATCTTCCGAGGAAATGTACGAGCTTTTCAAATACGTTCCCGATGCCCTGGAGAACACAGCGAAAATAGCGGAAATGTGCAGCCTGGAATTCAATTTCGGACAGGTGCATCTTCCGGCTTTTGATGTTCCCGAAGGCTATACCTCGGATACTTATATCAGAAAGCTCTGTTATGACGGTTTGGCGAAAAGATACGCCGAATTGACGGATGAACTCAAAGAGCGGGCGGAATATGAGCTGTCGGTAATAACCAGAATGGGATATTCCGATTACTATCTTATTGTTTGGGATTATGTAAAATTTGCAAGGGACAACGGGATAATGGTAGGGCCCGGAAGGGGTTCGGGAGCCGGAAGCCTTGTTGCCTACTGCCTCGGAATAACCAATATCGATCCTATCAAATACAATCTGATATTTGAAAGATTCTTAAACCCTGAGAGGATAAGCATGCCGGATTTTGATGTGGACTTCTGCTATGAAAGGCGTCAGGAGGTTATTGACTATGTTGTGTCAAAATACGGTAAGGACAGGGTGGCTCAAATAATCACCTTCGGCACCATGGCTGCAAGAGCCGCTATAAGGGATGTGGGCAGAGCACTGAACATTCCGTATGCCCAGGTAGATATGATTGCAAAAAAAATCCCCTTTGAGATAGGAATGACTATAGAAAAGGCACTGGGAAGCAATCCGGAGCTTAAGGGGCTTTATTCAGAGGATGAAATGGCAAGACAGCTTATAGATATGTCCAAAGCAGTGGAGGGAATGCCACGCCACAGTTCCACCCATGCGGCGGGAGTAGTGATA